>NZ_JBITCO010000005.1:98271-306534 GCF_044453265.1 Kitasatospora sp. NPDC051705 | reverse complement strand
CGGCCCCCCGCCCGGGGGGGGGCCCGCGGGGGCCGCCGGCGCGGGGCCGGCCGCCCCGGCCCGCGGCGCCGGGGGGGGGGGGGGGGCCGGCCCCCCCCCGCCGCGGTGGAGGACGTCAGGCCGGGCCCGGCCCGGGGCCCTGCGTCAGGCCTTGCGGGCCTCGGGGTGGCGGCTGCACCAGCCCTCCCACGCGGAGGAGACCATCTCCGTCACGCCGTGGCGGGCGTTCCAGCCCAGCTCGCGCCGGATCAGGTCGGCGGAGGCCACCACCCGGGCCGGGTCGCCGGGGCGGCGCGGGGTCACCTCGGCGGTGGTGTCGTAGCCGGTGACCTCGCCGATCACCTCCAGCATCTCCTTGACGCTGACGCCCTCGCCGCGGCCGATGTTGAGCACCAGCGCGGTCTCGCCGGCAGGGTCGGCGGCCAGCCGCTTGGCGGCCGCGACGTGCGCCGAGGCGATGTCGGAGACGTGGATGAAGTCGCGGACGCAGGTGCCGTCCGGGGTGGGGTAGTCGCCGCCGAAGATCCGCGGCGCCTGACCGGCGGTGAGCCGCTCGAAGACCATCGGGATCAGGTTGAAGACCCCGGCGTCGGAGAGCTCGGGGGAGGCCGCGCCGGCCACGTTGAAGTAGCGCAGCGCCACGGTGGACATGCCGTACGCCTTCCCGGCGGCGGCGACCAGCCACTCGCCGGCGAGCTTGGTCTCGCCGTACGGGCTCATCGGCGCGCAGGGGGTGGACTCGGTGACCAGGTCGACGTCCGGCATGCCGTAGACGGCGGCGGACGAGGAGAACAGGAACCGCTTGACCCCGCCCTCGGCGGCGGCCTCCAGGACGGTCTGCAGGCCGATGACGTTCTCGCGGTAGTAGAAGAACGGCTGCTCGACCGACTCGCCGACCTGCTTCTTGGCGGCGAAGTGCAGGATGCCCTCGACCGCGTGCTCGCGGATGGCGGCGTCCAGGGCGGCCCGGTCCAGGGTGGAGCCCTTCACCAGGGCGACGCCCTCCGGGAGGCGGGAGGCGTCGCCGGTGCTGAGGTCGTCGAGGACCGCGACGCGCTCACCGGCGTCGAGCAGCTGGCGGACGACGTGCCCGCCGATGTATCCGGCACCGCCGGTGATCAACCAAGTCATGCCCAGAATCCTAGGGCGTTCGGATTCCTTCGAATGGCGGGCGCGTCGGGCCGTGGATTCGGACAAATCGGTGAAATGCTGACAAAGATTTCCGTGCTCTCAGCGCCGTGACGGATCGGAGGCAGCCAGGTGAGCCGAAAGAAGGAACACACCCGCCCGCTGCCGGCCGGACCGCGGCCGACCGGGCCCAAGGCCCGTCGCACCGCCGATCGCACCGCCGTCCGGGCGGCCGTCATCGGGGCCGCCCGCCGCCGCCGGGCGCTGGCGCCGGGTGCGGTGGCCGTGCTGACCGCCCTGGCGCTGGCCGCGTGCAGCAGCGGCTCCTCCTCGTCCTCGCCCTCCTCCGCGGCGGCCGGCTCGTCCTCCGGTCCGTCCCCGGCCGGGTCGGCCTCCGGGTCGCCCGGGCAGCTCCCCGGCGCCGGCGACCAGCTGCAGGACTCCTACCAGAAGGTGATCGCCGACGTGCTGCCCTCGGTGGTGCAGATCACCACCGGCGACAGCCTCGGCTCCGGGATCGTCTACGACACCGCCGGCGACATCGTCACCAACGCCCACGTGGTCGGCACCGCGACCACCTTCACCGTCACCCTCGCCAACAGCACCAAGTCGCTGGACGCCACCCTGGTCGGCAGCTACCCCGAGTCCGACCTCGCGGTGATCAAGCTGAACGGCTCGCCCGGCGGCCTCAAGCCGGCCGTCTTCGGCGACTCCCGCAAGGTGCAGCTCGGCCAGATCACCCTCGCCATGGGCAGCCCGCTCGGCCTCGCCAGCAGCGTCACCGAGGGCATCGTCTCGGCCACCGCGCGGACCGTCTCCGAGCCCCAGGGCTCGGGATCGCCCGGCGCCACCATCGGCAACATGGTGCAGACCTCGGCGGCCATCAACCCGGGCAACAGCGGCGGCGCGCTGGTCAACCTGGCCAGCCAGGTGATCGGCATCAACACCCTCGCGGCCACCGAGCCCGAGGCCAGCGGCGCGGCCGCGCCCGGCATCGGCTTCGCCATCCCGGCCTCGACCGTCACCAGCATCGCCGACCAGCTGATCAAGCAGGGCAAGGTCACCAACTCCGGCCGGGCCGCGCTCGGCATCACCGCCCGGACCAGCTTCGACCAGCAGTTCCAGCCGGCCGGCGCGGTCATCGTGGCGGTCACCCCGGGTGGCCCGGCCGCCGCGGCGGGGCTGCAGCCCGGTGACGTCATCACCAGGATCGGGGACACCCCGATCGACTCGCTGAACGCGCTCACCACCGCGCTCGCCTCGCTCACCCCCGGCAGCAAGGTCACCGTCACCTACACCCGGGACGGCAAGAGCCAGACGGCCGACGTCACCCTCGGCACGCTGCAGACCCCCTAGACCCGGGACGGCCCGGCCGGGCCGCACGCCGCGCAAGGGTTCCGCGGACCGGCCGCCGCACCGGACGGCGCCGGGACCCCGTCACTGCCTCGACGGGGTCCCGGCGCCCGGCCGTGTCCGGAGGCTCCGGGCGGGGCTCCGGGCGTGCGGGGGAGCTCCGGGCAGGCGGCGGCGGTGCTCAGTGGCGGCCCGTGCGGGTGCGCCAGGGCAGCTCCACGGTCACGCTGGTCGGGCCGCCCTCGGGGCTCTCCACCAGGAAGACCCCGTCCACCGCGCGGACCCGCTCGGCCAGCCCCGCCAGGCCGCTGCCCGGGTACGGGGCCGCGCCGCCCCTGCCGTCGTCCTGGACCAGCACCATCAGCTGGTCGTCCGAGCGCCAGACGTCGACCGACGCGGTCGTGGCGCCGGCGTGCTTGGAGACGTTGGTGAGCAGCTCGCTCACGGTGAAGTAGGCGATGCCCTCGACCGCCGAGTCCGGGCGCCCGGCCGGGCCGTCCGCCTCCCCCAGGTCGACGTTCACCTTCACCCCGCCCGGCACCGTGCAGCGGGCGGCGACCGCGGACAACGCGGCGTCCAGGCCGCGGTCGGTGAGCACCGCCGGGTGGATGCCCCGGGCCAGGTCGCGCAGCTCCTGCAGGGCCAGCTTCACCTCGCCGTGCGCGTTGTCGACCATCCTGGTGGCCGCGCGCACGTCGTCCTCGCTCTCGACCTCGCGCAGCCGCTCCTTGGCCATGCCGAGGTCCACGGCCAGCGCGACCAGCCGGGCCTGGGCGCCGTCGTGCAGGTCGCGCTCGATCCGGCGCAGGTCGGCGGCGGCGGTGTCGACCACCGTGCCGCGGTCGTCCTCCAGCTCGCGCACCCGCTCGGCCAGCGCGCCCGGGAAGAGCAGCGCCTCGACCAGGATCCGGTCCGTCGCGGCCAGCATCCGGACCACCCAGGGCAGCACCGGGAAAAGTGCGATGATCGAGACCAGGGTCAGCGTGAAGCTCAGGATGCCCCAGGGCAGCATCAGCACGTTGTAGAGGGTGGAGCGCCAGCTCAGCAGGTCGGTCAGGTGGGCGGTGGTGAAGCCGACCATCCCCGGCCGGCGCCGCCGCACCGGCTCCGGCTCGTGGATGTCGGAGCCGTACGCGGACCGGGCCCGGCGGCGGGCCGGCCCGCCGAGGGCGCGGCAGCCGGCCAGCCCGGCGGCCAGCAGCGGCAGGCCGATCACGGTGACCGCCAACCCCAGGCCGGTCGAGACCATGACGACGGCGAACGTGAAGCCGGCGATGCCGAGCGGCAGGTTGAGCATCAGGTGCCCGGCCTGCCGCCACATCCGTGCGCCGTACAGCGGCGGGCGCTCCATGCGCGCGTCCTGCTCCCTGATGGCGTCGACGGCGCGTCGGTGCGGAGGCTTCATCTGGATCTACCGTCCCTCTCGGTCGAGCTGGTGGACCAAGCTTCCCGAACCGGGGGCGGTGGGGGCCATGGGGGTGATACATCTTCCGGGACGGGGGTTATCCCTACCCCTCCCCTGGTCGTCGGGCCACTCCCTGGTGTTCACCGGGGTGTCCACCGGACGTCTTGCGGAGCGGGCAGGGTTCGGGCGGAGCGGAGCCGTCCCCTTAGACTCACGCATTGGCCATGGTTATGACCGTGCGAGGAAACGTCGGAGAACTGCCGCGAGGGCTGTTCACGGCCGAGGTGGAGGGCGAAGGCATGGAGGGGCGGCACACGGCTGCCGTCGCGGCCGACCCGGCGGTCGGCGGCGGCTACTTCGACGCGTACGCCGCGATGGGTCTGCTGGCCGTCATCGGGGTGCTCTTCGTCATCGTGGCGTTCACCGCCAACCGTCTGCTGCGGCCGGCGGTGTACTCGCCCGAGAAGCTCCTCGCCTACGAGTGCGGCGTGGACCCGGTGGGCGAGGACTGGGCGCACACCCAGATCCGCTACTACGTGTACGCCTTCCTCTACGTGATCTTCGCGGTGGACGCGATCTACCTGTTCCCGTGGGCGACGGTCTTCGCCTCCGCCGGGTACGGCGCCGGAACGCTGGTCGAGATGTTCCTCTTCATCGGCTTCCTCGCGGTCGGCCTGCTCTACGCCTGGAAGAAGGGCGTTCTGGAATGGACGTGACGCACAACCACTCGCACGGCGCCCAGGGCGGGCCCGTCCCGCTCGGCCTGCCGGACCCGTCGCGCCCCGGCGCCGTCGAGCGCCGCGCCATCGGCCCGCTGGCCCGGCTCGCGCCGGACCCGGTCAAGGTGGTGCTCAACTGGGGGCGCCGCTACAGCCTGTGGTGCTTCAACTTCGGCCTGGCCTGCTGCGCGATCGAGTTCATCGCCGCGTCCATGGCCAAGCACGACTTCATCCGGATGGGAGTCATCCCGTTCGCGCCCGGCCCCCGACAGGCCGATCTGATGATCGTCTCGGGGACGGTGACCGACAAGATGGCCCCCGCCGTCAAGCGCCTCTACGAGCAGATGCCCGAGCCGAAGTACGTCATCTCCTTCGGCGCCTGCTCCAACTCCGGCGGCCCCTACTGGGACTCCTACTCGGTGACCAAGGGCGTCGACCAGATCATCCCGGTCGACGTCTACGTGCCCGGCTGCCCGCCGCGGCCCGAGGCGCTGCTGCAGGGCATCCTCAAGCTGCAGGAGAAGATCGCGGCCGAGTCGCTGCCCGGCCGCTACACCGCGCCCGCCGCCGCGCTGCGCCGCCCGCTCGTCGCGGGGCCCGGCGCGCCGCAGGACCGGCCGGTCCCGACGGAGACCTCGCCCGAAGGGGGAGCCTCGTGAATCCCGCCGAGCAGTACGCGGCGTCGGTCGGGGAGTGGGCGACCGGCGCCGAGGCTTACGGGCTGATCACCGTCGACGTGCCGGCCGAGCACTGGACCGAGGCGCTCACCAGCGTCCGCGACGTGCTGGGCCTGCGCTACTTCGACTGGCTGAGCGCCGTCGACGAGCTCGCCGACGGCTTCTCCGTCGTCGCGCACCTCGCCTCCGCCGACACCGCGGGCGCCGTCCGCCACCTGGCGCTGCGCACCAGGGTGCCGCGGGACGCGGCCTCGCTGCCGACGGCCGTCCCGGTCTACGCGGGCGCCGCCTGGCACGAGCGCGAGACCCACGAGATGTTCGGCATCGACTTCCCCGGGCACCCCTACCTGGCCACCCTGCTGCTGCCGGACGGCTTCGAGGGGTACCCGCTGCGCAAGGAGTTCGTGCTCGCGGCCCGGGTCGCCAAGGCCTGGCCGGGCGCCAAGGAGCCGGGCGAGTCGGACCACGGCGACGGGCCGGTCCGGCGCAAGATGCAGCCGCCCGGTGTGCCGGACCCGAACGAGTGGGGGCCGCTCAAGGGCACCCTGCCGCCGGTCGCCGAGCGGCCCGCGCGCGGTGCGCGGGCGGCGGGCGCGGCGGCGCGGACGCCCCGGGCGGCCGCTGCCGCTGCCGGTGGCGCCGGCGCCGAGGGCGCGCCCGTGCGGGCGGACCGGCCGCGGCGGACCAGGTCGGTGGCCGAGGGATCGGCGAGCCAGGCCGGGGAGCCGACCGCCGGTGCCGAGGGCGCGGCCGCCGGCGCCGAGGGTGCGCCGCTGCGGGCCGACCGGCCGCGGCGGACCAGGTCGGTCTCGGCCGGGTCGGTCAGCCAGGCCGCGGAGCCCACGGCGGCGGAGCCGACCGCGGCACCGGCCGCCGGTGCCCCTGCCGAGGCCGCTGCGCCCGCCGGGCCGGCTGTGCCCGCTGAGGCCGCCGAGGCCGCCGAGGCCGCCGAGCCCAAGGCCGGACGGCCGGCGCCCGCGCGGACCCAGTCCTCCGACGCGCCCTGGCACAACCCGGTGCCCGCCCACGCCGAGCCTTCCGGGCCCGCGGCGCCGGCGGAGCCCGCGGGCGCGCAGGCCGAGCGGGACGAGCAGGACGAGACCCCGGCCCGACCGGCCGACCAGGACGGAGACGGCGCGTGAACCTGCTCGACACGGTGCTGCGCTGCGTCGCCACCCTGGTCGTCTTCCTGGTCTTCCCGCTGGTCATCGGCCAGACCGAGCACAAGGTCATGGCGCACATGCAGGGCCGGCTCGGCCCGATGTACGCGGGCGGCTTCCACGGCTGGGCGCAGCTCGTCGCCGACGGCGTGAAGTTCGCGCAGAAGGAGGACATCGTCCCGGCCGGGGCGGACCGCCGGATCTTCCAGCTGGCGCCCGCCGTCTCGCTGCTGCCGTACCTGTTCGTGCTGCTGGCGATCCCGGTCGGCCCGGACGGCTTCGTCGGCCAGGCGATCGACGCCGGCCTGTTCTTCGTGCTGGCCGTGATGGGCGTCGGCGTGATCGGCAAGCTGATGGCCGGCTGGGCCTCGGCCAACAAGTTCTCGCTGCTCGGCGGTCTGCGCACGGCCGCGCAGCTGATGTCCTACGAGCTGCCGATGGTGCTGGCGGCGGCCTCGGTGGCGATGGCCGCCGGCACCCTCTCGCTGCCCGGGATCCTCGACACCTGGCAGTGGTACTGGCT
The DNA here is from genome assembly GCF_044453265.1 of Kitasatospora sp. NPDC051705. Lineage (NCBI taxonomy): Bacteria > Bacillati > Actinomycetota > Actinomycetes > Kitasatosporales > Streptomycetaceae > Kitasatospora > Kitasatospora sp. NPDC051705. The sequence continues at coordinate 299,569 of NZ_JBITCO010000005.1, read as the reverse complement.
GCCCTGGCAGCTCATCGGCGCGTTCGTGTTCTTCACGGCCGGCCTGGCCGAGCTGCAGCGCCCGCCGTTCGACATGCCGGTGGCCGACTCCGAGATCATCTTCGGCGCGTACACCGAGTACACCGGCCTGCGCTTCGCGCTCTTCCTGCTGTCCGAGTACGTGGGCATCCTCGTGGTGTCCGCGCTGACCGCGGTGCTGTTCCTGGGCGGCTGGCACGGCCCGATGTCCGACCAGCTCGGCTGGCTCTGGATGGTCCTGAAGACCTTCGCGCTGGCCTTCGTGGTCATCTGGCTGCGGGTCACCTACCCGCGTCTGCGCGAGGACCAGCTGATGCGCTTCGCGTGGACCGTGCTGATCCCGCTCGCCCTCGTCCAGCTCGCCCTCACCGGCGTCATCAAGGTGGCGATCTCATGAGTTTCCCCGGTGCCGGCCTCGCCAAGGGCCTGGCCGTGACGCTGCGGACGATGACGAAGAAGAGCGTCACCGCGCAGTACCCCGACGTGCAACCGGTGCTGCCGCCGCGTTCGCGCGGCGTCATCGCGCTGCTGGAGGAGAACTGCACCGTCTGCATGCTCTGCGCGCGCGAGTGCCCGGACTGGTGCATCTACATCGACTCCCACAAGGAGACGCTGCCCGCCGCCGACCCGAACGCCCGGGCCCGCACCCGCAACGTGCTCGACCGCTTCGCCATCGACTTCTCGCTCTGCATGTACTGCGGGATCTGCATCGAGGTGTGCCCCTTCGACGCGCTGTTCTGGTCGCCCGAGTTCGAGTACGCCGAGACCGACATCCTGGAGCTGACCCACGAACGGGACCGGCTGCGCGAGTGGATGTGGACCGTCCCGGCGCCGCCGGCGCTGGACCCGGCGGCCGAGGAGCCCAAGGAGATCGCCGCCGCGCGCAAGGCGGCGGACAAGCTCGCGGCCGCAGCCGCCGCGGCCGAGGAGAAGGGTGAGGGAGCATGAGCGCCGCCACCCTGCTCGCGGCGACCGGTCCACTGGAGCCGGCCGCCCGTTCGTTCCTGTCCCCGACCGGGGTCGAGGTCGTCTTCCTGCTGGTCGGCGTCGTCGTGCTCGGCTCCGCCGTGGTCGCCGTCACCACCAAGCAGCTGGTCCACGCCGCGCTCTGGCTGGTCGTCGCGCTCGGCGGGCTGGCGGTGGAGTTCCTGCTGCTCACCGCCGAGTTCATCGCCTGGGTGCAGGTGCTGATCTACCTCGGCTCGGTGGTCGTCCTGGTGCTGTTCGGGCTGATGCTCACCAAGGCGCCGATCGGACGCTCACCGGACGCCGACTCCAAGAACCGCTGGGTGGCCCTGGTCGTGGCGCTGGCCACGGCGGGGACGCTGGTGACGCTGGTCGTCGACGCCTTCCGGACCTCCTGGATCGACCTCGGCGCGGGCGGCGGCTCGGCCGCCGTCACCGGGGAGAGCCTGTTCCGCCACTGGGTGCTGCCCTTCGAGGCGCTGTCCGTGCTGCTGCTCGCGGCGCTGGTCGGCGCGATCGTGCTGTCGCGCGGCTCCGGGCGCCGGGTGCCGGCGCCGCGGGCGGGCCGGCTGCGCGCCGGGCGGCCCGTCGGGTCGAACGGGACCGTCGCCGCGACGGTGCCCCGGCCGGCCCCGGAGGCCCCCGCCGCGACCACCTCTGAGCAGGAGGGCTGATGCACCTCGCCTACCCCGTCGTCCTCGCCGCGCTGCTGTTCGGCGTCGGCGTGTACGGCGTGCTCGCCCGGCGCAACGCCGTCCTGGTGCTGATGTCCGTCGAGCTGATGCTCAACGCCGTCAACCTCGACCTGGTCGCCTTCGACACCTGGCTGCACGACTCGCTGCACGCCGGTCAGGCGCTCACCCTGTTCACCATCACCCTCGCCGCCGCCGAGATCGGCCTGGGGCTCGCCATCGTCCTGCTGCTCTTCCGGGCCCGGGGCACCGCCGACATCGACCGGGCCACCGCGCTCGGCGACCCGGCCGAGCCGCTCGCCGAGGAGGCGCCGGCCGGAGCCGAGGCGCTGAAGGGCCAGGCCGCCGCATGAACCTCGCCCTGCCCGTCCTCGTTCCCGTGCTGCCCGCGCTCGGTGCCGCCGCGACGCTGAGCGTCGGCCGCAAGGCCCCCGGGCTGGCCCCTCCGCTGGCGATCGTGCCGGTCGCCGTCTCGGGCGTGCTCGCCCTGGTGGTCGCGCTCCAGCTCGGCACCGGTCAGTCCCTCGACGCGGCCACGCGGCTCACCCCGACCGGTGGCCCGGACATCGGGCTCGCCCTCCACCTGGACGGCTACAGCTCGCTGATCTCCGTGCTGGTCGGCCTCGTCGCCACCTGCGTGCAGGTCTACTCGACGGCGTACCTGAAGAAGGACCCGCGCTACCCGTCCTACGCGGCGCTGGTCTCGCTGTTCACCGCGGCGATGTTCCTGGTCGTCTACTCCGGCGACCTGATCGTGCTGCTGGTCGGCTGGGAGGTCATGGGCATCTGCTCGTACTTCCTGATCGGCCACCACTGGGAGACCGAGGACGCCCGCTCGGCCTCGCTGAAGGCCTTCCTGGTCACCAAGCTCGGCGACGTGCCGTTCCTGTTCGGGATCTTCCTGCTCGGCGCGGACGCCGGCAGCTTCCGGATCACCGACGTGCTGGCCGCCGCCACCGACGGGCGGCTCGGCCACCCGACGCTGATCGCGCTGCTGCTGCTCGCCGGCGTGGCCGGCAAGAGCGCGCAGTTCCCGCTGCACACCTGGCTCCCGGACGCGATGGCCGGCCCGACGCCGGTCTCCGCGCTGATCCACGCCGCCACCATGGTCGCGGCCGGCATCTACCTGGTCGCCCGGCTGCTGCCGGTGTTCCTGCTCTCGGGCGCGGCGCTGGTCGTGCTCGCGGTGATGGCCGCCGTGACGATGATCGGGTCGGCTGTCTGCGCGCTCGCCCAGGACGACCTCAAGCGGGTGCTCGCCTACTCCACCGTCGGCCAGCTCGGCTACATGGCCGGGGCGCTGGCCAGCGGCGACCGCGAGGCCGCCGTCTTCCACCTGGTCAGCCACGGCGCGTTCAAGGCGCTGCTGTTCCTGGCCGCCGGTGTGGTGATCCACGCCGCGCACACCAACTCGATCTCCGCGATGTCCCGGATCCCGGGGCTGCGCAAGCGCGTCCCGGACGCCTACTGGACGATGGGCATCGGGCTCGTCGCCCTGGTGGGGCTGCCGCCGTTCTCCGGCTTCTTCAGCAAGGAGGCGGTGCTGACCGCCGCCGAGCACGCCGCCGACGGCGAGGCGCTCACCAACGGGCTCGGCCCGTCCTCGGCCGTCCCGGAGGCGGCCGGCTGGATCGTGCTGGTCTCGGCCGCGCTCACCGCGCTGCTCACCGCCGCGTACGCGGCACGGCTGTTCCTGGTCGCGTTCCACAGCCCGACCGGTGCCGCCGCGAAGGCACCGGAGGTCGTGCCCGCCCCGGACGCCGCCTCGGTGGTGGCCGACCACGAGGCCGGCGCCCCGTACTCGCCCGAGCTCGACGAGGCCGACCCGGCCAGCCCCGAACCGCCCGCGATGCGCTGGCCGCTCTGGGTGCTGGCGGTGCCGACCATGGGCTTCGGCATCGCCGGGGTCCGCTCGGACTGGCTGCCCGCGCTGCTGGACGGCGGCTCGCTGCGGCCCTCCGCGGTCACCGCGGTGATCGGCACCGGGCTCGCCGTGATCGGTCTGCTCGCGGCGTACGGCGCCTGGCGCTCGGCGACCTCCCGGCAGAGCACCGGCCGGGCGACGGTGCCCGGGCAGGCGGGAGCCCCGGTCGCCGACGTGGTCGTCGCCGACCCCGGGCGCACCCTGCTCGGTCCGCTGTTCGGCCCGGCCCGGCGCGGCTTCGGCGTCGACCGGCTGTACCACGTGCTGTTCGTCCGACCGGTGACCGCCGCCGCCGGACTGGTCCGCTTCCTCGACCGCGAGGTCGTCGAGACCTACGTGCGCGGCACCGGGGTCGGTGCCAACCTGCTCGGCCGGGCCGTCCGGCTCGCGCAGACCGGCAACGCGCAGACCTACCTCAGCGCCCTGCTCGCCGGCGTCGTCCTGCTGGCCGTCCTGGTGGCGGTGTAGCCGGATGCCCCACCACCTCCCCCCGATGCCGACCGCCGCCCGTAGGAGCCCCCGATGAACGCAGTCCTCATCGCCCTCCTGGTGCTGCCGCTGCTCGGCGCCGCGCTCACCCTGGCGCCGGTGTTCGGCCCGGAGCCGGCCGCCGCCGACCGGCGGGCGCTGCGGTTGAACAGCGTCCTCACCGGCGCGGTGCTGCTGCTCGCCGTCGCCCTGGCGGCGGGCTTCGACCAGGACGAGCCCGCCCGGATGCAGGCCACCACCGACGTGGCCTGGATCCCGGCCCTGGACGTGCGCCTGCACCTCGGCGTGGACGGCGTCTCGCTGCCGCTGATCGTGCTGACCGCGCTGCTCACCTTCCTCTGCGCGCTGTACTCGGAGAAGCGCCTGCCCTCGGGGGAGGGCGTCCCCTCGGCGCGCTCCTTCGTCGGCCTGTTCCTGCTGCTCGAGGTCGGCATGCTCGCGACCTTCGCCGTGCTGGACCTCCTGCTCTTCTTCCTGGCCTTCGAGATCGTGCTGATCCCGATGTACTTCCTGATCGCCCGCTGGGGGAGCGGTGCGAAGGCCCCGGCCGCCAACCGGTTCATCCTGTACACGCTGCTCGGCTCGGCCGTGATGCTGCTCGGCTTCCTGCTGGTCGGCAGCAAGGCCGGAACCTTCGACATGCAGGCCCTGGCCGCCGCGCACGGCGCAGGCCTGAGCCACACCACCCAGGTCGTCGCCGCGCTGGCGATCATGGTCGGGCTCGCGGTCAAGGCCCCCGCCTGGCCGCTGCACAGCTGGCTCCCGGACGCGCACACCGCCGCCCCGACCGTCGGCTCGGTGCTGCTGGCCGGCGTGCTGCTGAAGATGGGCACCTACGGCCTGGTCCGCGTCCTCCTCCCGGTCGTCCCGGACGGCACCGCCACGCTCGCCCCCTACCTGGGCGCGTTCGCCGCCGTCGGCATCGTCTACGGCTCGCTGGCCTGCCTGGCACTCGCCCGCCCCGGCGCCAAGGGCGACCTCAAGCGCCTGATCGCGTACTCCTCCGTCGGCCACATGGGCTTCGTCCTGCTGGGCATCGCCTCCCTCACCCCGGCGGGCGTCAACGGCGCGCTGTTCGCCAACATCGCGCACGGGCTGATCACCGGCCTGCTGTTCTTCGTGGTCGGCGCGGTCAAGGACCGCTACGGCACGGCGGACCTGGACACCCTCTCGGGAGCCACCGGCGCCGCCCTGTACGGGCGGGCGCCGCGGATCGGCGCACTGCTCGCCTTCGCCGCCGTCGCCAGCCTGGGCCTGCCCGGTCTGGCCGGGTTCTGGGGCGAGCTGCTCGCCATGTTCGGCGCGTTCGACCCGGCCGAGGGCCTGTCGAGGCCCGCGTTCGTCACCTACATGGTCCTGGCCGGCCTCGGCACCCTCCTCACCGCCGCCTACCTGCTGATCGTGGTCAGGCGCGTCTGCATGGGCGACCCCGAGCAGCCCGCGCCGGTGGCGCAGGTCGCCGACCTGCGCCCGTACGAGGCCGTCAGCTGGACGCCGCTGGCCGCCCTCACCCTGCTCGCCGGCCTCTGGCCCGCGCTCCTGCTCGGCCTCTCCGACCCCGCCGTCAAGCACCTCCTCGGAGGTGGCTGACCGTGCTCGGAGCCCAGACCGCCGCACTCGGACCTCACTCCACGGGGCAGCACACTGTGACCTCCCTCGCCGTAGCCAACCCGGGCAGCCTGATCCAGTCCGTGGACTGGGTGGCGATCGCGCCCCCGCTGATCGCCGCCGTGGCGGCCGTCGCCGTCCTGGTCACCGACCTGTTCCTGCCCGAGCGGCACAGGAAGTGGCTCGGCCGCCTCACCGCCGCCGGACTCGCCCTCGCCCTCATCGCGCTCCTCCCCCTGACCGGGGGATCACCCCGGGCGACCTTCTGTGTGCAGAACGTAGCAGGCGCCACTGACAGCGCCGGCTGTTCGTACGTCGCCGACCACTTCGCCCTGGTGTTCCAGCTGCTCGCGCTCGGCGGCGCCCTGATCGCCGCCCTGCTCTCGGCGCACACCGTCGAGGAGGAGCGGCTGCCCGGCGGCGAGTACTGGTTCCTGCTGCTCTCCAGCGCCACCGGCGCCGCGCTGCTGCCGGCCTCCCGGGACCTCGCCACCATGGTGATCGCGCTGGAGGTCGCCTCGCTGCCGGCCTTCGCCCTGGTCGCGCTGCGCCGGGACGGCCGGGGGGCCGAGGCCGCGCTCAAGTTCTTCGTCTCCTCCGTCACCGCGACCGCCGTGATGCTGCTCGGCATCGGGTTCGTCTACGCGGCCGGCGGCAGCCTCCACCTGGCCGCCGTCGCGCAGGGCCTGGAGCACGCCCCCGCCCAGCTCAGGCCGCTCGCCGAGGCGGGCGCCGTGCTGACCCTGGTCGGCTTCGCCTTCAAGGTCGCCGCCGTGCCGTTCCACTTCTGGGTGCCGGACACCTACACCGGCGCCCCGCTGCCGGTGGCCGGCTACCTCTCGGTGGTCGGCAAGGCGGCCGGCCTCTCCGGCCTCGCGCTCGCCACCACCATCGCCTTCCGCCCGTACGCGCACACCTGGGGCCTGGTGCTCGCGGTGCTCGCCGCCGTCACCATGACGGTGGGCAACGTCGGCGCGCTGCGCCAGCGCTTCGACACCCGCTACAGCGCGGTGCGGCTGCTGGCCTGGTCCTCCGTCGGCCAGGCCGGGTACCTGCTGGTGCCGCTGGCCGCCGCGGGCTACGCGCCCACCGGCGCCGACCCGCTCGGCGCCACCGCCGCGTACGCGCTGATCTACGGCGTGGTCAACCTCGGTGCGTTCGGCGTGGTGGCGGCGGTCGGCCGCCGGGCCGGGACCAGCGTGGACGACTTCCGCGGCCTGTTCGCCCGCCGCCGCTGGACGGCCCTGGCGCTCGCCTTCTTCCTGCTCTGCCTGGCAGGGCTGCCGCCCGGCGTGATCGGCCTGTTCGGCAAGGTCGTGGTGTTCCGCGCGGCCGTCGACGCCGGGCTCGGCTGGCTGGCCGTCGTGATGGCCGCCAACGTGGTCGTCGCCCTGTACTACTACCTGCTCTGGACCGCCCGGATCTTCGCCCCGGCGACGGCGGACGAGGCGGCGGGCGGGGCGGCGGGCGGGGCCGGCGACGAGCGGCGCCTGCCGGTCGGCCTGACCGCGACGCTGGGCCTGACCGCCTCGGTGGCCGTGGTCCTCTCGCTCGCCCCCCAGCTCGTCCTCCAGGTCGCGGGCGGCTCCCTCTTCTAGGGCGTGTCTTTCGGATCACGTCGGATCAGCGGGCGTCGTTGGGGTGCGTGCATCGGCGGCGCCGAGGAGGGAGTCCATGCGGAGCATCGGCGACTGACGAGAAGCCGGCGTGGGGGTACCCCCGGCCGAAGGCTGGGGGAGTGCGTGCCCCGGCGGCGACCGCCTGGCGTGATCCGAAAGACACGCCCCTAGCCGACCTCGGTCGGTCCCGCCCCGCCCGCACCGGTGCTCCGGCGCGGGCGGGGCCGGGCGGCCCTCGTCACGGGGTGCCGGCGCCGCGGCGGTGCGACGCCGGTCAGGGGGAACAAGGCCCTGGTCCCCGCCCGTTGACCGGGCAAGAGGGACGAGGCAGAAAGGGCTTCCCCACCGCACCACTGGAGGGCCTGACGTGCACCGCCGGCACAACGGACTGAGGACCGCCGTCCTGCTCGGCGGCCTCTCGGCGCTGATCCTGGTGATCGGCAGCTTCTTCGGCCGAACCGGCTTCGTGATCGCCCTGGTGGTCGCCCTCGGCACCAACGCCTACGCCTACTGGAACAGCGACAAGCTGGCGCTGCGGGCCATGCGGGCCCGCCCGGTCAGCGAGATCGAGGCGCCCCGGCTGTACCGGATCGTCCGCGAGCTCTCCACCTCGGCCCGCCAGCCGATGCCCCGCCTCTACCTGTCGCCGACGCCCGCCCCGAACGCCTTCGCCACCGGCCGCAACCCGCGCAACGCCGCGGTCTGCTGCACCGACGGCATCCTGCAGCTGCTGGACGAGCGGGAGCTGCGGGGCGTGCTCGGGCACGAGCTGAGCCACGTCTACAACCGGGACATCCTGATCTCCTCGGTCGCGGGGGCGCTCGCCTCGGTGGTGATGTTCCTGGTGAACTTCGCCTGGCTGATCCCGTTCGGCCGCAGCGACGACGACGACGGGCCGGGCCTGTTCGGCCTGCTCGCCATCATGATCCTCGGCCCGCTCGCGGCCGGGCTCATCCAGCTGGCGGTCAGCCGCTCCCGCGAGTACCAGGCCGACGCCGACGGCGCCCGGATCACCGGGGACCCGATCGCCCTGGCCAGCGCCCTGCGCAAGCTGGACGCCGGCACCCGCCGGCTGCCGCTGCCGCCCGAGCCGCAGCTCCAGACGGCCAGCCACATGATGATCGCCAGCCCGTTCCGCCCCGGCGAGGCGGGTGCCCGGCTCTTCTCGACCCACCCGCCGATGGCCGAGCGCATCGCCCGGCTGGAGCGGATGGCGGGCCACCGGTAGCGGGCCCGCTCAGCCGGCCGCGGCCTCGTAGGCCCGGCGCAGGCGGCGGACCCCCTCGACGGCGTGGGCGGTGCTCTCCGCCGCGGCGTAGCTGAGCCGCAGGTGCGGGGCCGGGGGTTCGGCGGCGTGGTACGGGCGGCCGGGGGTGATCTGGACGCCGGCGCGCAGCGCGGCCGCGGTGAGCGCGCCGTCGTCGACGCCGTCCGGGAGCCGCAGCCACAGGTGGTACCCGCCGCGGTTGTGGGCGCCGACCAGCCCGGGCAGCTCGCGGTTCAGGGCGGCGACGGTGGCGGTCCGGCGGTCCTTCAGCTCGGTGCCGAGGGTGCGCAGGTGGCGGGCCCAGCCGGGGTCGGCGACCAGCTCCAGGGTCGCCTCCTGGAGCGGCCGCGGCACGAAGAAGCTGTCCACCACCTGGGTGGCGCGCAGCCGGGCCAGCGCCGGGCCGCGGGCGGTGAGGGCGCCGACCCGCAGGTTGGGCGAAGCGGCCTTGGTCAGCGAGCGCAGGTGCACCACGACGCCGTCCGGGTCGTCGGCGGCGAGCGGGCGCGGCAGCGCGGGGGCGTCGGAGTGGACGAGCAGCCGGGCGAAGTCGTCCTCGACGACGAACGCGCCGGCCGTCCGGGCGATCCGCAGCACCTCGGCGCGCCGGGCGGGCGAGAGCACCGCACCGGTGGGGTTCTGGAACAGCGGCTGGCAGACGAAGACCCGCGCCCGGGTGGCGTCGAAGGCGTCGGCGAGCAGGTCGGTGCGGACGCCGTCGGCGTCGACCGGGACGGGGACCGGTCGCAGTCCGGCCGCCCGGACGACCGCGAGGATGCCCGAGTACGTCGGCGACTCGACCAGGACGGGGGAGCCGGGCGCGGCGAGCGAGCGCATGGCCACGGTGAGGCCGCTCTGCCCGCCGGCGGTGATCAGGACGTCCCCGGTGCCGATCGGGCCGCCCTGGCCGCCGATGCCGCGGGCGAACCAGCCGCGCAGTTCGGTGAGGCCGTCGGTGGGCGGGCGGTCCCAGGCGCCCGGGCGGCGGCCGGCCCGGGCGAGCGCGGCGGCCAGCAGCCGTTCGGGCAGCAGCGAGGCGTGCGGGTAGCCGCTGTTCAGGTCGACGACGTCGGGCGGGGGCACCCGGAGGGTGGCGAACACCGGTGCGGCGAGCAGGTCGCGCGGGCCGGAGTCGGCGCTCAGGGCGACCTCCTGCCAGGAGAGGTCGCCGGGGCGGGCGGTGGACGGGACGCCGGCGGGGGCGCCGCCGGTGAAGGCCGCGGCCCGGAACACGCCTGCGCCGGGCCGGGAGACGACCAGGCCTTCGGCGGAGAGCACCGCCATCGCCCGGGAGACCGTCACCGGACTGACCTGGTGGCGTTCCATCAGCGCCCGGCTGGAGGGCAGCTTTCGGCCCTCCGGGTAGCGCTCGACCTCAGCCCGCAGGGTATCGGCGAGTTCGGTGACACTGCTACGCTCGTTCATGACGGCACAAGATAGCGCTATCCACCCGATCGCGATAGCACCGCGGACCCCCGCCTCCGGCACCGCGCTGGCGGCCCTCGGGGTGGCCTCCTTCTCCCTCAGCTTCCCCGCCACCGCGTGGGCCCTGTCCGGCTTCGGCCCGTGGAGCGCCACCGGACTGCGCGGCGCCGTCGCCGGCCTGCTCGCCGCCGGCTACCTGGCGGCCGTCCGGGCCCCGCTGCCGGAACGCCGGCACTGGCCCGCGCTGCTGGTGGTGGCGGGCGGCTGCGTGCTGGGCTTCCCGCTGCTGACCACGCTCGCCCTGCGGACCTCCTCGACGGCGCACTCGGCGGTGGTCATCGGCATGCTGCCGCTGGCCACGGCGGTGTTCGCGGCGCTGCGCACCGGGCGGCGGCCGTCCCGGGCGTTCTGGGCGGCGGCGCTGGCCGGTGCGGTGGCGGTGCTCGCCTTCACACTGCTGCAGAGCCACGGCCGACCGGGCGTCGCGGACCTCTACCTGATGGCCGGCCTGCTGGTGTGCGCGGCCGGGTACGCGGAGGGCGGGCGGCTCTCCCGCGCTCTGCCGGGCGCCCAGGTGATCGCCTGGGCGGTGGTGGCCGCGCTGCCGGTGACGCTGCTGACCACCGCGCTCGCGCTGCCCGCCGAGCCGGTGCACCTCGGTGCGAAGGCGCTGGCCGGGCTGGCGTACACGGCGGGGGTGTCGCAGTTCGGCGGCTTCGTGCTCTGGTACCGGGGGATGGCCGCGATCGGGGTGCCGAGGGCGAGTCAGCTCCAGCTGGCGCAGCCGCTGCTGACGCTGGTCTGGTCGGTGCTGCTGCTGGACGAGGACCTGCCGGCGGCCGCGCCGGTGACGGCGGTGGTGGTGCTGGTCTGCATCGCCGTCACCCAGCGGGCCCGGGCCTGATGCGTGCGGCGGGCCCGCGGCCGGGTGCGGCGCGGGCCCGCCGGTCCGGAGGGGCCGGAGCGGCCGGACGGTCAGGCTGGTGGGCCGGATGGTTCGGAGAGGGCGCGGGCGGCCCGTGGCGGGTCGCCCGGTCAGTCCGTCTCGGGCCGGTAGACGCAGAGCGCCCAGATCACGAAGGCGTCCAGCGCGATCACGATGATCGACCAGAGCGGGTAGTACGGCAGCGACAGGAAGCTCTCGACCGCGCTGAGCGAGGCGAGGAAGATGCCGACGTACCGGGCCCACCCGGCGCCGGTGATCACGAAGTAACCGACGGCCGCGAGCAGCAGACCCATGATCAGATGGATCCAGCCCCAGCCGGTGAGGTTGAACTTGAAGACGTAGTTCGGGGTGGTGACGAAGACGTCGTCGTTGGCGATCGCCATGATGCCCCGGAACACGTCCAGCACGCCGTTGAGCATCATCATCACGCCCGCGAACACCACGCCGCCGGTCACCCACCCGGAGTTGGCCCTACTGCTCGAGCTGCTCATGGGTTCCTCCTGTGCCGAAGCCACTGGGGGCGGTCGCCCCGGGGCGGTCGACCCGCACGGCCGAACGGGTGTGCCGACTACGACCGTCCGCCGGGCCGTGCCCGCGGGCAACCGGTCCGCGCCTGTTCGGGTGACGTGCCGCGCGCGCCCCGGGCCGCCGCCGCGGCCCGCTGGTACTGGTGGACCGGGTACTGGCCGGGCCCGGTGCGGCCCCGAGCACGGGAGGCGCGCCGCGTGACGCTGTTGCCGAAGGACGTCGTGGACCGGGGCCCGCGCCCGCCCCGCACCCCCCGGGCGGACCGCCTGCGGCGCGCCGCCCGGCGGCGGCGGGGCCGGGCCCTGGTCGGCTGGCTCACCACCACCGACCACAAGCGGATCGGCACCCTCTACATCACCACGTCGTTCGTCTTCTTCCTGGCCGGCGGGGTGATGGCGCTGCTGATGCGGCTCGAACTGGCCCGGCCCGGGCTGCAGCTGATGGACAACGAGCAGTTCAACCAGCTGTTCACCATGCACGGCACGATCATGCTGCTGATGTTCGCGACCCCGCTGTTCGCCGGCTTCGCGAACTGGATCATGCCGCTCCAGCTCGGCGCCCCGGACGTCGCCTTCCCCCGGTTGAACGCACTCGCCTACTGGCTCTACCTGTTCGGCTCGCTGATCGCCGTGTCCGGCTTCCTGACGCCCGACGGCGCCGCCGACTTCGGCTGGTTCGCCTACGCGCCGCTGAACGGCGCCGAGCACAGCCCCGGGATCGGCGCCGACCTGTGGATCATGGGACTGGCCCTCTCCGGCTTCGGCACGATCATGGGCGCGGTCAACTTCATCACCACGATCGTCTGCCTGCGGGCGCCCGGGATGACGCTGTTCCGGATGCCGATCTTCGTCTGGAACGTCCTGCTCACGGCGGTGCTGGTGCTGTTCGCCTTCCCGGTGCTGGCCGCCGCGCTGCTCTGCCTGGAGTCGGACCGCCGGTTCGGCTCGCAGGTCTTCGACGCGGCCGACGGCGGGGCGCTGCTGTGGCAGCACCTGTTCTGGTTCTTCGGCCACCCGGAGGTGTACATCATCGCGCTGCCGTTCTTCGGCATCATCACCGAGATCATCCCGGTCTTCAGCCGCAAACCGGTCTTCGGCTACTCCGGTCTGGTCGGCGCCACCGTCGCCATCACCGGTCTGTCGATCACCGTCTGGGCGCACCACATGTTCGTCACCGGGCAGGTGCTGCTGCCGTTCTTCTCGATCATGACGATGCTGATCGCGGTGCCCACCGGGGTGAAGTTCTTCAACTGGATCGGCACCATGTGGAACGGCTCGCTGAGCTTCGAGACGCCGATGCTGTGGACGGTCGGCTTCCTGGTCACCTTCCTGTTCGGCGGCCTGACCGGGGTGCTGCTCGCCGCCCCGCCGATCGACTTCCACGTCTCCGACTCGTACTTCGTCGTCGCCCACTTCCACTACGTGGTCTTCGGCACCGTCGTCTTCGCGATGTTCGCCGGCTTCCACTTCTGGTGGCCCAAGTTCACCGGGCGGATGCTGGACGAACGGCTCGGGCGGATCCACTTCTGGACGCTCTTCACCGGCTTCCACGCGACCTTCCTGGTGCAGCACTGGCTCGGCGCCGAGGGCATGCCCCGCCGGTACGCGGACTACCTCGCCTCGGACGGCTTCACCACGCTCAACACCGTCTCCACCGTCGGCTCGCTGCTGCTCGGCATCTCCACCCTGCCGTTCCTCTACAACGTCTGGACGACCGCCGTGCACGGGGAGCGCGTCGAGGAGGACGACCCGTGGGGGTACGGGCGCTCGCTGGAGTGGGCGACCTCCTGCCCGCCGCCGCGGCACAACTTCGTCACCCTGCCGAGGATCCGCTCCGAGTGCCCCGCGTTCGACCTGCACCACCCCGACATCGCCGAGCTCGACCGCCGGCAGAACGCCCCGCAGGACACCCGGCAGCCCGCCGACTGACCGGCTGCCGCCCGCGTGCCGCCCGTCTGCCGCCGGCCCCGCGGGCGCCCCCGCACCCGTGCGCGGAGCGGTTCGCAGCGGCGCACCGCTCGTTAGGATGAACCCGTGCCCCGCCGGTCGAGGGGCACGGCATCCGGAGGGAGTGGGCCGCCATGGCAGACGAGAGGCCCGCCCCCGCGGCGGGCGAGGCACCGGCCCGCAGACGCGGCCAGGGCGAGCTGGAGGCGCAGGTGCTGGCGGTGCTCCAGCAGGCACCCGGCCCGGCCTCCGCGGGGTGGGTCCAGGAACGCCTGGAGGGCGACCTGGCGTACACCACGGTGATGACCATCCTGTCCAGGCTGCACGCCAAGAACGCCGTCTCGCGGACCCGTTCGGGCCGCTCCTACCTCTGGCAGGCCTCCTCCGACGCCGCCGGGCTGGCCGCGCTGCGGATGCGCCGGATGCTCGACGGCGAGGCCGACCGGGACGCCGTCCTGGCCAGCTTCGTGAGCGCGCTGCTCCCGCACGACGAGGACCTGCTGCGGGCGCTGCTCGACGCCGCGTCCGCGGACCCGGCAGCGGCCGACCGTGAGAGCTGACCCGTGGGCCTCTTCGTCTTCCTCCCGCTCGTCCTGCCGCTGACCGCGGTACCGATCGCCCGCCTCACCGAGCAGCACCTGCACCCGCGCGGCGCGGCCCGGCTGATGACCGTGATCAGCGCCGTGATGGCGGTGTGCAGCGTGCTCTGCCTCGGCCTGATCGGCGTGGTGGGCACCGCGCAGATCCCCGGCAACCCGCTCCCGGACAGCTGGTCCGACCCGGAGGTCCGGGCCGCCCTGCCGTACCACGAGACGGTCGGGACGGCCGCGATGTGGCTGCTGGCGCTGGTCGCCGCGGCCTGCGCCCGGACGGTCGGCCGCCACCTGCGGGTGCGGTCCCGGGCCCGCCGGGCACTGACCGGGCTGCCCGACGGGCCGGAGTCCGCCGCCGACCTCGCGGTGCTGCCGGACACCAACCCGTACGCGTACGCGCTGCCCGGCTCGCCCGGGCGGGTGGTCGTCTCCACCGGGATGCTGGCCGGACTGGCCGAGGACGAGCGCGAGGCGCTGCTCGCCCACGAGCGGGCGCACCTGCGGCACCGCCACCACCGCTACCTGCTGACCACCCAGCTCGCCGCCTGCGTCAACCCGTTCCTGCGGCCGCTGCAGCAGGCGGTGGCGTACAGCGCGGAGCGCTGGGCGGACGAGGAGTCGGCCCAGGCGGTGGGCGACCGCAGGATCACCGCTCGGGCGGTGGCCCGGGCCGCCCTGGTGTCGCACGCGGCGCCCGCCCCGGGCTTCGCGGCCTTCGTGGCCCCCGCCCCGGCGCCCGGCCCGGTGCCGCGCCGGGTGGCCGCGCTGCTCGGCCCGGTGCCCACCTCGCGCAACTGGCCGCCGGCGAAGACCCCGGCCGGCCTGGCCGCGATGGTCGCCGCGGTGGGCACCGCGGCGTCGGCGCTCTGCGCGCTCAACGCCGCGGTGGCCCTGCTGCTGGTGCTGAAGGCCGTCACGCCGCTGTAGGGGCGGTCCGGTCGGGCGGTGGGTCCGGTGCGTCGGGCGGTGGGTCCGGTCCGTCGGGCGGTGGCGGCGCGCGGGTTCCGTGCGGCCGGGGCGCCCGCGCGTCAGCCGGCCGCGGCCAGGGCGTCCAGGCGGGCCCCGGCGTCCGCCAGCGACCGCGCGGCGAGCGGCCGCAGTCCGGCCAGGGCGGGGTCGTCCGCGGCGCGGGTGAGCTCGGCGACGACGACGTGCAGGTTCTCCGCCGCGACCCCGAGGTTGCCGAAGTGGGCCCGCAGGTACGGGACCTGGAAGTCGCAGTGCTCGCGCGGGGTGCCCGGCCCGTAGCCGCCGCCCCGGGTGGCGACGACCACGACCCGGGTGTCGCGCAGCAGCGCCTCGCCGGTGCCGGGGTCGTGCAGCACACCGGGGAAGGTGACCCGGTCGATCCAGGCCTTGAGGCCGGCCGAGACGGTGAAGTTGTACATCGGGGCGCCGAGCAGCAGGGTGTCGGCGGCCCGCAGCTCCTCGACCAGCGGGCGGGTGAGCGCCCACTCGCGTTCCTCCCCTGCCCCCTGGACGAGCGCGGCGACCGCGTCCGGCGGGAGCGCGCCCCGGGCTCCGGCCCGGCGGCCGAGCGACTCGTAGGCGGCCCGCACCACGGGGACGGGGTCGGCGGCGAGGTCACGGTGCCGGTGGCGGCCGGCGGTGCCGTGCCGGGCCCGCCAGGCGGCGGCGAAGCGGGCGGTCAGCGCGCGGCTGACCGAGTCGCCGGCGCCGGTGCTGGAGTCCAGGTGCAGCAGGGTGGTGGTGGTCACAGGTCTCTCCCGGTCACTTCGGTGCTGGACGGTTCGTCATGGGGGTGACGGGCCGGGCCGACGAAAGGTGACCGATGGACCGGGACGGGGTGCTGGCGGAGCGGTTCGAGGCCGAGCGCGGTCGGCTGGGGGCGGTCGCCCTGCGGATGCTCGGGTCGACGGGCGAGGCGGAGGAGGCGGTCCAGGAGGCCTGGTTGCGGCTGGACCGGGCCGGACCGGACGCGGTGGAGAACCTGCCGGGCTGGCTGACCACGGTGGTCTCCAGGATCTGCCTGGACCTGCTGCGGGCGCGCGCGGCACGCCGCGAGGAGCCGGTCGGGGAGGCCCCGCCGGAGGTGGCGTCCGCTGACGCGGGCCCGGAGCGGGAGGCGCTGCTGGTGGAGTCGGTCGGCCGGGCGCTGCTGGTGGTGCTGGACCGCCTGGGGCCGGCCGAGCGGGTCGCCTTCGTGCTGCACGACGGGTTCGCGGTGCCGTTCGAGCAGATCGCGCCGATCGTCGGGCGGACCCCGGTGGCCGCCAAGAAGCTGGCCTCCCGGGCCCGGCGGCGGGTGCGCGGCACGCCCGCGCTGCCGCCGGAGCGGCTGGCCGGGCACCGGCGGGTGGTGGAGGCGTTCCTGGCCGCCTCCCGGGGCGGTGACCTCGCCGAGCTGCTGGCGGTGCTGGCGCCGGACGTGGTGCGCCGCGCCGACCCGGCCGCGCTGCCGCCCGGCCGCGCCCCGGTGGCCCGGGGCGCGGCGGAGGTCGCCCGGGAGACCGCGGTGTTCGGCCGGCGGGCCCGGTTCGGCGCGGTGGCACTGGTGGACGGCGTCCCGGGCATCGTGATCGCCCCGGGCGGACGGCTGCGGCTGGCGCTGCGGGTGGCCGTCACGGGCGGCCGGGTGGCCGGCTTCGAGGTGGTCGCCGACCCGGCCCGGCTGGCCGCGCTGGAGCTCGCCGTGGGGGCGTGAGCCGTGAGCAGTGAGCCGCGGGGCCGCGAACTCCCGCTGCCGGACGGCCTGGCGGCGGTCTGACGGGCCGGCCGCCCGGGCGGGCGTCGGCTGTCCGGCGACTCAGCGGTCCTACGAATCAGCGGTCCTACGAATCAGCGGGTCTACGACTCAGTCGTCCAGCGACTCCCGGAGCGTGCGGAACTCGGCCGCCAGTGCGTCCAGCGTGTAGTGCGCGTTGAGCCCGCTCGGGTTGGGCAGCACCCACACCTCCGTGTCGCCGATGCCGTCGGGCTGGCGGCCGATCACGGCCTTCCGCCGGCCGAAGGCCGTCCGGTAGGCGCCGATGCCCAGCACGGCCAGGACGCGCGGGCGCAGCCGGAGCACCCGCTCGGTGAGCGCGGCGCCGCCCTCGCGCAGCTCCTCCGCGGTCAGTTCGTCGGCCTTGGCGGTGGCGCGCGGGGCGACGTTGGTGATGCCCAGGCCGAGGGCGGGCAGCCCGCCCTGCTCGTCCGGGCGGAGCTGGCGCTCGGTGAACCCGGAGCGGTGCAGGGCGGGCCAGAAGCGGTTGCCGGGGCGGGCGAAGTGGTGGCCGGTGGCACCGGACCACAGGCCCGGGTTGATGCCGCAGAACAGCACGCGCAGCCCGGGCCCGGTGACGTCCGGGATGGTGGTGTCCTGGGCGGCCAGCAGCTGTTCGGCGGTCGGTTTCACCGGGGGTCGGGTCGGGTTCGGCACGCGGCCAAGTCTGCCCTGTCGGCGGGGACTCCGGCCGGGGCTCCTGCGGAACCGGCCGCCGCCGCACCGCCCGCCGCCGCACCGCCCGCCGCACCGGCCGTCGCCGCACCGGCCGTCGCGCGTACCGCCGCCGGAGCGGCCGCGCGGGCGGCCCGCCGTCGCCGCAGCCACCGCGCCCCGAACACCACCACGGCCGCGTACGCCCAGCCCGCGAAGATGTCCACGATGAAGTGCTCGGCGCCGTACACCAGGGTGAACGCCATCGCGAGCGGGTACGCGACCAGCAGCGCCCGCAGCCAGGGGCGCGCCGTCGGCCAGAAGAAGAACAGCAGCATCGCGGGGTACGCGGAGTGCAGCGAGGGCATCGCGGCGACGTCGTTCGCGAACTGGCTGCCGTTCTCGACCAGTGAGTCGGCCTGCGGCAGTCCGCTCGCCGAGATCACGTCCCACACCACCCGGTTGAGCCCGGGCAGGTGGCCCTGCTGGGCGACCAGCCACGGCGGGTCGGCCGGGTAGAGCAGGTAGGTCGCGAAGCCGGCGAAGGTCAGCGCCAGGTAGCAGACCAGCAGCTGCCGGAAGCGGTCGTGGCGGCGGCGCCAGAGCACCGCGAGCAGCGTGAAGACCAGGAAGAAGTGCGAGAGGTAGACGGCGGCGGCCAGGTAGTCGTACCAGGCCGGCGAGCCGGGCGTGTACAGCGCGTGCTGGAGCCGGACCGTCCAGGTCTCGCCGAAGCCGAGCACCTCGTCGGCGCGCAGCTGGGGGAGCCAGTGCGGGGCCCACGGGGTGTGCGCGCCGTAGCCGCGCAGCAGCGAGTACGTCCAGACCGCGGCCATCACCGGCAGCCAGTCGCGCAGCACCAGAAGGAAGCCCCGGGTGCCGTGCCCGCTGTGCACGGCGGCGGTCAGCAGTGCGCCGATCAGCCAGAGGAACACCACGTCGTTGGCGGAGGGCAGGCCCTGGGTGCGCAGGAACCAGACGAAGCCGGTCAGGTACAGCGGCCAGGCCAGGAGTCTGAGCCCGGCCAGCCCGGTCCGGCGGGGGCGGGGCGCGGTCACGGGGCGCAGTCGCCCGGCTCGCGCGGGCGGTGGCGGGGCCGGCCGGAGCAGCTTGGTCATGCGCACGAAAACTAGCAAGGCAAGCTTGAAGGACTCTGGGTGGACGATGACGGCTTCTTAAGAATTGCCCCGGCCGGCGCAAGGGCCCGCCGCCCCGGCCGTTCCGTGCGCCGTTCCGTCGGTTGTCCGGTCCGCGGCCCCGCCGGCCGCTCCGTCCGCGGGCTCAGGAGACGGTGCCCAACTCGTGCGGGGTGTTGTTGAGCCGCCGCCCGCCGGTCGGGGTGACGGCGACGATGTCCTCGATCCGCACTCCGAAGCGGTCCGGCAGGTAGACCCCGGGCTCGATCGAGAAGCACATGCCGGGCACCAGCGGCCGCTCCTCGCCCTCGACCAGGTAGGGCGGCTCGTGCGTGGTGATGCCGATGCCGTGCCCGGTGCGGTGGATGAAGTACTCGCCGTAGCCGGCCTCGGTGATCACCCGCCGGGCCGTCCGGTCGATCTCCTGGCAGCTGACGCCGGGCCGGACGGCCTCGAAGGCGGTCTGCTGGGCGAGCCGGACCACGTCGTGCACCTTCCGCACCTCCGCCGGGACGTCGGTGCCGACGTGCACGGTGCGGGTGGTGTCGGAGCCGTAGCCGTCCTTGAGGCCGCCGAAGTCCAGCACCACGGTGTCGCCGGGACGGATCACCCGGTCGCCGGCCTCGTGGTGTGGGTTGGCGCCGTTCGGGCCGGAGCCGACCACGGTGAAGTCGACCTGGCTGTGCCCGTACCGGATGAGCAGTGCGCCGAGGTCGGCGGCGACGTCCGTCTCCCGGCGGCCGGCGAAGGCGACCTCCAGGATGCCGCGGTAGGCGGCGTCCGCCGCGCCGCCGGCCGCGGCCAGCCGCTCCAGCTCGTCGGCGTCCTTGACGGCGCGCAGCATCGGCAGGGTCTCGGTGAGCGAGGTGAAGCCGGTGCCGGGCAGCGCCGACTGGAGCCCCAGCAGGTGCATCGCCCAGGCGTTGTCGGAGATGCCGTACCGGCCGGCCGGGTCCAGCAGCCGGCCGGCGGTGGCGTACGGGTCCGCGCCGTCCGACCAGTCGAGCAGCCGGACGGCCGGGGCGCCGGGCGCCTTCTCGGCGTCCGGGCGCTCCAACCGGGGCACCACGAGGGCGGGTTCGCGGCCGGGGGTGAGCACCAGGGCGGTCAGCCGCTCGGTGATCGCGGTGGGCTGGTAGCCGCACAGGTAGACCAGGTCGGGGCCGGGGGCGACGACCAGCCCGGCCAGTCCGGCGGCGGTCGCCTCGGCGGTGGCCCGGGCCATCCGGGCGGAGTAGTCCTCGGTGGTGAAGGGTCGGGGCACGGTCGGGTCCTCCTCGGAACGGTCCGGGTGCTGCGCGGACTCACTGAACTCCATCACGTGCGGGCCGAGTTGGCGAAGTGCCGGAGGAACAACGCCTCGACGTGGGCCATGTGCTCGATCTCCCCGGGGTCGACGCTCTCGTTGGGCGCGTGGATCAGGCAGCGCGGCTCCTCGACGCCCATCAGCACGATCTCCGCGTCGGGGAAGGTCGTGGCGAACACGTTGCAGAGCGGGATCGAGCCGCCCTGGCCGAGGAAGGAGATCGGCCGACCGTAGACCTCCCGCATCGCCGCGTCGAGTGCGGAGTACGCGGGCCCACCGGTCTCCGCGCGGAACGGCGCACCGGCGCTCTCCCGCTCGACGTCCACCAGCACGCCCCAGGGCGCGGCGGACTCCAGGTGGGCGATCAGCGCGTCCTGGGCGGCCCGCGCCCCGGTGCCGGGCGGCACCCGCAGGCTCACCCGGGCCCGGGCGGTGGCCGGGACAGCGGCGGCGGAACCGACCACGGGCGGGCAGTCGATGCCGAGGACGGTCACCGCGGGGCGGGCCCAGAGCCGGTCGGCGACGGTGCCCGAGCCGGTCAGCCGCACGCCGTCCAGCACGCCGGCGTCGGTGCGGAACTGCGTCTCGTCGTAGCCGACGCCGCTCCAGCTCCCCGCGCAGTCCAGGCCCTCGACCCGGGTGCCGCCGTCGACGTCGCGCAGCGAGTCGAGCATCCGGATCAGCGCGGCGAGCGCGTCCGGGGCCGGGCCGCCGAACATGCCGGAGTGCATGTCGCCGCGGAGCGCCCGGACGGTCACCACCACGTTGACCACCCCGCGCAGTGAGGTGGTGGCGGTCGGCACGCCGACCGCGGCGTTGCCGGTGTCGCAGACCAGCAGCGCGTCGGCGTGCAGCTCCCCGGCGTGCGGCGGCACGTACGCCTCCAGGCCTCCGGTGCCCTGTTCCTCGGAGCCCTCGACGACCAGCTTGAGGCCGACCGGCACGCCCTCGCCGAGCGCCCGCAGCGCGGTGAGGTGCATGACGATGTTGCCCTTGCAGTCGGCGGCTCCGCGCCCGTACCAGCGGCCGTCGCGCTCGGTGAGCCGGAACGGCGGGGACTCCCAGGCGGCGTCGTCGAGCGGTGGCTGCACGTCGTAGTGGCAGTAGAGCAGGACGGTCGGGGCGCCGGGCGGGGGTGGGCGGTGGCCGATCACGGCGTGGCTGCCGTCCGCGGTCTCCTCCAGGTGGACGTCCCGGAGCCCGGCCTCGGTGAAGGCACCGGCGACCCACTCGGCTGCCTCCCGGCACTTCTCCGGCGGGTACTGGCGGGGGTCGGCGACGGACGGGATGGCCACCAGTTCGGCCAGGTCGGCCTTGGCGCGGGGCATCAGCTCCGCGATCCGGAGGGCGAGTTCGTCGGTCATCAGCGCTCCCTGAGCGGTCGGTGCGGGTGAGGCGGGTGAGGCGTGGGTGGCGGGGCGTGGGGGCGTGGGCCGCCGAAGAGGCCCCGGCGGCGGACGACGCCGCGCAGGTCGAGGTCGTCGATCCGGTCCTCGACGTCGGCGAGCTCGTCCGGGCAGTCCACCGGGAGCACGATCGCCTCGGCCCGCACGATGTAGCGGAAGACGCAGGCCAGGCCGCAGACCGCCGTGGTCGGTGCGGGGCGCGGGCCGGCGACCGAACCGGTCGTCATCAGGGCGCGCGGCAGCCAGGACGCCCGGGGCGCGGCGGCCGTCCGGGCGCCCACCGCGTCGGTCCGCTCCCGGGTGGCCCGGCCCGCTGCGGGCGCCTCGGGCCCTCCCGTCGGGGTGAGGCCGCGTCCGTGGAACTCATGGTCCTCCTCCGGTACGGCCCCGGTCGGCGGTGCGGGCGGCGGGCGCGCCCGGGGGCGGGGCCCCGGGCGGGCCGTACCCGGCCAGTTCACCCGGTTGCCCGGGGTGCCGCATGCGGCGTGCACCCGCCCGGGTGAGCGCCCGTCAGCCGGCGGAGGGGGCCGTCCGGGCCTCCGGCCACGCGGCGCGGCGCAGCGTCCGGCCCGCCGTCGCGGGCACCAGGGCCGCGGCGAGCAGGGCGGCGATCGCGGTCAGCGCGGCGGCGGGGGAGAGGTGGTCCAGCAGCAGGCCGCTGGCCAGCGTGCCGGCCGGCATGCCCGCGGTGATCAGCGTGATGGTCGCGGCGATGACCCGGCCGCGCAGCTCGTCCGGCACCTGCTGGAACACCAGCAGGTCGATCATCACCCGCAGCGCGGGGACGCCGGCCCCGACCACGAACAGGGCCGCGAAGACGGTCGGCGCACCGCCCGGCAGCAGCGGCGACAGCGTCACCGGCACGGCGGTCCAGGCGGTCGCCAACAGCAGCACGCCGGGCCCGGCCAGCCGGTGCAGCCGGGAGACCAGCACCGTGCCGGCCAGCGCCCCGAGGGCCTCGCCCGCCAGCGTCAGCCCGATTCCGCCGCTGCTGGTGCCGTGCTCGCGCAGGAGCACCATCACCGGCAGCACCAGGGCCGTTCCGGCGAGGTTGATGACCAGCAGGACGGCCAGGGCGGGGCGCAGCAGCGGGGCGGCGGCGAGGACGCGGAAGCCGGCCAGGGCGCCGCCGGGCTGCGGGGGCGCGGCGGGTGCGTGGCCGTCCTGAGTGTCGGGTGCGTGCTGCGGGCCGGGTGCGTGCTGCGGGCCGGGGGCGTGCTGCGGGTCGTGGGCGTCGGCGGCGGCCGGCTGCGGCCGGCCCGGGAAGCGCACCAGGACGGCGGCGGCCACCGCCAGCAGCGAGGCGAGCGTGGTGGCGAGGAACGGCACCGCACGGCCGAGCCCGAGCAGCAGGCCGGCCAGCGGCGGACCGGCCAGCGAGGCCCCGCTCATCCGGGCCTCGTCCTGTGCGAGGGCCTGCCGCAGCTGCTCCGGAGCCACCACCGACCGGAGGGCCAGCATCCGGATCGGGCCGCTGTACGAGACGGTGGCACCGACGACGGCGGCGACCAGCAGCAGGTGGACCAGGGTCAGCCGGTGCAGCGCCAGGGCCGCCGGGACGCTCGCGGAGGCGAGGAGGCGGGCGCCGTCGGCGGCGATCAGCACCCGGCGGCGGTCGAAGCGGTCGGCGACGGCGCCGCCGTGGACGCCCAGCACCAGCGTCGCCGTCATCTGGACGGCGCCGAAGGCCCCGGCGGCGGTGGAGGATCCGGTGACCGCGAGTACCAGCAGCGGGAAGGCGGTGTCGCCGATCCGCATGCCGAGGGTGGCGCAGGCCTGACCGGCCCAGAGGGCCTGGAAGCGCAGGTTGCGCCGGAGCGGGACGGGCGGGACGGCTGGGGTCCCGGCCGGAGCCGTCGCCGTCGCCGTGCCCGCCCCGTCGGTCCCCGCCCCGTCGGTCGCTCTCGCGGTGCCGGTCGTCCCCGCCGTGCCCGCCATGTCCACCCCGTCCGCCATGCCCGCCCCGCCGTTCGTGTCCTCGTCCGTGTCTTCCGTGGCGCGCATGTTCGCGCCTCCGACATCGTTCACGATGTCGTGAATGATGTCGGAGTCATGAGTGATTGCGCAAGGGTGAGTGCTCACTGGACCGTGATTGCACGCCGCGCCGACGATCTGCGAAGGTGAGCCCGTGGCCGAGCACGAACCGGAACCCGCCGAGACCGACGACCAGCCCGTCACCTGGATCAAGGAACGCCAGGTGGCGGATCCGGCCGTCCTCAAGGCGATGGCCGACCCGCTGCGCCTCGCCATCCTCGGCGCCCTCAGCTCGGCCCGGGGCCGTCCGCTGACCGCCAAGGAGATCGCCGCCGAGCTCGGCGAACCGCAGACCAAGCTCTACCGGCACATCAAGCAGCTGGAGAAGGCCGGACTGGTCCTGGTCGCCGGCACCCGGCTGGTCTCCGGCATCGTCGAGAGCCGCTACGCGGCCGCCCAGGAGTCGATCCGGCTCGCCCCCGAGATGTTCACCGCCGACTCCCCGGCCCGCTCGGAGGCGTACGACGCCATCCTGGCCGCCATCGACCGGCTCCGCGGCGACTTCCAGGCCCAAGTCCTCGGCGACCGGCTGGACTTCAGCTCCCCCCGGGACGGCTCGGTCGGCCCGCCCGGCCTGTTCTCGCACTCGGTGCTGCGGCTCAGCCCGGACCGGCTGCTGCGGCTGCGGGCCCGGTTCGCCGAGATCATCGAGGAGTTGAACGCCGAGGGCCCCAGCACCACCGAGGACGCCATGGACGTGACGATCTTCACGCTGCTCTACGGGCTCCGGCCGGGCACGGAATCATAAACTCCGGGCCGACTGTCGGTGGGGTGGGACACGATGGCCGGCATGTCCTATGAACTCCAGGCGCTGATAGGAACATTGGAGCTGCTGACGGTGGCGGCGGCGGAGGTCCCGGCGGCCCGGGTGGTTCCGCTGGCCCAGGGCCTGGCCCTGATCCCGGTCACCCCCGAGGTGCGCGCCGCGCTCCAGGTCGACGACGGTACGCCGAAGCCCGTCCACGGGCCCGGCCCGGGCCGGCACCCGGACGGCTTCCAACTCCGGCTCGCCGCCTGGTCCAAGGCCGGACCGGTGGCCTGCGTCGAGGCCGACTACTTCGGCGGTACCGGCAGCCAGCGGGCCGTCGTCTGGGAGGACGGCCGGATCGCCCTCGGCCCGCTCGGCACCGGCGAGTTCGAGCCCTCCCCGGCCGAGGGCACCCCGATCTCCCGGGCGCTGCGCCGGATCGGCGCCCGCACCGAGGCCGGCCGGGCGGACGAGTTCGAGTCCGTCGGCCTGGCCGCCCACCGCAGCACCGGGGGCTGGGCGGACGCCGGCTGAGCCGCGCACCGTTCGGCGTACGTGCGGTGGCTGCACCCGGAGTACTGCCCCACGGTGTGAGTCAGGCGAACTCGCCTGACTCGCACTGAGAGGAAGCAGTACCCATGCGTGCCACCTGGATGACCGCCGCGCTGACGACGGCCCTCGTGCTGACCCCGGTCGCCACGGCATCCGCCACCCCCGCCGCCAACGGCGCGGCGGCCCCCCGAACCTCCACCGTCGCCGCGGTCGACCTCCCGGCGGCCGACGTGCCGCTGCCGGTCACCGTGCCGGGGGCACCGGCACTGCCGGCCCTCCCCGCGGCGCCCGCCCTGCCCTCCACGCCCTCCCTCCCCTCCACACCCTCCCTGCCGTCGACCCCGGACCCGTCCGCGGCCCTCGGTGCGGTCGGCGGCGTCGTCCAACTGCTCACCGGCCTGGTGTCGTCCCTGACCTCCGCCGTCCCCGACGTCGGCTCCACGCTGCAGGGGATCCTGGCGAGCCTGCAGAGCACCCTGCAGGGGTTGCTCGGTCAGCTCCCGGCGCCCTCGCTGCCGTCGCTGCCCCCGGTGCCGGCCCCGTCGAAGTCCGCGGGCACCGGTCCGTCGGCGTCCCTGGACGACCGGCTCGCCGACCTCAGGGCGCAGACCCAGGCCCTGGCCGACGCGGCCGCGGCGGCGCGCCCGCACCCGGCCGTCCGCTGACCCCGGGCCCGGTCCGCCGGAGCCCGCGCACACGAAGGCCCCGGTCCCGCAGCAGGCCTGCTGCGGGATCGGGGCCGCGCCGTGCGACCGGCGGCCGGGTCAGCGGTAGTTCACGAACTGGATCGCGAAGTCCAGGTCCTTGCCCTTGAGCAGGGCCTGCACGGTCTGCAGGTCGTCGCGGCTCTTCGAGCTGACCCGCAGCTCGTCACCCTGGACCTGCGCCTTGACGCCCTTCGGGCCCTCGTCGCGGATGATCTTCGCGACCTTCTTGGCATCTTCCGTGGAGATGCCCTCCTTCACGTCCGCGAAGATCTTGTACTCCTTGCCGGACAGCTGCGGCTCACCGGGCTCCAGGGCCTTCAGCGAGAGCCCGCGCTTGATGAACTTGCCCTGCAGGACGTCGAGGATGGCCTTCACGCGCTCCTCGCCGCTCGCCTTCATCTCGATCTTCTCGCCGGAGCGGCTGATCTCGCCGCCCACGCCCTTGAAGTCGAAACGGGTGGCGATCTCGCGGGAGGTCTGGTTGATCGCGTTGTCGACCTCCTGCCACTCGACCTTCGAGACGATGTCGAAACTGGAGTCGGCCATGGGTGTTGGTCTCCTTGATGCTCTGGCTTCACTGGCACGGCCCGCCCCACCGGGCGCCCGCCGTCCCAGCCTATCCAGCGCCACCCCGCCGCCGCCCCCGACAGCCACGTCGTACGCCTTGATCATCGCGTGACCTACCGAGTGGCGGAGCACCCCCCGGCATCGGGTATCGTTTACGAAGTCGAACGGGGCAAGCGCCCCGGGAAACGAAAATCCTGGCTGGTTGCCCGAGCGGCCAAAGGGAGCAGACTGTAAATCTGTCGCGCAAGCTACGCAGGTTCGAACCCTGCACCAGCCACAGGATAGAGAAGGGCCCGTGAGCTGCGGAAACGCAGCCCACGGGCCCTTCTGTCATGGTCGAACAGTGATTTTGATGTCTGGTTGTTTTGGGTGGTTTGTCTCACCTGGTTCCGCCCGGATCCCGCTGCTGACCAGGGCGTACGGACCAGCTACGGACCAGGATCCGGCGCCAGCGGCGCCGTGCGGTTCCGGTTGAGCCGCTTCGAGATCAACTCGTTCGCGTACTCGACGGTGCCGTGCAGGCACTTCGCGTAGACCCGGAGCATGACAGCCACGCTGTGCCCCGCCCGCCGGGCGACCTCGGTCGGATCGACCCCGGAGTTCAGGCCGAGCGAGATCCCGGCGTGCCGCAGGTCGTACGGCCGCTTGCCGAGCTTCGTGGCGCATTCGGCGGGCGACAGCACCTCGGCGCGGGCCCGCTGCCAGACGACCCCGTACCCGCTCTCCTGCACCATCCCGCCCCGGGACGTCCGGAACAGCCGCCCGTCGGGCGCGGCGCCGAAGGCGGCGACGTGCTCCCGCAGGATCGCCACCAGCTCGGGCGGGATCGGAACGCGGCGGGTCGCCTTCTCGGCCCGGTGCTTCAGCCCACGCTTGTCGTGCGACGTCCCGTCGTCCGTCCAGGACGAGCCGACCCGCGGCCGCGTCTCGTCCAGGACCACGTAGCCCCAGCCCTCGGCGGGCAGGTGGCAGCGGGCGAGCGTGAGGAACACCGCCTCGGCCGGCCGCAGCCAGCCGAAGTAGAGGCAGGCGAAGAAGGCCCGGAGGTGGGCGCCTCGCTTCCCTTGGCGTCCCACCGCCTCGATGAGCGCGGCGGCCTGGTCCTCGTTGACCACCAGGCCCGGGTCGACCTCCTCCTCGGACTCCGGCGGCTGCCACTGGACGGTCGGGAGGGGGTTGGCGGCCAGGTAGCCCTCCTCCACGGCGTAGCCGAAGAGGTGGCCGAGGATGCGGCGCTTGCGCAGGATGACCGAGGGGGCGGCCTTCTTGCCGTCGAGCTTCACTGCGAGGGCGTTCAGCAGACGGCGCACCATCGGCGGCTCCTCGAAGGCGGAGGCCGGCACGGACTGCTTCTGCACCCATGCCAGGGCCTTGGCCCAGTCCGCCGGCGGCTCCTCCTCCCAGGCGTTCACGTTGAAGGCCCAGCTGTAGAGCGCCCGGCGGACGATCCGCTTGTCCGGCATGCCGGCCTTCGACTTCACCAGCTCGAACGTGACCGTGGCGAGGGCATCGGCCCACGTCGTCCGGGTCTTGGCCGGAGCCCCCTCCCACCGGGCCTCGACGTACCGCCGGCCGAGCTCGTACCAGCTGATCTGCTTCTCCCTGCGGAGCTCGGAGAGCGGCAGACCGCGGTCGACGTCGAACGGCTGCCCGTCCCGGAGGGCGGAGATCAGCTCGGACTTCCGACCGTCCGCAGCGGTTTTGGTGAGGAAGGACTCGGAGAACTCCCGCCCGGCGACGGTCCAACGGACCATCCAGGGTGCTCGCCGGTCCGGGCGGTGCCGGTGGTCCCAGAACTTGACCTTGTACGAGGTGGTCATCAGGCGGCCACCTCGCAGGCGGCGAGCCACGCGTCCAGGTCGACCCGGTCGACGCGGACCTGGCCGTTGGGGAGTTTGATGAGGCGCGGGGCCTTGCCGCGGGCGCGCATCCGGTAGAAGGCGGCGCGGGACATGCCGAGTTCGGCGAGCACGACGGGGAGCTTGAGCAGTTCGCGCTTGGGCATGGCGAATCTCCTGCGGTGGGTCTGGATTGATGGCTGCGGCGTGTTGCGGGCCCTCTCGCTGGCGGACGCGGAGGGCGG
Organism: Kitasatospora sp. NPDC051705; assembly: GCF_044453265.1. Lineage (NCBI taxonomy): Bacteria > Bacillati > Actinomycetota > Actinomycetes > Kitasatosporales > Streptomycetaceae > Kitasatospora > Kitasatospora sp. NPDC051705. The sequence goes on along the minus strand of NZ_JBITCO010000005.1, from coordinate 271,630 downwards.
AGAGCGTCAGGGATGTCAGGGGAACTCGCTGACCTGCGGATATGGCCCCTGCCGGGGCGTCAGGGGTTGTCAGGGCTGTCAGGGGATCTCGGCTATCCCCTGACAGCCCTGACGTTCCCTGGCGGGCCGTCTGGCGGCGATTGGCCTGGTCAGGGCTTTGTCCTGACATCCCTGACGGTTACGCAGGCGCGTCTGCGGCCGTGGGGGTGCTCACGGCCGGGTGGACGCGGTAGGTGACGGCCTGGGGCCGGCCGCGCTGGCCGCTGGCGCTGGGCTGGTCGGTGCGGAGCCAGCCGTGCTGTTCGAGCAGGTGAAGGGCCGGTTCGACGTCGGCGACCTTCTTGAACCGCCGGGACGACGCGACGGCGTCGTGGGCCTTGATGTGGGTGCGGTGGGTGCCGTCCTTCTTCGGCCGCTGGAGCCACTGGAGGAGGGCGTGGGCGTCCTCGGTGGCGGGGTCGGCGGCGATGAGGTCGAAGACCGCGAGGGTGTGCGCGGTGTAGTAGTCCGCGATCTCGGCGGCGCGCTCGACGGTGGCGGCCTCCAGGCCGGCGCGCCAGGCGTTGCTGTCCCGGTCGGAGGCGATGTGGTCGGCGAGGTGGAGCAGGACGGCGATCCGGGCGATGTGGCCGACGAGTTTGCCGGCCCAGTCCTTGATGTGGGCGAGCGGCTGGTCGGGGCGGAGCTGGACCTCCACGCGCTCCTGGAGGCGCTCGATGGCGAGGTCGGCGGCTTGGTCCATCAGCACAGTGACCGGGTCGCTGAGGTCGGTCATGGCCCGGAGCAGGCGGGTCAGGTTGCGGTCGTAGGCGCTCGCGAGCTTGTCGGGGATCGGGGCGGTACGGACCTTGCGGTAGCCCAGGTTGGAGGGCGGCAGGGAGTACAAGAAGCGGGCGAGTAGGCCGCGGTCGCGGGCCCCCGGGGCGGCGCCGAGTTCCTGGAGGACGGCGGGCTGCGGGGTCACGCCGATGGTGAGCGCGGGCTTGTCGACGGTGGGCTGCTCGCGGGTGATCCGGTCGACCTGGAGTCGCTCGCCCTTGTGAGCCTGGAGGAACACGCCCAGGTTCGGCTTGCTGCTGTAGCGGCCGACCATGCTGTCGAACAGGTCGCCCTCCGGGGAGAGCGCGGCCAGACACCGGTGCGCGGCGAGCTGGCTGGTGACGGTCTCCGGGGTGATGTCCCCGGACAGCGTCAGGCGCGGGCTCGGAGGGACAGCGATCTCCTCGGCAAGCATCTTGGCGGCGGAGATCTCCGCGACGAGCCGGGTGCGGTCGAGGTCAGGGTTCTTGCGGGCCTTCGCCATCAGAGCATCGACCTCGGCCAGCGCGGCGTCCTTGGCGGTCTCGGCCTCGATGATCGCCGCCCTGGCGCCGGCCTGCAGCTCGGCCTCGACCTTGTAGACCGGGCCCATGGCGAACGCGAACACGTCGGACTTGCGGCTGGCCGGGGGCATCGCGCAGGTCAGGTAGAGGTTGGACTGCTCGCGCCAGCCGGGCCGGATCTCCACGTTCACTCGGCCGCCGGCGGCGGTCGACAGCGCGGCCAGGGCCATGGTGGCGGACGCGTCGGGCGGAGTCTGGGTGAACTCGGCGACCGCCGCGACGTAGGCGCCGACCCATCCCGGCAGGGCCTGGACGGGGAAGGTCGGCAGGGCGCCGTGGGACCCGAGCGGAACGGGGTCGAGCCAGGTGTCGCCGGCGGCCAGGTCGGCGAGCACGGAGAGCGCGGCCGTGCGGACGGCGTCCAGGTCGGCCTGGTCCTCACCGGCCATGGCCATGTGGGCGAGGCGGCTGGTGGCTGTGCCGATGCGGCGGCGTTCGGCGGCGAGCCGCACGATCTCGGCGTAGTAGTCGCCGTTGGCGGCGGTGGGGGTCGCCTCGATGCAGGCGTGCAGGTAGCTCGGCCCGCCGATGCGGACCAAGTCGCCTTGGGTTCGCAGAGCGCTGGCCAGCAGCATCGGGTCGACCGGCCGCTCACCGCCGGCCATGCGGGTGATGGCGCGCCAGATCGTCTCGTGCGCGGGGTGGTAGAACGCGCTCGGGTCGCCGAGCTGGGCGGCCAGCGCCGGAATCTGGGCGGGGTTGAGCAAGGCCGCGCCGATGACGGCCTGCTCGGCGGCCTTCACCTCGGCGGGCTCCGGCCGGAACGGGATCACGTTCAGGAAGTTCTCGGTCACCGCTCCTCCTCGTTGGGGAGCTGGTGGTGGTCGAGCCAGGCGAACGGGGAGGTGGTCTGGGCGCGCTTGTAAACCTCGATCGCCGCGCCGGGGACGCTGCAGGGGCGGACTCTGGGGTCGATGAGGCTGGCGTACAGGCGCGCGCCGTGGTGCACGCAGGCCTTGGCGGCGTCGCCGTGCCGGTCGAGGACGGTCACGGCGTCGAGCGGGCCCTCGCAGGGGCTGGCGTCGCCGAGGTGGGCGGCCTCGCAGCGGGGCTGCGGCGAGGTGGTGTTTCCGGGCATGCTGGAGTCCTCTGGTCTCTGAGAGGGGATCGGATTGGTCCCGCAGCAACCGCCCGTTACCCGGCAAGGTCGACGGTTGCTGCGGGGCTTCGTGCTGTGTCGGTCAGTCGTCCTCGGGGCCGCAGAGGCAGCTCTCGGGGGTGGGGGACGCTTTGGCTCAGTCCTCGGTCGAGGCGAGCCCGTGGCGGCGCTCCCACTCGCGCCAGCAGCCGCGGACGAGGCTCTGGGTCACGGGGTCAGGGTCGTCCTGGTGCCGCTCGATCGCGGCGCACAGCTCCGCCATCGTGAACTCCGGGATCGTCTTGTCGGGCCAGCGGTCGGTGGTCATGGCAGGTGCCTCTCGTGTCGGTGGATCAGGCGGCGGTGGCGTGGCCGACGACGATCGTCCGGGCGGGGTTGTCGGGGTCGGCGCGCATGACGAACCCCTCTCGGGTGGACCACTCGTTGGCGTTGTTGGCGTTGTTGGCGTTGTTGGCGTTGTTGGCGTTGTTGTTGTTGCTCTGACCTGCGACAACAACGCCGCCAGGGGCGCTCTCGGAGGGGGAGGGGAGAGGGGGCACGTCGTCGTGGTGGATGCCGGGCACGCTGACGCCCTCCACGCGCACCCCTCCGCGGACCTTCACACCGGCCTCATGGAGGAGGCCTCGGACGGCCTTCCCGGACCGCTTCCAGAGGGGGTGTTCGGCGGCCAGGTGGGCGGCCACGGCGGTGAGCGCGACGTGGGTGCCGGCGGCCCCGAGGAGGGCCACCGCACGGCGGGCGTCAGCGGGGGTCGGGGAGGTCGCCGCCGAGGTCTCGCCGCGGGCCTCGGCGGAGGCCTGATCCGGGGTCAGCGGCGGTCGCTCGGCGAGGTCCTCGGCGACGCTCTGCTCGGCCTCCTCCTTCTCCTCGACGGCCTTCTGGCCAGGGGCGGGTGCGTGGATCAGCGCGGCGATCCACCACACGCCGATCAGCAGCCCGATGCCGGGCTCGATGAGGGGGCGGGCGAGGGCCCAGACCAGCGGGCCGCCGACGATCAGCATCAGCGCCGCGGCACCGGCACCGTCCCCGGCGCGGCTGCGCTTCTCCTTGCGGGCGGCCTTGGCCTGCGCCGCCTCGATCTCGCGGGCGGTGACCCGGGCGCTCTCCCGGGCGTGGATCATCGCGGCGCGCTTCGTCGGGTCGGGGGTCTCGGCGAGCTTCTTGGCGAACTCGGCGTCGGCCGCCTGGGCGGCCTCGGCGGCGAGCCGCTCCTGGTCCGCCTTGAGCGCGGCGGCCTCGGCCCGGCGCTCGCGCTGGGGGGCCGTCAGCCGGCGGACCAGAACGGGGGTGCCGGTGGCCAGGCCGGTGAGCGGCCACAGCAGGGTGTCGCCCAGCTTCTCGGTGGGGAAGATCTTCTCCATCGTCTTCGCCCTCACTTGATGAACGCGCTGATCAGGCCGCTGAGGATCGACGAGGGCAGGACCCAGAGCCCGCCGGCGGCGGCGAACAAGCTGGGGGCGACCGCGCCGCAGAGCGCGTCCTTCCACGCCCGGGGCTGGAGGCCGAACACCGCGAGGGTCAGAACGGCCGCCGTGGCGCCGACCTTCCACTCCCCCAGGGCGGCGTTGCCCTCGAAGGCGGTGCTGAGCTGCTGGCCGATGCCGCTGAGCTGCTGGAACGCCGTGCCGGCGTTCGCGGCGAGCAGGCCGATGCCGAACGCCCAGTAGGGGACGTGGTCGTCCTTGACCTTGATCTTTCCCTTGCCGCGGACGCCGACGTACAGGTACATCGTGGTGACGGTGGCGGCGCCGCCCGTGCCGAGTGCGATGAGGCTGCTCATGTCTGTCTCCTTGGTGGCTAGAAGAGGGGCAGGGCGTCGAGGAGCGGGGAAAGGCCGGCGGCGACGGCGAGGCCGGAGGCGACCGGGATGCGCAGGGCAACGAGGATCATGAGGGGTCCGGCGCCCCGGACCTCGCTCACGCGCAGGCGGCCCCGGTCGCGGGTGTGCAGGTCGAGGGCCCACCCGGCGGCGGCCAGCAGCAGGCCGACGCAGGGCCCGCCGGGCGCGATCAGCGGCACCAGGCCGGTGGTGTAGCCGCCTACCGCGCTGATCGCGGTCAGCACGCACCAGCGGCGGAACCGGACCGTGCGGTCGGAAGGGCCGGCAGCGCGGGCGGCTCGGCGGCGCGCGCGCCGGGCCCGGGTGCGGTCCTCGCGTCGGTCGGCCAGCTGCTGCTGACGGTGGCGCAGGGCACGCTGGGCGGGGGTCTCCCCGGCCGCGGCGCGCTCCCGGTCCTCTCGGGCGCGAGCGCGCTGCTTGGCGAGCTCGCGCTCGGATTCCCGGCGCTGGGCCCGGTCGTCCGGGGTCTCGGAGATTCGCTCGGCGAGCAGATCGGCGAAGCCGACCAGGTCGTCCCGCCGGATGGGGCGGTCGGGGGCGAGGACGTCCTCGACGCGGTGGCGTTCGGCGCGCTCCTTGGAGGTCTCCCCGACCTTGCCGAGCGCCGAGTCCATCCGGGCGCGCTGCGCGGCGAGCAGGTCCTCGTACTCGACCTGCTGGCGGGCGGCGCGCTGGTCCTCGCTCTCGGTGAGGAGCTGCGCGACCTGGGAGGTGATCGTCGAGGCCTGATCGGACAGGATCCGGCCGAACGGGGCCCAGAACGCCTGCGCGGCGTCCTCCACGGAGGCGGCCTCGGCGGGGCCGGTGTCGATAGGGACCGGGATGTGGACGTCGGGCTCCGGCTGGACCGGGGCGGGGATGCGGGGGCCGGCCTTGCGCCACCACTCGCTCACCGGCTCAGGCGTCGGCATGCCGGCGGTGGGCGGCTCGGTCGGGGGCGGGGGGATCGTCACCGGAGCCACCCCCGGCGGGCCAACTCGCGGAGGCCCCACACGGCGAGCCCGACGTCGACCAGGATCAGCAGCAGGCAGAGCAGGTAGATCACGGCTGTCTCCTCTCGGGAGAGAAGGGGGCCCGGCTGGGGCCGGGCCCCGGGACGGCGGGTCAGGAGGAGCGCCACCAGGCGCGGACGGGGTTGGCCTCCAGGGCCGTGGTGCGGCGGGTCTTGGCGTCCATGGCGGCGTGCCCGGCGCGGTCCGCCTCGCGGACGGCCTTCGCCCTGCGCTGCTGGCGGGACTGCGCGGGCTGGGCGGGCTGCTTCTTGCCGAAGCCGAGCATCAGGAGCCCTGCCCGATCCGGCCGACCAGCACGAACGGCTCGCCGTCCAGCTCGCAGAGCGCGCGGAACTCGGCGGGGTACCGGCCGTCGGCGGAGGCGTCGGAGACCGTCAGGCGGCGGCACCAGGTCTCGCGGAGCAGGCCGGCGACCTCATCGATCGTCAGCGGCTCGGAGAGGCGGTAGGCGAGGCCGCCGCGGTCGAGGCGGGCGATGCCGAGGCCGGGCACCTCCTTGAGCGTCTTCACCGGGCACCGCCCCTCGCGCCGAGGATGCGGGTGAGCAGGCGATCGGCGGCACCGGCCGCCTGGTCGCGGTCCTCGTGGGTGATGGGCGGGATGGGGAATGCACTGCTGGTCAGGGTCATGACACTGCCCTCGTTGTGCGCGTCGTGGGGCGGATCTGGGGGAGGGGTAGACGTCCTCGCGGCGGACGCTCAGGCGGCGGTCGGCGGGTTGCTGCGCTCGGCGTCGACGTGGCGGCGTAGGCGTACGGCGTAGTCGTTGCGGCAGCCGAGGGCGTCGCGGACCTTCTTGGTGGTGAGCTCCTGGCCGTGCGCGGCCAGGCCGTCGGCCAGGACGCGAATCCGGGCGATGTCGGCTGGGTCGAGAGGGCGTTCCCCGGCGGCTTCGGAGGCGTTCCCGATCGCCTCGTTCGGGCCGCTTTTCTTGGGCGCCCCAGAAGCGGGTGCGGGTGCGTACGACCCCGTTCCGTAAAGGGCTTCCAGGCTTTCGAGCGTGATCGGGGAAGCGTTCCGCAACTCGGCGGGAACGGAGTCGAGGTAGACGCCGTCGGACGGCCCGGAGGGCAGCGGGAGGGTGAGGGCGGGGAACGGGTCGTCGGGCATTCCCGGCCACAGATCGGCGGGCGCCGGGAGCGCGCTCAGCTCTGCGACCCGGGCCCGGGCATTGAGCCTGCGGGCGAGCAGGTCGGCGGTCAGGCCGGGGATGGTGACGCCGTGGACGTACTCCCATGCGATCCGCCACGCCTCGTCGGCCGGCAGCGCGCCGAACGGGGCGGCGGACAGCAGGCGGTCGGCGACCTCCCGGACGTCGGGGTGGTGCTCGGCTCGGCGGCGGGTGTGCTCGGTCTGCTCCTTCGCCTGCTTCTTCTCGGCGGTTGTCGGGCCGCGGCCGCCGTGGGTCTGCAGGTCGGTCAGCCAGACGGCGCCGATGCTGGACAGGGCCAGCACGAACGCCACCCAGTGGTGGGTCGGGTACTGCTGCCAGCCGTGGGCGAAGTTGATGCCCCCGGCGACCAGCCCGGCCGCCCACGCGCCGAGGCGGTAGGTGCGGGTGGAGCGCTCGCCTTCGGCCTGGGCTCCCATGGCGACCAGCGCCCACGCGCCGCCCTCCAGCATCGCGGCCAGCAGCACCGCGAGCAGCAGCGCCACGTTCGCGTGATCGAGCGCGGCGACCTGGGAGACCACGGCAGGCACGATCGAGCAGGCCTGCACGAAGCGGACGAACGCCCGCGCCGGGTTGGCCGCCATCCACCCGGTGGCCCTGCCGAGCCGCGCGGCCCGCGCCGTCCGACGCCGGTCCCGGGCCTCCTCGGCGGCTCGCTGATCGGCTTCCCGCCGCTGACGGGCTGCCTCGGCGTCCAGCCGGCTCTGCTCGCGCTCGTCCCGGCGGTCCGCTCGGGCGTCGGCGCGCTCGGCCTGCCGGTCGGCCCGCCGTTCGGCGCGGTAGTCGCCCAGCCCGCTCACGCGGCCACCAGCTCGATGCCGGCGGTGCGGCCGACGGCCGCCCGGAACCGCAACGGCACCGGCGCCATCTTCATCTGCTGCTCGGCGAAGGCGGCCAACTCCGGGTCCTCCCGGCGCAGGTCCGCCAGCACCGCGTACGCCACGTCCGAACGGGCCTGGCGCTCGACCGCCGACTCGCCGCGCACGCCGGCGAACAGCTCCTCGTCCACGCCCAACGCCAGCTCCGCGAACTCCTCGGAGTCCAAGGCGTGTTGCCCTGCAACAATCGACCTCACGGGTCTACCTCTTCCAGTCGGAGGTGGGCCCCAGGGGCTGCCGCGCGCCCGGCCAAGGAAAGCGCGGCGGCCCCGAATCCAGGGCCGGCTACTCGTCACGTCACGAGCAGCCATGACCCCCGACCCGCCACAGGCGGCACGGATCGGGGACCAAAGACACTCGTTCGCTGAGACCGCGCCGGTCCGGCGCCGAGGAGCTCGGCGGTGAACGGGCGGGGGGTGCGTCTTTCGGGGCAGACGCGGACCTCTCGGTCCATGCCATCCGCATGCCAAGGCGCGGTCGACCTCGGCCCGATCTGCCCCGGGCCCCTTCGCCTATCCCCATAGGCGCATTTGTGCAGCTCAGAGCAGCCCAAAGAAGGCCCCTCTGTGTCACCCCTGTCTCACTCGGTGCGACACGCACAACATAGACAACCTGCTTAGGCAGGTCAATAGAGTTGGGTTTCTCGCGCCTGTTGGGCACCTCCCCTAGCATTGGTCCATGGCCCTAGACCCGGATGACTCGCGCCCCCCGTATCAGCAGGTCAGCAGCTCTCTGCGGGCCTCGATCCTCACGAAGAAGCCGGGCTTCGAGACGGGAGACAAGCTCCCCTCCGGCCCCGAACTGGCGAAGCACTTCGGCGTGGCGCGCGGCACGGTGGACAAGGCGCTCGACCTGCTCCGCACCGAGGGGCTGATCGTGACCCGGCAGGGGAGCGGCTCGTTCGTTCGGGAGCGCACCTCGCGACCGGTCGGGCTGCGGCCGCACCTGGAGGCGGCCTTCGAGCAGCAGCAGGTGACCCTCGACTTCGCCGGCTTCTCCAGCGAGACGCTGCACAACGCGTTGCAGGAGCCGCTCGACAAGGTCCGCTCCGGCCGGCTGGCGCCGGAGTCCATCACGATCCGCCTGCTGCTGCCGGACACCACGGCGCCGATGGCCGTGCCGGTCCTGGTCGACGGCCTCCAGGACGAGGCCGCCCTCCGGCAGCGCGCCCGCAACATCGCCCTGACGAACGCCGGCGGGATCGCGCACTCGGTGGAGATGCTGGCCGAGTTGGGCCTGGTCCAGAAGGCGAGTGTCCAGGTGAAGGTGCACCGGGCGTCCAGCCTGTTCAAGCTGTACATCCTGAACCGGTCGGAGGCCTTCTTCGGCTTCTACCCGCTCCGCGAGCGCACCGTGGCGATCGACGACACCGCCCACACCTTCTACGACGTGACCGGCAAGGACACCACCCTGTTCCACCACGCCGCCGGCCCGGACGACGCCTCGCTCGGATCGCAGTACGTCCAGCAGGCCCAGATGTGGTTCGACAGCGTGTGGAGCACGATCGCGTACGAGCGGCAGCCATGAGCGCCACCCCTCAGCAACTCGCCGATGTGCTGCGGCCGGTGAAGCACGTGCTCCTCGACTTCGACGGCCCAGTGTGCTCGGTGTTCGCCGGCCTTCCCGCCCCGGAGGTCGCGCGCCGACTCCGTGAGGCCCTGCTCGCCGCCGGCGAGCAGGGCCCGGCCGGGGCAGAGGACGAGAGCGACCCGCTCGCCCTGCTCCGCCTGGTCGCGGACGCCCGCCCCGATCTCACGGAGAGCACGGACGCTGCCCTGGCTGCGCTGGAGACCGAAGCCGTCCGGGCCGCCCGCCCGACTCCGGGCGGAGAATCGGTTCTCCGCGCGTGTGCCCGCTCTGGCCGCCTGGTCTCGGTGGTCAGCAACAACGCGGGTGCAGCCATCGAGGGCTACCTCGCCGAGCATGGCCTCGGCGACTACGTGGCCGGCGTCTTCGGGCGCGCCCCGGGTGACCCGTCGTCCATGAAGCCGAACCCGCGCCTCCTGCTCGAAGCCATGGAAGCCGCAGGCGCCGGGCCGGAGCACTGCATCTTCATCGGTGACGCGACCCGCGACGTCGAGGCCGGGGAAGCAGTTGGCGTTCCCACGATCGGTTACGCCAACAAGCCAGGTAAGGACGCCCGGCTAGCCGCTGCCGGGGCAGTGGCGATCGTGCACTCGATGGAGCTTGTTGCCGAGGGCCTTCTAGGTGTCACACCAGGGTCAGGCCTCGAATGGCGGGGGCGCGGGTGTGACTGAGATCACGCCCATGCCCCCATTGGTGCCTCACACGACACGCCGAAGCCCTGCAAGGCCTATAGGGCGGGCGATCTACCGCGCTGGAAGCAAATCACACCACCACACTCGCAACTTTTACTGGGCGGGTTAATCGAAGTCGCTTTTAAAGTTCCAACGGTCGTTTCCACCGCCCACGAAGCCGCGCACCAGGGGCAGTTCGCGACGCTAGGCTTCTCGCAGCCAGGCCCCCAACGCTCGGTTCGTTTCGGGTCCGACCCGGCCCATCTTGCGCCCCGTTGGGGAGCGCCCCAACGGTGCCGAGTAGGAGGGGTCCTGGCATGGCACGTAGGTCACGAAGGTCGAGCAAGCGACTGAACAGCCCCGATTGGTGGATGGTCGGCATCAGCGGGCTCGGACTCATGGTCACGATTGCCGAGTGTGTGGGGAGGCTCATCCACTAGGTGTGAGCCGAGGACGGACGACAGCGGTGCGGGCAGCAGTAGGCCCGGCCGGTAGGTGGTCGGCCGGGCCTACTTGATCCCGTGCACAGGCTCGGCTCCGGGGGCAACCGGGGCCGAGCCTCACGGGTAGCAGAGAGAACACCTTGCCGTACGTACGGCAAAGTTCTGTAACGACTGAGTTCTGTAACGACTCTAGTCCGACGGAAAGAAGTAGACCACATCTCGCCCTCGGCTAGCGGGGGCTTCAGATGGGTCCGCGACAGGCAGGCGTACTTCAATCCGTGCGCCGGCAGCGACGTGCAACGCAGGAGGGGGCGACATCTCCAGGCCCTCCGGTAGCGCGCGGGGTTGGCCGCCTACTGACTTTGTGCGAACCCTGGATCCTCTCCGCCGAGCGCCCTCCGAGCACTAGCGATGAAGTCGTGCAACCTGGTGATCTCTTCCCGATGGTTTGACATCTGCTCGTCACTGAGGAGGGTCGCAAGCGGCTGGGCCGCACCCAGATGGGCCTTGGCGGCGGTCTCCAGCACGTAGTAGGAGCGCACTGCCGAGCTGTTGAGGTCGCGGGCTGCATCGCTCACCTCGGGAGGGCCCTCGAGTCGAACGTATTCCGCCTCGCGATCAAGGACCTCAAGCGCCTCGAAGTAGTCCTGCCAGATCTGCGGCAAGGGGTCGGATGAGGGCGGAACGGCAACCCGGCATATGTGTCCTGCCCTCTGCACCTTTTTCATGGCTGCCATCAGTCGGATGTATGTCTCACGACGTTCAAGGCGATGCGCCGAGCGGCGTTCTTCTCGGACGCTCATCTGCTGAGCAAGCCGCTCTTGGCGGCTCTTCAGCACTCCGAACAACCCTGTGAGCCCCACTCCACCGAGTGCGGATGCTGCCGAGATGACTGCCCCCCAGTTGTCTGTCACGGAGACAGTGAAGCAGTCAGAACCACCGAAGCGGGAGGGTGTGCGTGCGGCAGCACCGGGGGCCGCCGGACCGTTCCAGCGGAGCTGATCCGGACCAGGCACGGACCAGAATCGGCCTGTGATCAAGATCTCGCAGGCCAGGGCACGTCTGGTCAGCGGCCTGTAAATCTGTCGCGCAAGCTACGCAGGTTCGAACCCTGCACCAGCCACAGGATAGAGAACAGCCCCCGATCTGCGGAGACGCGGATTGGGGGCCGTTCTCGTTTTCGCGCCGCGGCGCCGGGGGTGCACTTGTTGCGCATTGCTTGCAATTACTGGCAGCTGGCAGCAGAGTGGGGTCCGAGGGTGGGCCGGGCCGTTCAGCGTGAGTGCGGTGTCCCGGGTGTGCGGGTGCGCGCCGGGGGTCCTTCGCAAGAGCTGGTCGTCTTCCCAACCGGCGCCCGCCGGGACAGCGGCCCCCCACCCCCGTCCGGTGCAGCCATCCGTTCGGCGCCGCACGGCCGTCAGGAGCGCGTCAGGAGCGCCCGTCGCCGCGTCAGGGGCGCGCAGCCGTGACCGACCGCGCACCGCGCCCGCACACCGGTGCGGTGGTCCGCCAGCCGCGGACGGCCGCGGGTGCCGACGTGACCGGCTGACGCGCAGCTCAACGGCCCCGGAGGGTGTTCGCCCTCCGGGGCCGTTCGCCGTCCGGGGCCGTTCGCGTCAAGGTCCCGTCAACGTCCCGCCCTCACCCGTATGGAGGGCGTCAGGGCCCCCGTGACGCGCCCCCGGCGGCTGCTTGGCTGCATCTGCCGGCCTTCCGCCGGCGCCGCGCCGGGCCCCGGCCCGTTCGCGGCAGTCTCTCGAACCACGCTGGTGGAGCCATGTCCGATCTCATCTACGTCGGTGTCACGGTCGCCGTGTTCGCCGTCATCGCCCTGATCGCGCGGGGGGTGGAGAAGCTGTGAGCGCCGAGAACATCGCAGGTCTGATCGTGGCCGTCGCGCTGGTCGGCTATCTCGTCGTCGCGCTGATCTACCCGGAGAAGTTCTGACATGAGCTCCACTCTCGCGGGCTGGCTGCAGGCCGTCGCCCTGGTCGGCGCGCTGGCCCTGTGCTACCGGCCCCTGGGCGACTACATCGCCCGCATCCTGACCACCTCCAAGCACCTCAGAGTCGAGCGCGGCATCTACAAGGTGATCGGCGTCGACGGCGACGCCGATCAGCGCTGGCCGGTGTATCTGCGCTCGGTGCTGGCCTTCTCGGCCGTCTCCGTCCTCTTCCTGTACGGGCTGATCCGCCTGCAGGGCCACCTGCTGCTGAGCCTGGGCGTTCCGCAGATGGAGGGCCACCAGGCCTGGAACACCGCGATCTCGTTCGTCACCAACACCAACTGGCAGTCCTACAGCGGTGAGTCCGCGATGGGCCACCTGGTGCAGATGGCCGGCCTGGCGGTGCAGAACTTCGTGTCCGCGGCCGTGGGCATCGCCATCGTGGCCGCGCTGATCCGGGGCTTCACGCGCAACCGGACGGACCGGCTGGGCAACTTCTGGGTGGACCTGGTCCGGATCAACCTGCGGCTGCTGTTGCCGATCGCGTTCGTCTTCGCGCTCGTCCTAGTGGCGAACGGTGTGGTCCAGAACTTCCACGGCTTCCACGAGGTGACCAACCTCGCGGGTGACGTGCAGAAGATCCCGGGCGGCCCGGTGGCCTCGCAGGAGGTCATCAAGGAGCTGGGCACCAACGGCGGCGGCTTCTTCAACGCCAACTCGGCGCACCCGTTCGAGAACCCGACCGGGTTCACGAACTGGCTGGAGATCTTCCTGATCCTGCTGGTCCCGTTCGCGCTGCCGCGGACCTTCGGCAAGATGGTCGGCGACAACCGCCAGGGCTACGCGATCGCCGCGGTGATGGGGATCTTCTGGGTGGCTTCGGCGGCCCTGATCACCTTCGCGGAGTCGCAGCACTCCGGTACCGCCCTGCAGGCGGCCGGTGCCGCGATGGAGGGCAAGGAGCAGCGGTTCGGCATTGCGGCCTCGGGCCTGTTCGCGGCGTCGACGACGTTGACCTCGACCGGCGCGGTGAACTCCTTCCACGACTCGTACACACCGTTCGGCGGCGGGATCACGATCTTCAACATGATGCTGGGCGAGATCGCGCCCGGCGGTGTGGGTTCCGGTCTGTACGGGATGCTGATCCTGGCGATCGTCGCGGTGTTCGTGGCCGGTCTGATGGTCGGGCGCACCCCGGAGTACCTGGGCAAGAAGCTCGGCGGCCGGGAGATGAAGTTCGCCTCGCTGTACATCCTCACCACGCCGACGATCGTGCTGGTCGGTACGGGTGTGGCGATGGCGCTGCCGGGTGAGCGGGGAGGGATGCTCAACTCGGGCGCCCACGGCTTCTCCGAGGTGCTGTACGCCTTCACCTCGGCCGCGAACAACAACGGCTCGGCGTTCGGCGGCATCACCGTCAACACCGACTGGTACGACACCGCGCTCGGCCTGTGCATGGTGTTCGGCCGGTTCCTGCCGATGGTGTTCGTGCTGGCGCTGGCGGGCTCGCTCGCCCGGCAGCAGCCGGTGCCGGCCACTCCGGGCACCCTGCCCACCCACAAGCCGCTGTTCGTGGGCCTGCTGTCGGGCGTCGTCCTGATCGTCGTCGGCCTCACCTACTTCCCGGCCCTGGCTCTCGGGCCGATCGCGGAAGGTCTCTCCTCCTGATGTCCACTCCCACGCTCACCCCCGCACCGGCCGACCAGGCCGACCGGGCCGAGTCCGCCGCGTCGCACAGAGTCTCCAGCGGCCTCCTCGACCCGAAGCTGATCGTCGCCTCCCTGCCGGACGCGGTGAAGAAGCTCGACCCCCGGGTGATGGTCAAGAACCCGGTGATGTTCGTGGTCGAGGTCGGCTCGGTGGTCACCACCGTCTCCGCGATCGCCAGCCCGTCCGTGTTCGCCTGGGTCATCACCCTCTGGCTCTGGCTGACCACCGTGTTCGCCAACCTGGCGGAGGCCGTCGCCGAGGGCCGCGGCAAGGCCCAGGCCGACACCCTGCGCAAGACCAAGACCGAGAGCGTCGCCCGCCGGCTCACCGACTGGCCCGCCTCGCAGGCCGAGGAGGAGGTCCCCGGGACGGCCCTGCGGCTGGGCGACCACGTGGTGGTCGAGGCCGGGCAGGTCATCCCCGGTGACGGCGACGTCGTCGAGGGCGTCGCGTCCGTCGACGAGTCGGCGATCACCGGTGAGTCCGCGCCGGTGATCCGGGAGTCCGGCGGCGACCGCTCCGCGGTGACGGGCGGCACCAAGGTGCTGTCCGACCGGATCGTGGTGCGGATCGCCTCGGAGCCCGGCAAGTCGTTCATCGACCGGATGATCGCCCTGGTCGAGGGTGCCGCCCGGCAGAAGACGCCCAACGAGATCGCGCTGAACATCCTGCTGGCCTCGCTGACCGTCGTCTTCCTGGTCGCCGTGGTGACCCTGCAGCCGATGGCCACCTACGCCGGCGCTCCGCAGTCGATGATCGTCCTGGTCGCCCTGATCGTGGCGCTCATCCCGACCACCATCGGCGCGCTGCTCTCCGCGATCGGCATCGCCGGCATGGACCGCCTGGTGCAGCGCAACGTGCTGGCCATGTCGGGGCGCGCCGTCGAGGCCGCCGGCGACGTCAACACCCTGCTGCTGGACAAGACCGGCACCATCACCCTGGGCAACCGCCAGGCCGCCGAGTTCCTCGCGGTGAGCGACGTCTCCACCGACGAACTGGCGAGCGCGGCGCAGCTCTCCTCTCTCGCGGACGAGACCCCGGAGGGCCGCTCGATCGTGGTCCTCGCCAAGACCGAGTACGGTCTGCGGGCCCGTGCCCAGGGCGAGCTGACGCACGCCACCTGGGTGCCGTTCACCGCCCAGACCCGCATGTCGGGCGTCGACCTGGACGAGGCCGACGGTGTCCACCAGGTCCGCAAGGGCGCGGCCGCCGCCGTGTCCAACTGGGTCGCCGACAACGGCGGCCGGGTCACCGACGAGGTCTCCACCCTGGTCGACGGCATCTCCGCCGCCGGTGGCACCCCGCTGGTCGTCGCGACGAAGGCCGGCGGCGAGCCCGCCCGCGTGCTGGGGGTCATCCACCTCAAGGACGTGGTCAAGGAGGGCATGCGGGAGCGCTTCGACGAGCTGCGCCGGATGGGCATCAAGACCGTCATGATCACGGGCGACAACCCGCTGACCGCCAAGGCGATCGCGGAGGAGGCGGGCGTGGACGACTTCCTCGCCGAGGCCACCCCCGAGGACAAGATGGCCCTGATCAAGAAGGAGCAGGAGGGCGGCAAGCTGGTCGCGATGACCGGCGACGGCACCAACGACGCCCCCGCGCTCGCCCAGGCCGACGTCGGCGTCGCGATGAACACCGGGACCATGGCGGCCAAGGAGGCCGGCAACATGGTCGACCTCGACTCCAACCCGACCAAGCTGATCGAGATCGTCGAGATCGGCAAGCAGCTGCTGATCACCCGTGGTGCGCTGACCACCTTCTCCATCGCCAACGACGTGGCCAAGTACTTCGCGATCATCCCCGCGATGTTCGCCGGGGTCTACCCGGGCCTGAGCCACCTCAACGTCATGGGCCTGCACAGCCCCCAGTCCGCGATCACCTCGGCGATCGTCTTCAACGCCCTGGTCATCGTCGGCCTCATCCCGCTCGCCCTGCGCGGGGTGAAGTACCGCCCCTCCGATGCCAGTTCGCTGCTGCGCCGCAACATCGGGATCTACGGGCTCGGCGGTCTGGTGGTGCCGTTCGTCGGCATCAAGCTGATCGACCTGATCGTCCAGTTCATCCCCGGCCTCAACTGAGAGAGGAGTCCACCGCGATGTCCAAGCCCCTGCCCGCCGCCGTGCGGACCCACTTCACCGCCCTGCGCGTGCTCCTGGTGCTCACCGTGATCCTCGGAGTCGCCTACCCGCTGCTGGTCACCGGCATCTCCCAGGTCGCCTTCAGCGAGAAGGCGAACGGCTCGATCGTGAAGGCCGACGGCAAGGAGATCGGGTCCAGCCTGCTCGGCCAGAACTTCAACCTGCCGAAGAAGAACCCGGACGACCCGAAGGAGGAGGCCCAGCCGGACCCGAAGTGGTTCCAGCCCCGCCCCTCCGCCGCCGGGGCCGGCTACGACCCGTCCTCCTCCAGCGCCTCCAACCAGGGCCCGAACAGCGAGGACCTGCTGAAGGCCGTCAACGACCGCCGCGCCGCCGTCGCCGCCTTCGACGGCGTCGACCCGGCGAGCGTGCCGGCCGACGCACTGACCGCCTCCGGCTCCGGCCTCGACCCGCACATCTCCGTGGCCTACGCCAAGGAGCAGGTCGACCGGGTCGCCAAGGCCCGCAACCTGCCGGTCGACAGGCTGAACCAGCTGGTCGACACGTACACCGAGGGCCGCTCGCTCGGCTTCCTCGGACAGGACGGCGTCAACGTCGTCCTGCTCAACAAGGCTCTCAGCGAGCAGAAGTGACACATCGTCACAGCATCGAGTGACCGGGCCGGCCCGGGCGCGGGAGAACGGCTCCCGCGCCCGGGCCGGTCGCACGCGTCCCCGCCCGCTCCCCGCCCGCTTCCCCGGACGGGACCAGACCGGCCTCCGCTCCCGACGGAAGGCACGCCCGGCCTTCCCTCCCGATGGAAAGAAGCAGCGCCCATGCCCCGCGACCTCACCCCCGGCACCGGCATCCGCGGTGGCCGGCTGAGGGTGTACCTCGGATCCGCGCCGGGGGTCGGCAAGACCTACCGGATGCTGGACGAGGCCCGGCGCAGACGCGAGCGCGGCGCCGACGTCGTGGTCGGGTACGTCGAGTGCCACGGGCGGTGCCACACGGAGGGCATGCTGGCCGGTCTGGAGGTGCTGCCCCGGGCCCGGCGCACCTACCGCGAGGCCGGGTTCGAGGAGATGGACCTCGACGCCGTGCTCGCCCGCCGCCCCGCCGTCGTGCTGGTCGACGAGCTGGCGCACACCAACATCCCCGGCGGCCGGAACGCCAAGCGCTGGCAGGACGTCGAGGAGATCCTGGCGGCCGGGATCGACGTCATCACCACCGTCAACGTCCAGCACCTGGAGTCGCTGAACGACGTCGTCCAGAAGATCACCGGGGTCCCGCAGCGCGAGACCGTCCCGGACGAGGTGGTCCGCCGGGCCGACCAGATCGAACTCGTCGACATGGCCCCGCAGGCACTGCGCCGGCGGATGGCCCACGGCAACGTCTACAAGGCCGAGAAGGTGGACGCCGCGCTCTCCAACTACTTCCGGGTCGGCAACCTCACCGCCCTGCGCGAACTCGCCCTGCTCTGGGTGGCCGGGCGGGTCGACGAGGGCCTGCGCGACTACCGTGCCAGCCACAACATCGACCGGGTCTGGGAGACCCGGGAGCGCGTCGTGGTCGCCCTCACCGGCGGCCCCGAGGGCGAGACCCTGATCCGCCGCGCCGCCCGGATCGCCGACCGGACCGCCGGGGGCGAGCTGCTCGCCGTCCACGTGACCAGGAGCGACGGCCTGGCCGGCGCCTCCTCCGGTGCGCTCGCCCAGCAGCGGCAACTGGTGGAGACCCTCGGCGGCAGCTATCACATGGTCGTCGGCGACGACATCCCCACCGCGCTGCTGGCCTTCGCCCGCGCCCACGACGCCACCCAGCTGGTGCTCGGCACCAGCCGCCGCGGCCGGGTCAACCGGTTCCTGACCGGCCCCGGTATCGGGGAGACCACCGTGGACGCCTCCGAGGACATCGACGTCCACATGGTCACCCACGCGTTCACCGGCCGCGGCCGGCTGCCCTCGCTCGGCCGCCGCCACTCCCGCCGCCGCACCGTCGCCGGCTACGCCGCCGGGTTCGCGCTGCCCTGGCTGCTGACCGCCGTGCTCTCCCAGGCGCACGAGAGCATCAACCTCACCACCGACGCGCTGATCTTCCAGCTCGGCGTGGTCATCGTCGCGCTGCTGGGCGGTGCCACCTCCGCCCTGCTGGCCGCGGTCACCGCCTCGCTGCTGCTCAACTACTACTTCATCCCGCCCATCCACACCCTGACCATCGGCGAGACCAACAACATCGTCGCCCTGGTGGTCTTCGCGGCCGTCGCACTCGCCGTCTCCACCGTCGTCGACCACGCCGGCCGGCTCACCAGCAGGGCCGCCCGCGCCACCGCCGAGGCCGAGACCCTCTCCACCCTGGCCGGCAGCGTGCTGCGCGGCGCCGACGCGCTGCCCGCCCTGCTGGAGAAGTCCCGGACGGCCTTCGGCATGCGGACGGTCGCCCTGCTCTCCCGGGCCGACGGCGAGGTGATCGCGCACTCCGGGGCCGGGCAGCCGGACGAGGGCGGCGCCCCCGTCGAGACCACCGAGGTCCCGGTGGCCACGGACGCCCTGCTGGTCCTCACCGGGCGCCGGCTGCCCGCCGCCGACCAGCGGGTGCTGACCGCCTTCGCCGCCCACGCCGCCGCCGCCCTGGAACGCGAGCGGCTCGCCGTGGTCGCCGCCGAGGTCGAGCCGATCAAGGCCGCCGACCGGATGCGCACCGCCCTGCTCGCCGCCGTCAGCCACGACCTGCGCACCCCGCTCGCCGCCGCCCTCGCCTCGGTCGGCTCGCTGCGCAGCCCCGACGTCGAGTTCTCGCCCGAGGACCAGGCCGAACTCCTCGCCACCGCCGACGAATCACTGGTCAAACTCACCCGTCTGGTGGACAACCTGCTCGACATGAGCCGCCTCCAGGCCGGCGCCCTCACCCTGCACCTCACCGGGACCCACGTCGACGAGGTCCTGCCCCGGGCGCTCGACAGCCTCGCCGACCCGTACGCGCCGGTCCAGCCGCTCGACCTGGAGACCGCCCCGCCGGTGCTCGCCGACCCACCCCTGCTGGAGCGCGTCCTCGCCAACGTCATCACCAACGCGCTGCGCCACAACGCCCCCGGCGCACCCGTCCTGGTGACCGCCAGCCACCACGCCGACCAGGTGGAGATCCGGGTGATCGACCGCGGCCCCGGCATCGCGCCCGAGGACCGCGACCGGGTCTTCCTGCCCTTCCAGCGCCTCGGCGACACCGACAACACCACCGGCGTCGGCCTCGGCCTGGCCCTCTCCCGCGGCCTCGCCGAGGCCATGGGCGGCAGCCTGGAGGTCGAGGACACCCCCGGCGGCGGCACCACCATGCTGCTCACCCTGCCCGTCGCGACCGCGGAGGAGCCCGTCCATGAGTGAGATCCTGGTCGTCGACGACGAGCCGGCGCTGCTGCGCACCCTGCGGATCAACCTCAGCGCCCGGCGGTACGCCGTCCGCACCGCGGCCAGCGGGGGCGAGGCGCTGGACCGCGCCGCGCACCGCGCCCCGGACGCCGTGCTGCTCGACCTCGGCCTGCCGGACCTCGACGGCATGGACGTGCTGCGCGGCCTGCGCACCCGCAGTGCGGCGCCGATCATCGTGCTCTCCGGCCGGTCCGGCGCCGCCGACAAGGTGGGCGCCCTGGACGCGGGCGCCGACGACTACCTGACCAAGCCGTTCCTGATGGACGAGCTGCTGGCCCGGCTGCGGGCGGTGCTGCGCCGGCCGCCGGTCGGCGCCCCGCCGGGCCGGCCGGTGATCGGCGACCACACCGTCGACCTCACCGCCACCACGGTGACCGGCCCGCGCGGCCCGGTGCGGCTCACCCCGACCGAGTGGCGGATCCTCGCCCTGCTGGTGACCAACCCCGGCCGGCTGGTGCCCGGGCGGCAGATCCTGCGCGAGGTGTGGGGGCCGGCCCAGGAGGGGCGCGGCAACTACCTGCGGGTCTACCTGGCCGGGCTGCGCCGCAAGCTGGAGCGCGATCCGGCCCGGCCGCGGCACCTGATCACCGAGCCGGGGATCGGCTACCGGTACGAGCCCTGAGCCCTGAGCCGGGAGCCCTGAGCCGGGAGCCGGGAGCTCTGAGCCCTGAGCCGGGCCGGGGCTGAGCCGGGAGCCCCGGGCCGGTCCGGTCCCGTCGCGTCAACGGCCCGTCAAGAGCGGTCCCGCGGGCGACAGGGGGGCGTCAAGGCCGGTCGGGGGCGGTGCTCCGTGGGCGTAGTGTCGGTGTCGACCGAGCGGGACCGGCTCCTATGTGGGGGAGGCCCGGGACCGCTCCAGCCGCCCGTCGAACGGCGGCCAGTAGTGGGGGAGGGGCGCGCAGCCAAGGCTGCGCGCCCCTTGGGCTTCCCCGGTTTCGCAGGCTTCCCCGGCTGCCCGGCCCCGAGGCCGCCGCCGGGCGGGATCCGCCCGACGGGATCCGCGGGACGGGCGCTAACCCCCTCCGGTGCTCCCCGACTGCCGGGGCAGCGCCAGCGCCACGGTGTCCGCGAACTCCCGTACCGCGCTGGTCCGGCTGACCACCCGTCCGCTGTGCACCACCAGCCGACTGTGGCCGCCCGCGAGCGCCCCCGTCAGACTGTCCCCGCGCACCGCCAGCAGCTCCGCCGGGAACCCGGCGTCCACCCGGACCAGCGGCAGCCCGAGCGCGCTGCGGGCCTGGTTGGCCACCGCGTCGTACGCCGCGTCGGCGTCCAGCTCCCCGCTCGCCGCCAGCAGGTAGGCCGCCTCCAGCGGATCCGCCCGGCCGACCGGGTTGGACGGGTCCCGCAGCGCGCCGCTGCCCGCCGCCAGCGGCACCCGGGCCTCCACCAACTCCCGTAGCAGTCCTGGGCGCAGACCCGACGAGCGGCCCTCCAGTCCGGTGCAGCCGCCGTTCTGCGGCAGGCACACCACCCGCACCCCGCTGGTGGCCAGTGCCGCGGCGGCGCCCCGGGCCAGCGCCCCGCACGGGCCGAGCGTCACCCGGGGCCGCAGCGGGGCCAGCGCACCCGCCAGCCTGGCGAGTCTTGCGTGGTCCGCGGCCGTGGTGTGCAGGTCCACCGGGCAGTCCGCCTCCCGGGCGGCGTCCAGCAGCACCTGGACGTACCCGGCCGGGTCCGGATCCAGTTCGGGGCAGCCGCCGGCCGCGGTGGCGCCGAGTTTGAGCGCGTCGCGCAGCTGCGCCCGGCCGTCCGCGCCGGCCCGCCCGGTGAGCAGCCGGGGCATCGCCACCGCCTGGAGCTCGGCCAGGCCGCGCAGGGCCTGCCGCGCGGTGAGCACCGCCTCCAGCCGGCGCAGCCCGTGCACGTCGCCGATCCGGACGTGGGTGCGCTGGGCGGTGGCGCCGTAGCCGAGCGAGGTGAGCGCGGCCTCGGTGACCCGGCGGGTGAGGTCGGCGGGGGTGTCCGGAGGCGGGGCGGGCAGGGCGGCGGAGAAGGCGGTGTCGTAGTGGGCGTGCGCCTCGGCGGGGGCCGGCAGCAGCAGGTAGCCGGTGAGGTCGATCCGGGCGCCGGTGGTCACGGTGGGGGCGCCTGGCAGCGCGGGCAGCGGGCCGAGGCTGCCGACCGTGCCGACGGCCTGGATCCGGTCCCCGCTGATCCGGACGTCCACCACCCGGCCGTCCGCGAGCCGGGCGCCCGTGAGCAGGAGGACGGGGCCGTGCCCGAGCGGGTTGGCCGCCGGGCCGGGGCCGGAGTGCGGCCCGTCGGCGGCTGAGCTGTCCATCGCCGGCTCCTTCCCGCCCTGGCCCGTCCGGTCGGCCGGACCGTGCTGGTCCCGGGCCGTCCCGGTCAATGAGGGTCGAGCCTATGGCGCGAGGGCGCGGGGTGCCGGGAGGCGGGCAATAGTCGTATCGGGTCGGGCCGTGCGGCTCCGGGGCCGATCGAACGCGGGGCCTTGGATCGTTCGTCCGTGCACCTCGCCGACCTGCGGACTTCGCGTCGGGATACGGATTTCACCTCTGGGCGCGAAACGTGTAATCTCTTCCTCGTTCGCCCCTATAGCTCAGTCGGTAGAGCGTCTCCATGGTAAGGAGAAGGTCTGCGGTTCGATTCCGCATGGGGGCTCTGGTGAGAAGCAGTCAGCCTCGGCTGTGCTGCGGATCACCGTGGCGGTGTAGCTCAGTTGGTAGAGCAAGCGGCTCATAATCGCTGTGTCACCGGTTCAAGTCCGGTCACCGCTACCCCGCGTAGTCGGTCGGGAGATCGCACTCCCGGTCGGCTACTCTTGTTGTGTTCTTATTCGTTGTCCAAGGAAGGCACTCCCGTGGCTGCCACCGACGTCCGCCCGAAGATCACGCTGGCCTGCGTGGAGTGCAAGGAGCGGAACTACATCACCAAGAAGAACCGGCGTAACGACCCGGACCGTCTTGAGATGAAGAAGCACTGCCCCCGCTGCAACTCGCACACCGCGCACCGCGAGACCCGCTGACCCTCACGCAGGGCATCATCGGGCCTGTGTGAATTGAGGTCTTGAACTCCGGGCCGCATCCCTCCAGGGGGGTGCGGCCCGGAGCTTTTTCGTATCCACCCGCTTTTCGAGGAGCTGCCATGGCGCTCGACCCCTCCTTCATCGGGCGGACCTACCCGCCCACCGAGCCGTACGAGGTGGGCCGGGAGAAGATCCGCGAGTTCGCGATCGCGATCGGTGACGCCAACCCGGCGTTCACCGATCCGGCGGCGGCGAAGGCGCTGGGCCACTCGGACGTGATCGCCCCGCCGACCTTCCCGTTCGTGATCACCTACCGGGCGGCCTCCCAGGTGGTCGAGGACCCGGAGCTGGGCCTGGACTACAGCCGGGTGGTGCACGGGGACCAGAAGTTCGCCTACACCCGCCCGATCCTGGCGGGCGACCGGCTGACGGTCGCGGTGACCATCGACAACATCAAGTCGCTGGCGGGCAACGACGTACTCACCGTGCGTGGCGAGGTGTCGGACGCGATCGGCGAGCACGTGGTGACGTCGGTCATGACGCTGGTGGCCCGGGCCGCCGACGAGGCGGGGGAGTGAGCACGATGGCGATCAGCTACGACGAGGTCGAGGTCGGCACCCAGCTGCCGGCGCAGTCCTTCCCGGTGACCCGCGACACTCTGGTGCGCTACGCGGGCGCCTCCGGGGACTTCAACCCGATCCACTGGAACGAGAGGTTCGCGCTGGAGGTCGGCCTGCCGGACGTCATCGCGCACGGCATGTTCACCATGGCCGAGGCGATCCGGGTGGTCACCGACTGGGTCGGCGACCCGGCCGCGGTGGTCGAGTACGGCGTCCGCTTCGTCCGTCCGGTCCCGGTGCCGAACGACGGGGTCGGCGCGGTGGTCGAGGTGTCGGCCAAGGTCGCCAAGCTGCTGGAGGGCCGCCGGGTGCAGGTCGACCTGCTGGCCACCACGGGCGGGCAGAAGGTCCTCGGGATGTCGAAGGCCGTCGTCCAGCTCGGCTGAGGCCGGGGCGCGGCACGGCCGCCCCCGTCCCGTCCGCCGCGACGGGGCCCGCCCGACGGGTTCCCGCCGCGGCCGCGGCCCTTGCCTGGATAGTGATTGGCCACTAACTTGGATCCCATGGCGAGGGCGAGCATGCGGATGAGTGCGGAGGAGCGGCGCGAGAGCGTCGTCCGTGCCGCGATGATCGAGTTCGCCAGGAGCGGCTACCGGGGGACGTCCACCGAGACGATCGCCCGCCGGGTGGGCGTCTCGCAGCCGTACCTGTTCCGGCTGTTCCCGGGCAAGCAGGCGATCTTCAAGGCCGCCGCCGACCGCTGCATCGAGGAGACCTGGCAGGTCTTCGACGAGGCGTCGGCCGGGTTGACCGGCGAGGCGGCCGGCGAGGCGATGTCCCGCGCGTACCTGGGGCTGGTCGAGGACCGCGAGCAGCTCATGATGCAGATGCAGCTCTACGTCTCGGTGTTCGCCGGTGACACCGCGGACGAGGACGAGATCGGCGAGGCCGCCCGGAAGGGCTGGCTGGACCTGTTCGACCGGATCAGGATCCGGCTGGGCGGCGACACCGACGAGGCGACCGCCTTCATGGCCTACGGCATGCTGATCAACACCCTGGTGGCGCTGGGGTTCCCGCGGGAGCACCGGATCTGGGACGGCTTCGGGCGGGGTGACGAGGGACACGCCGAGGGGTCGGGCGAGGAACACGCCGAGGGGTCTGGCGAGGAACACGCCGAGGGGTCGGACGAGGGGCCAGAGGGGCTGGTCGAGGGACCGGCCGGGGAGCAGACCGAGTAGGACGCCGGGTGTCGGCCGTGCGGCGGAGTCCGTACGGCCCTCTTTCGGCCCGCAGAAGTTATTGATCAATAACTATCCAGAGTGAACTGGGGGAGTCATGTCGGAGAAAACGGAGGCGCCGGGCCTGGGCAGGCTCGGTGTCTGGACCCTGGTGATCACCAGCGTGGCGGGCTTCATGGCCAGCCTGGACAACCTGGTCGTCACCACCGCACTGCCCTCCATCCGGGAGGACCTCGGCGGCGGCCTGTCCGACCTGGAGTGGACGGTCAGCGCCTACACCCTGGCCTTCGCGGTCCTGCTGATGTTCGGCGCCGCGCTCGGCGACCGGTTCGGCCGGCGCCGGATCTTCCTGATCGGGCTCACGCTCTTCACGGTCGGCTCCGCCGCGGCGGCGCTGTCGCCGGGCATCGGCGCGCTCATCGCCGCCCGCGCCGTCCAGGGTGCCGGGGCCGCCGTCTCGATGCCGCTCACCCTCACGCTGCTCACCAACGCGGTGCCCGCGGCCAAGCGGGGCCTGGCCTTCGGCATCTGGGCGGGCGTCAACGGCCTCGCCATCGCCACCGGGCCGCTGGTCGGCGGCATGCTCACCGAGCACTTCTCCTGGCAGTGGATCTTCTGGGTGAACGTCCCGGTCGGCCTCCTCCTGGTGCCGCTCTCCGCCGTCAAGCTCCGGGAGAGCCGCGGCGCCAGCCCGGCGCTGGACGTGGCCGGCACCGTCCTGGTCAGCCTCGGCCTGTTCGGCGTCGTCCTCGGCCTGATCCGCGGCAACCCGGACGGCTGGACCAGCCCGCTGGTGCTGCTCTCGCTGGTCGCCGGCGTCCTGTCGCTGGCCGCCTTCGTGCTGTACGAGCAGCGCTGGGCGAAGCACCCGATGCTGCCGATGCGGCTGTTCCGCAGCCGGGCCTTCTCCGCGGTCAACGCCTCGGGCCTGCTGATGTTCCTCGGGATGTTCGGCTCGATCTTCCTGATCAGCCAGCACCTGCAGACCGTGGGCGGCTACAGCCCGCAGGAGGCCGGCATCCGGATGCTCCCGTGGACCGGCATGCCGCTGATCGTCGCCCCGATCGCGGGCATCCTCGCCGACCGCTTCGGCGGCCGCCCGATCGTGGTGACCGGGCTGCTCCTTCAGGGCCTCGGCCTGGCGCTGTACGCGGCGATCAACGGCGCGGCCACCGGCTACGACTACGCCTCCGAGGTCCCCGCCGTGGTGATCTGCGGCATCGGCATGTCGCTGTACTTCGCACCGACCGCTGCCCTGGTGATGGACAGCGTCGCCCCGGAGGAGCAGGGCATCGCCTCCGGCGCCAACAACGCGCTGCGCGAGGTCGGCGGCGCGCTCGGGGTGGCCGTCCTCTCGGCGGTGTTCTCGGCGCAGGGCGGCTACACCTCGGAGCAGTCCTTCGTCGACGGCCTGGTGCCCGCGCTGTACGTCGGCGCGGGGGTGGTCGTGGTGGCGGCGCTGTGCGCGATGCTCCTCCCGCGCCGGGTGAAGCCCGTCGCCTCCGCGGCGCCCGCCGGGGAGAACACCGCGGACACGAAGGCCGAGGCGGACGCGAAGCCCGAGCAGGCCGAGCGGGCCGAGCAGGCCGGGCAGACCGAGCAGGCCGAGGCGGACGCGAAGCCCGAGCGGGCCGAGCAGACCGAGACCGCGAAGACCGCGAAGACCGCGAAGGCCGGCGAGCCCGCGGACGCCGGGGCCGCCGACCGGCCCGTCCCGGCCGAGGCCGCCCGCGGCTGAGCACCGGGTCCACCGGGGGGAAGGGGTGCCGGACGGCGCCCTCTCCCCCCGTACGCTGGTGGGCGTGCTGGTAGAAAACGACGCCCCCCTCGCCCCGCTGACCACGCTCCGGCTCGGCGGCCCGGCCCGCCGCCTGGTGACCGCCCACACCGACGACGAGGTGATCGCCGCCGTCCGTGCGGCCGACGCGGCCGGCGAGCCGCTGCTCGTCCTCGGTGGCGGGTCCAACCTGGTGATCGGCGACGCGGGCTTCCCCGGCACCGTGCTGCGGATCGCGACCACCGGCTTCGCCCTGGACGGCACGGTGCTGGAGCTGGCCGCCGGCGAGGTGTGGTCGGAGGCGGTCACCCGCGCGGTGCGCGAGCACGGTCTGGCGGGCATCGAGTTCCTGGCCGGCATCCCCGGCTCGGCCGGCGCGACCCCGGTGCAGAACGTCGGCGCGTACGGCCAGGAGGTCGCCCAGTCGATCACCGAGGTGGTCGCCTACGACCGGGCCGCCGACCGGGTGGTCACGCTCACCGGCGCCGAGTGCGGCTTCTCCTACCGGCACAGCCGCTTCAAGGCCGAGCCGGACCGCTACGTGGTGCTGCGGGTGCGCTTCGCCCTCGCCGACCACGGCGGCCTCTCCACCCCGGTCAAGTACGCCGAGGTGGCCGGGCACTTCGGCGTCGAGCAGGGCGAGCGGGTGCCGCTGGAGAAGGCCTACGAGGCGGTGCTGGGCCTGCGCGCCGGAAAGGGCATGGTGCTGGACCCGGCGGACCACGACACCTGGTCGGCCGGCTCCTTCTTCACCAACCCGGTGCTCACCGCGGCGCAGTACGAGTCGTTCCGGACCCGCCCGGGCACTGAGAACGCCCCCGCCTACCCGGCGCCGGAGGGCCGCACCAAGACCTCGGCCGCGTGGCTGATCGACCGGGCCGGCTTCGGCAAGGGCTACGGCGGCGGCCCCGCCACGCTCTCCACCAAGCACACCCTGGCCCTCACCAACCGGGGCTCGGCCACCGCCGAGGACCTCCTGGCGCTGGCCCGGGAGATCCGGGACGGGGTGCGGGAGGCCTTCGGGGTCGAGCTGGTGAACGAGCCGGTGATGGTCGGGGTCAGCCTGTAGCGCCGTGCGGGCCGGAGCCGTCCGCCAGCCAGGCGTCCACGTCCGCCAGCAGCTCCTTGCGGACGGCCTCCGGTGCGCACGAACCGCGCACCGACTGGCGGGCCAGCTCGGCCAGTTCGGCGTCGTCGAAGCCCAGGACCTCGCGGGCCAGGAGGTACTGGTCGGCCAGCCGGCTGCCGAACAGCAGCGGGTCGTCGGCGCCCAGGGCCAGTGGCACGCCGGCGTCGAAGAGCCTGCGCAGCGGGACGTCCTCGGGGCGCTCGTAGACGCCGAGCGAGACGTTCGAGGACGGGCAGACCTCGCAGGTGATCTGGCGGTCGGCGAGCCGGGCCATCAGCCGCGGGTCCTCGGCGGCGCGGACGCCGTGGCCGATCCGGCCGGCGCCCAGGTCGTCCAGGCAGTCCCGGACGGACTCCGGCCCGGCCAGCTCGCCGCCGTGCGGCGCGGCCAGCAGCCCGCCCTTGCGGGCGATCTCGAAGGCCCGGTCGAAGTCCCGGGCGAGTCCGCGGCGCTCGTCGTTGGAGAGGCCGAAGCCGACCACGCCGCGGTCGGCGTAGCGGACGGCGAGCCGGGCCAGGGTCCGGGCGTCCATCGGGGACTTCATCCGGTTCGCCGCGACCAGGACGCGGATGCCGGTGCCGGTGGCCGCGGCGGCCTGCTCCACGGCGTCCAGGATCAGTTCCAGTGCGGGGATCAGCCCGCCCAGCCGGGGCGCGTAGGAGGTCGGGTCGACCTGGATCTCCAGCCAGCGGGAGCCGTCGCGGCGCTCGTCCTCCGCGGTCTCCAGGACCAGCCGGCGGATGTCCTCCTCGTCCCGCAGCACCGAGCGGGCGGTGTCGTAGAGGCGCTGGAAGCGGAACCAGCCGCGTTCGTCGGTGGCCCGCAGTTTGGGCGGCTCGCCGGAGCTGAGCGCCTCCGGCAGCCGGACGCCGTGCTTGTCGGCCAGCTCCAGCAGGGTGGCGGGCCGCATCGAGCCGGTGAAGTGCAGGTGCAGGTGGGCCTTCGGGAGGCCCCTGACGTCTCGCGGGTTCAACAGGCGTTCCATTCGCCGATACTGCCGCATCGGGCCCCCCGACGGGAACCGCCCTCCTTCCGTCCCCCGAAGGGGTGAAGGAGGGCGGTCGCGGGTTGATCCCGTACCCGGGGCGACGTCAGTCGCGGGCCTCGCCGAGCAGCTTCTGCAGCCGGCCGATGCCCTCGGCCAGGTCGGCGTCGCCGAGCGCGTAGGAGAACCGCAGGTAGCCGGGGGTGCCGAAGGCCTCGCCCGGGACGGCCGCGACCTCGGCCTCGTCCAGGATCAGCGAGGCCAGCTCGCTGGAGCTCGCCGGGCGCCTGCCGCGGATCTCCTTGCCGAGCAGGCCCTTGACGGACGGGTAGACGTAGAACGCGCCCTCGGGCTCGGGGCAGTAGACGCCCTCGATCTCGTTGAGCATCCGCACGATGGTGCGGCGGCGGCGGTCGAAGGCGGTGCGCATCTCGTGCACGGCGGACAGGTCGCCGCTGACGGCGGCGATCGCGGCGCGCTGGGCGACGTTGGAGACGTTGGAGGTGGCGTGCGACTGCAGGTTGGTCGCGGCCTTGATGACGTCCTTGGGGCCGATCACCCAGCCCACCCGCCAGCCGGTCATCGCGTAGGTCTTGGCGACGCCGTTGACCACGATGCACTTGTCGGCCAGCTCGGGCAGCAGGGCCGGCAGCGAGGTGAAGGTCGCGTCGCCGTAGACCAGGTGCTCGTAGATCTCGTCGGTGAGCACCCAGAGGCCGTGCTCCAGCGCCCAGCGGCCGATCGCCTCGGCCTCGTCGCGGGTGTACACCGCGCCGGTCGGGTTGGACGGCGAGACGAAGAGCACGACCTTGGTGTTCTCGGTGCGGGCGGCCTCCAGCTGCTCGACCGAGACCTTGTAACCGGTGGTCTCGTCCGTCACGACCTCCACCGGGACACCGCCGGCCAGCTGGACCGACTCCGGGTAGGTGGTCCAGTACGGGGCCGGGACGATGACCTCGTCGCCCGGGTCCAGGATCGCCGCGAACGCCTCGTAGATCGCCTGCTTGCCGCCGTTGGTGACCAGGATCTGGGCGGCGTCCACCTCGTAGCCGGAGTCGCGCAGGGTCTTGGCGGCGATCGCGGACTTCAGCTCGGGCAGGCCGCCCGCCGGGGTGTAGCGGTGGTTCTTCGGGTCGCGGCAGGCCTCGACGGCCGCCTCGACGATGTAGTCCGGGGTCGGGAAGTCGGGCTCGCCGGCGCCGAAGCCGATCACCGGACGGCCGGCCGCCTTGAGGGCCTTGGCCTTGGCGTCCACGGCGAGGGTCGCGGACTCGGCGATCGCGCCGATCCGGGCGGAGACCCGGCGGTCGGCGGGGCGGATGGAACGGTCGGGCTGCGGGGTGGAAGCGCTCATGCCTGCATGGTCGCAGAACCGGCACGGGCCGGGGGGCGCGGTTTCACCATCTGTACCCGTCCGTCCACATGGCGGCGGACGCCGATCCGCCGGTGATCATGCGGGCATGCCGGACATATGCCGGGCAACCAGCGCACCCGGAAGAAGAGGTTCGACCAAACACCCCTCGACCACGTACACTCACTGCTCGACGGCCCGCCGAAAAGACCGGAGCTTCCACCACCTGTGCAGACAGTGGGGGGAGATGCGGTAGGTTGGTCGCTACGGAGCCACGAGGCACCGTAGGGCAATAGCTCAATTGGTAGAGCACCGGTCTCCAAAACCGGCGGTTGGGGGTTCAAGTCCCTCTTGCCCTGCTGCTTGATCCGCTTTCAGCCCGTTCGCTCCACAGAGCGAGCGGGCTTGATGCGGAGAGGGCACCGATCAGCACCGCTTAGCCGGACGCTCGTGCCCCATCGGGTACGTCTCGCTCGGCAGGACCCGGATTCAGGTGAGGACGAGTGACGGAGACCACGGGCTCCACCGCAACGCCTGAGAGCGGCAACCCCGAGGGTGCCGACGGCGCTGCCGAGACCACCTCTGGCGAGGGCGGCGACTCGCGTCGCGACCGCAAGCGCGCCGACAAGAAGTCGGGCAAGCGCGGCAAGAAGGGCCTGTTCGCCCGGATCGGGCTGTTCTACCGCCAGATCATCGCCGAACTGCGCAAGGTCGTCTGGCCGACGCGCAACGAGCTCACCAGCTACACGGCCGTCGTGGTCACGTTCGTCGTGGTCATGATGGCGATCGTGGCCGGACTGGACTACGGCTTCTCCAAGCTGAGCCTCTGGATCTTCGGCTGACCTGGCCGCCGCACCTTCGAAACAGCTTCCCGACCCGGGCCGATCCTCGGCCCGGGTCGTGCTGTCTGCGCCGGACGTACGCGGCCGCTACCGTTGACTCGGTACTGTTGAAGTCTCCGAGTCCTCGCCTGGCGCCCGTGTGAGCGGCAGCACGCCGGCGGCGGCCCCGGAGCGCGCCACCTTCACCATCTCCAGGAAAGAAGCAGCCACCGTGTCTGAGTCCCCCCTGTACGACGCCGACGAGACCGTCCGCGAGGCGGATGTCGCCGCCGAGCTGGACGCGGCCGAGCTGGCTGTCGACGCCGAGGCCGCCGAGCAGATCGTGGACGCCGCGGACGGCGACGAGGACGAGGTCGAGGCGTACGACGAGGCCGAGGCCGGCGAGCCCGCCGAGGAGGTCGCGCTGCACGTGGAGGGCGACGAGGAGCCCGCCGCCGACGAGGCCGACGAGGCCGTCGAGGTCGTCGAGGAGGAGGCCGAGGAGGCCGAGGAGGCCGAGGAGGTCGACCCGGTCGCCAAGTTCCGCGAGGACCTGCGCTTCATGCCGGGCGAGTGGTACGTGATCCACACCTACGCCGGCTACGAGAACCGGGTGAAGCAGAACCTGGAGCAGCGCGCCGTCTCGCTGAACGTCGAGGAGTACATCTTCCAGGCCGAGGTGCCGCAGGAGGAGGTCGTCCAGATCAAGAACGGCGACCGCAAGACCATCCGCCAGAACAAGCTCCCCGGCTACGTCCTGGTGCGCATGGACCTCACCCCGGAGTCCTGGGGCGTCGTGCGCAACACCCCCGGTGTCACCGGCTTCGTCGGCAACGCCTACGACCCGTACCCGCTGACCCTGGACGAGGTCGTCAAGATGCTCGCCCCGGACGTCGAGCGCCAGGCGGCCAAGGAGGCCGGCAAGCCCTCGCCGGTCAAGCCGAGCGAGATCCAGGTGCTGGACTTCGAGGTCGGCGACTCGGTCACCGTCACCGACGGGCCGTTCGCGACCCTGCAGGCGACCATCAACGAGATCAACCCCGACTCGAAGAAGGTCAAGGGCCTCGTCGAGATCTTCGGCCGGGAGACCCCGGTCGAGCTCTCCTTCGACCAGATCCAGAAGAACTAGTCCCCACGCTCTTCGGATCCGGGGCGGGGCCGAGCGCCCCGCCCCGGATCCGTTTTGGTCCAGCGGCGCATCCGCGTTAGCCTGGTCCGATGTGTGTGCTGGCGGCCGGGTGTCGCCCCGGTTCCGCACGCACCAGCAATCACCTCTCGGAAGGACCCGGAGAGACATGCCTCCCAAGAAGAAGAAGGTCACGGGGCTTATCAAGCTCCAGATCAACGCCGGTGCGGCCAACCCGGCGCCGCCGGTCGGCCCCGCGTTGGGCCAGCACGGCGTCAACATCATGGAGTTCTGCAAGGCCTACAACGCTGCGACCGAGTCGCAGCGCGGCATGATCGTGCCGGTGGAGATCACGGTCTACGACGACCGTTCCTTCACCTTCATCACGAAGACGCCGCCGGCCGCGCGCCTCATCCTGAAGGCCGCCGGTATCGACAAGGGCTCGGCCGAGCCGCACAAGACCAAGGTCGCGAAGCTCACCAGCGCCCAGGTCCGCGAGATCGCCACGACCAAGATGCCCGACCTGAACGCCAACGACCTGGACGCGGCGGAGAAGATCATCGCCGGCACCGCCCGGTCGATGGGCATCACCGTCGAGGGCTGATCAGCCCTTCTCGTCCCTGTGGTAGGGCCTGCGCAGGCCCGTGACACCACGACTCCCATCACCATTCAGGAGCAGCAGTGAAGCGCAGCAAGGCTCTGAAGGCCGCGGACGCCCAGGTGGACCGCGAGCGCCTTTACGCCCCCCTCGAGGCCATCCGCCTCGCCAAGGCGACCAGCACCACCAAGTTCGACGGCACCGTCGAGGTCGCCATGCGTCTGGGCGTCGACCCGCGCAAGGCCGACCAGATGGTCCGCAGCACCGTGATCCTCCCGCACGGCACCGGTAAGACCGCCCGGGTCCTGGTCTTCGCGACCGGCGACCGTGCCGAGGCCGCGCGTGCTGCCGGCGCCGACATCGTCGGCTCCGACGAGCTCATCGACGAGGTCGCCAAGGGCCGCCTCGACTTCGACGCCGTCGTCGCCACCCCGGACCTCATGGGCAAGGTCGGCCGCCTGGGTCGCGTGCTCGGTCCCCGTGGTCTGATGCCGAACCCGAAGACCGGCACCGTGACCCCGGACGTCGCCAAGGCTGTCAACGACATCAAGGGCGGCAAGATCGAGTTCCGCGTCGACAAGCACTCGAACCTGCACTTCATCATCGGTAAGGTCTCCTTCACCGACGAGCAGCTGGTCGAGAACTACGCCGCCGCGCTGGACGAGGTGCTCCGCGCCAAGCCGTCCGCCGCCAAGGGCCGCTACATCAAGAAGACCGCGGTCAGCACCACCATCGGCCCGGGTGTCCCGGTCGACCCGAACCGCACCCGCAACCTCCTCGTCGAGGAGGACCCGGCCGCGGTCTGAGCCTCCCGGCTCTGAAGCAGTCCGTCACGGCGGGCCCGCACCCCTTCACGGGGGTGCGGGCCCGCCGTCGTTTCCGGATGGTGACCTCACAGGATGGGAACGTGTGACCGAGTCGTCGTACGCTCTGCCGGTCAGCTCATGTGCAGAACGTGTGACCGTCGGAGCGTGCCGTGCCGCCCACCCCCCGCCCCGCCCTCCTGGCGGCGGCCCTCCTGCTGCTCGGCGCCACCACGGGCTGCAGCCTGCTCGCCGTCCAGGACACCCGGACCCCCGGCGGCGCGGCCGCGCCCGTGCCGCCCCGGCAGGTGGTGCTCACCGCGGCCCAGGCGCTGGACGACGTCGGCGGCGCCCGGATCGACGTGGTCGAGGAGGGCCCCGACGGCCGGCGCACCGCCACCGGCACGCTCTCCTGGGGCGCCAGGGACGAGGCCGCGCTGACCGTCACCGACGAGCGGGGCGCCGGGCAGCTGACCGTCCGCGACGGTGCGCTCGACCTCGCCTACCAGGGCGCCCCGCCCCGGCACGCCGACCGGGACACCGCGGAGTCGCTGGACCCGCGGGCGGCGGACGCGGCGCCGGGCGGCTACGCGGGCGGCTGGATGACCGGGCTGATCACCAACCCGGGCAGCCGCGCCTACACGATGGCGCAGACCGGCAAGCTCGGCTCGCTCGGCGGCGAGCAGCTGGCCGGGGTCACCGTCGCGCACTACCGGGGCTCCGCGACGGTGGCCGAGTACTTCACCGCGGACGGGGAGCTGGCCCCCGGCCGGCTGGCCGCGGTGGTCGACTGGTACCACCGGCGGGGTGTCCAGGCGATCGGCTACGACGTCTGGGTCGGCCCCGGCGAGCAGTTGCTGAAGCTCCGTGAGACGGTCCGCGGCAGCGCGGGAACCACGGTGACCACGACGGATGTCTCAGCTCTCGCGGCGGGGGACGCGACCCCTCCCGCGGGTACCTAGGGGAGGGGGACAAACCGGTGCATGGGGGCTCTGGCGATCCGTTAGAGTCCCGGATGAGAAGAAGCTGAAAATCTGCTCTTCTCTGGATCGTTGGGATCCTCAAGGGGGGAACCATGCCTGGAACCCGCAAGGCCGCAGTCGCCGTCGTCCTCGCCGCTCTGGCGCTGACCGCGACCGCCTGCAACAACAACGACGACAAGACCGCCGCGCCCGCGCCGACCACCGCGGCCGCGCAGCCGACCACCGCCGCCGCGGCGACGCCGTCGGCCGCCGCGCCGAGCACCCCGAGCGCACCGCCCGCGAAGGTCACCCCGGTGGTCTTCCTGGAGCAGGTGACCCAGAAGACCAGCGCCGCCAAGTCGGCCAAGATCGACGAGTCGATCGTGTTCGGCGAGGTCACCATGAAGGGCAAGGGCGCCGTCTCCTGGGCCGACGGCCTCCGGGGCGACATCACGATGGACATGTCCGGCTCACCGCTGGGCAAGGCCATCACGCCGCTGACCGGCAGCCAGTCCGCGCCGTACCGCTTCACCAAGGACGCGATGTACCTGCGCCTCGGCGGCAACGTGGTCGACGCCCTCGGCGGCCGGCACTGGCTGCGGTACAGCATGGCCGACCAGGCCAAGACCACCGGCGGCGCGAGCGACCAGCTCAAGAGCGCCGACCCGGTCCAGGGCGTCCGCACGCTGATCGCCTCCGGCAAGGTGACCGAGGTCGGCCAGGAGTCGGTGAACGGCAAGCCCGCCACCCACTACACCGGCGAGCTCAGCGCCACCGACATCGCCGCCGCCACCGGCAAGGGGCTGACCCAGGAGCAGGCGGACCAGATCAAGCAGAACCTGGACACCGCCGGCATCACCAGCGAGCAGGTCGACGTCTGGGTCGACGCCGACCAGCTGGTGGTCAAGCGCACCGAGCAGGCCGACACCAAGGCCGGCCCGTTCAAGGCCACCGTCACCTACTCGGACTACGGCACCCCGGTCACCACGACCGCACCGGACCCGTCCGACACGGTGGACCAGGCCGAACTCGCCAAGCTCGGCAAGGGGGGCGCCACCAGCTGACCCCGGCCCGGGTGGCAAGGTGGCCGGAGACGAAGGTCGCCGACACGGCGCCCGGGCGAGGAGGGATCGGACGATGGCGGGACGACAGCGGCTGGCGGCACTCGCCGCCGTCGTCCTGTTGGCGACCGGGCTGACCGGATGCGGCGGCGGTGAGGACGCACCGCCCACGCCCTCCGGCAGCCCGAGTCCGACCACCACCGCCTCGCCGACCGGGCCGGCCAAGCCCACCGACCGGTCGCCGCACGGGGTGCTGCTCTCCGCACAACTGGCCGTGCAGACCGCCCGCCGGGCCAAGGTCAGCTACCGGCTGGGCGCGGACGCCGGGGCCGGGCCGCTCTTCTGGCAGCCCAAGACGGCGCTCCAGATCAAGCGCTCCACCCCCTCGGGGGCCGAGCAGCTGATCGTCGTGGACACCGTCGCGTACCAGGGCGGCGACGCCGCCACCGCGGCCCGCCAGGGCGGCCGGCACTGGGAGCGGTTCGCCGTCCCGGCGGACCAGAACGGCCACAAGGAGGTCCCCTACGCGGGCCTGATCGACCTGCTGAACCCGGTCGAGGCGCTGGCCGCCGCCACCGCCGACGGCGCGGACGCCCAGTTCGTCGCGGAGGAGAAGTACGAGGACTCGACGGTCGAGCACTACCGGGTCGTCACCACCGCCGAGCGCTACGCGGCCGCCCAGACCCAGCTGACCCAGGCCCGCCGCGACGGCCTGCGGGCCGCGCTGGCCCCCGGCGGCTCGCTCTCGCTCACCCTGGACCTCTGGCTCAACGACAAGGACCAGCTGGTCAAGCTCCAGCGCACCGGCAGCGGGGACAGCGGCCGGGCGGACGACTCGGTGGTCTACTCCGACTTCGCCGGCCCGCTGCTCTCGGTGCAGGCCCCGGCCGAGACGGACACCGTGGACACCGGGACCCGGACGGTCTCCCCGCTGGCCCGCTGAGCCCGGAGGGCCCTGCGGGCACCGCCCCGGGCCGGTCGGTCGGGGGCGATTTGCCCCGGACGGGCGCGTCCGGTTAATGTTGCCGAAGCCAAAGACCGCTGGTTGTCACCATGCGCCCCCAGGGGAGCGGGTGGCCGAAGGATCTGCGCCTCGTGCGCAGGCAGCCCGCGCAGGTGTGTCTGGAGCTTCGACTTCCGGGTCCGCGTTCGCGCGATCGCCCGTCGAGGTCGTCACGAGCCCCGTGCGCCTGCGCACCGGGGCTCATCTGCTTTTCCGCAGGAGCTTTCCTTCCGTCCGGCCGGTTCGAGGTGTGAATGGTCGACTTTCGCGGTCGGCCGGACTTCGACATCACGGAAGGAGGCGTAAGCCTATGGCAAGGCCCGACAAGGCTGCTGCCGTCGCCGAGATCACGGACAAGTTCCGTGGCTCCTCCGCGGCGCTGCTGACCGAGTACCGCGGTCTCTCGGTGAAGCAGGTCAAGACCCTGCGTCGCTCGCTCGGCGAGAACGCCGAGTACGCCGTGGTGAAGAACACGCTGACCAAGATCGCGGCCAATGAGGCCGGGATCTCCGAGCTCGACGACCTGTTCAACGGTCCGACGGCTGTCGCCTTCGTCACCGGTGACCCGGTGGAGTCGGCGAAGGCTCTGCGTGACTTCGCCAAGGAGAACCCCGCTCTCATCATCAAGGGCGGTGTCCTTGACGGTAAGGCGCTGTCCGCCGATGAGATCAAGAAGCTCGCGGACCTCGAGTCCCGCGAGGTGCTGCTCGCCAAGCTGGCGGGTGCCCTGAAGGCCAAGCAGTCCCAGGCTGCCGCGCTCTTCCAGGCCCTGCCGTCGAAGCTCGTCCGCACTGTGGACGCGCTGCGCGACAAGGTCGAGCAGGGCGGTGCCGGTACGCCGGCTCCCGCCGCCGAGGACGAGGCCGCCGAGTAGTTCGGCAGGCTCACGCCTCGCTGCGGGCCCGTGCCCGCCCAACCCGTACATACGGCACCACCTGCCGATTTAGTGGAAGGACGCCATCATGGCGAAGCTGACCCAGGACGAGCTGCTCGCGCAGTTCGAGGAGCTCACCCTCATCGAGCTCGCCGCCTTCGTGAAGGCCTTCGAGGACAAGTTCGACGTCACCGCCGCTGCCCCGGTCGCCGTGGCCGGCGTTGCCGCCGCCGGTGCCCCGGCCGAGGCCGTCGAGGAGCAGGACGAGTTCGACGTCATCCTCGAGGGCGCTGGCGACAAGAAGATCCAGGTCATCAAGGAGGTGCGCACCCTGACCTCCCTCGGCCTGAAGGAGGCCAAGGACCTCGTTGACACCGCTGGTGCCAAGGTCCTGGAGAAGGTTGCCAAGGACGTTGCCGAGAAGGCCAAGGCCGCCCTCGAGGGTGCCGGCGCCAAGGTCACCGTCAAGTGACTCCTCGCCAGCCGTAGTCGGCTGGTGGGTACCCCCTGAGCCCCTTGTGGGCTGAGGGCGCCCGAGGCCGGGCCGATCACCCTTGCGGGTGGTCGGCCCGGCCTTTTCGCGTTCCCGGCCCCACCGGGCCCCGCGGCGCCGGGCCACCGGTCCGGCCGAGAGTCCACTCGGCACCGTCGGTGCCGGGGGGTATGGTGATCACCGTCATCGGCGGTGGCCCCCACCACGGCTTCTGTAACGCCGGGGGGCGTCCGACCGATGAAGGGGTCGAGGCCCGCCCCGCCGGCGGGCCCTTGACGAACCCGGCGCGGCGCGCGATTCTCAAGGCGCGAGTCCGCCCGGTTGGTTCGCCGCTGGATGCATAACCAGTGGCTCCGGCGGGAAATGACTCCACGTGAGTTATGGGGCCCGGGCAGTGCCCGGGCCGGTGCAGTACCCGGTGGTCGTTCGCGGCCGCCGGCTACCGGGAGGAGTCTCCGATTCGGTTTCCGAATCAGAGCTGGACAGCAGTGTGCCCTTTGGCTACACTGTCCCTTTGCGCTGCCTGTTAGCTGCTCCGTGACTCGTCGCCCGGAGTTTGCGTTGCCCTGAAGGGGTCTGGCATCGCCTCCGCAAAGCGGCTCTGACCTGGGGTTTCGATCCCCGGCGGAGGCCAGTGGCGAGGGAGGCGGGACCAAGCCCAAGCAGGCCCGGCTGGTACGCGCGTAGTGAGCTCCGAGCCCTCGGAAGGACCCCCCTCTTGGCCGCGCCGCGCAACGCCTCGAACAATTCCGCCGCATCCACCGCCCCGCTCCGCGTCTCGTTCGCGAAGATCAAGGAGCCCCTCGAGGTCCCCAACCTCCTCGCCCTGCAGACCGAGAGCTTTGACTGGCTGCTCGGCAACGCGGCCTGGAAGTCCCGGGTCGAGGAGGCGCTGGAGAACGGTCTGGACGTCCCCACCAAGTCCGGTCTGGAGGAGATCTTCGAGGAGATCTCCCCGATCGAGGACTTCAGTGGGTCGATGTCGCTGACCTTCCGCGACCACCGTTTCGAGCCGCCGAAGAACTCCATTGACGAGTGCAAGGACCGCGACTTCACGTTCGCGGCCCCGCTCTTCGTCACGGCCGAGTTCACCAACAACGAGACCGGTGAGATCAAGTCTCAGACGGTCTTCATGGGCGACTTCCCGCTCATGACCCACAAGGGCACGTTCGTGATCAACGGCACCGAGCGTGTCGTCGTGTCGCAGCTGGTCCGCTCCCCGGGTGTGTACTTCGACTCCACCCTGGACAAGGTGTCCGACAAGGACATCTACTCCTGCAAGGTCATCCCCTCGCGTGGTGCCTGGCTGGAGATGGAGATCGACAAGCGCGACATGGTCGGCGTCCGCATCGACCGCAAGCGCAAGCAGTCCGTCACCGTGCTGCTCAAGGCGCTCGGCTGGACCAACGAGATGATTCTCGAGGAGTTCGGCGAGTACGAGTCCATGCGCAACACCCTGGAGAAGGACCACACCCAGGGCCAGGACGACGCGCTGCTGGACATCTACCGCAAGCTGCGCCCCGGCGAGCCGCCGACGCGCGAGGCCGCGCAGACGCTTCTGGAGAACCTGTACTTCAACCCGAAGCGCTACGACCTCGCGAAGGTCGGCCGCTACAAGGTGAACCGGAAGCTGGGCAACGCCGAGTCGCTGGACTCCGGCGTGCTCACCGAGCCCGACATCATCGGTGCGATCAAGTACCTGGTGAAGCTGCACGCCGGTGAGACCGAGTGGAACGACGAGACCGGCCGCGACATCGTGGTCGAGGTCGACGACATCGACCACTTCGGCAACCGCCGCCTGCGCAACGTCGGCGAGCTCATCCAGAACCAGGTCCGTACGGGTCTCGCCCGCATGGAGCGCGTCGTGCGCGAGCGCATGACCACCCAGGACGTCGAGGCGATCACGCCGCAGACCCTGATCAACATCCGGCCGGTCGTCGCCTCCATCAAGGAGTTCTTCGGCACCAGCCAGCTGTCGCAGTTCATGGACCAGACGAACCCGCTGTCGGGCCTGACCCACAAGCGCCGTCTGTCCGCCCTCGGTCCCGGTGGTCTCTCCCGTGAGCGCGCCGGCTTCGAGGTCCGTGACGTGCACCCCTCGCACTACGGCCGCATGTGTCCGATCGAGACCCCGGAAGGCCCGAACATCGGTCTGATCGGGTCGCTGGCCTCGTACGGCCGGGTCAACGCCTTCGGCTTCATCGAGACCCCGTACCGCAAGGTCGTCGACGGTGTCGTCACCGAGAAGGTGGACTACCTCACCGCCGACGAGGAGGACCGCTACGTCATCGCCCAGGCGAACGCGCCGCTGACCGCGGACCTGCACTTCGCCGAGCCGCGCGTCCTGGTCCGCCGCCGTGGCGGCGAGATCGACTACATCCCCGGCACCGAGATCGACTACATGGACGTCTCGCCGCGCCAGATGGTGTCGGTCGCGACCGCCATGATCCCGTTCCTCGAGCACGACGACGCCAACCGCGCGCTCATGGGCTCGAACATGATGCGCCAGGCGGTGCCGCTGCTGAAGAGCGAGGCTCCGCTGGTCGGCACCGGCATGGAGTACCGCTGCGCCGTCGACGCCGCGGACGTCATCACCGCCGAGAAGGCCGGTGTCGTCCAGGAGGTCTCGGCCGACTACGTCACCGTGGCCAACGACGACGGCACGTACACCACGTACCGCGCCGCCAAGTTCACCCGCTCGAACCAGGGCACCGCCTTCAACCAGAAGGTGCTCGTGGACGAGGGCGCCCGGGTCGAGTCCGGCCAGGTCCTGGCCGACGGCCCGTGCACCGACGAGGGCGAGATGGCCCTCGGCAAGAACCTGCTCGTGGCGTTCATGTCGTGGGAGGGTCACAACTACGAGGACGCGATCATCCTGTCGCAGCGCCTCGTGCAGGACGACGTCCTCTCCTCGATCCACATCGAGGAGCACGAGGTCGACGCCCGTGACACCAAGCTCGGCCCCGAGGAGATCACCCGGGACATCCCGAACGTCTCCGAGGAGGTCCTCGCCGACCTCGACGAGCGCGGCATCATCCGCATCGGCGCCGACGTCGTCACCGGCGACATCCTGGTCGGCAAGGTCACCCCGAAGGGTGAGACCGAGCTGACCCCGGAGGAGCGCCTGCTCCGCGCGATCTTCGGTGAGAAGGCCCGTGAGGTCCGCGACACCTCGCTGAAGGTGCCGCACGGTGAGTCCGGCAAGGTCATCGGCGTCCGCGTCTTCGACCGCGAGGAGGGCGACGAGCTGCCCCCCGGCGTGAACCAGCTGGTCCGCGTCTACGTGGCCCAGAAGCGCAAGATCACCAACGGTGACAAGCTCGCCGGCCGCCACGGCAACAAGGGTGTCATCTCCAAGATCCTCCCGGTCGAGGACATGCCGTTCCTCGAGGACGGCACCCCGGTCGACATCATCCTCAACCCGCTGGGTGTCCCGTCCCGAATGAACCCGGGACAGGTCCTGGAGATCCACCTCGGGTGGCTCGCCAAGCAGGGTTGGGACGTCTCCGGCCTCGCCGACGAGTGGGCCCAGCGCCTGCAGGCGATCGGCGCCGACACCGTCCAGGGCGGCACCAACCTCGCCACCCCGGTCTTCGACGGCGCCCGCGAGGACGAGATCACCGGTCTGCTGGACAACACCACCCTCACCCGTGACGGTGAGCGCCTGGTGAACTCCACCGGCAAGGCCCGCCTGTTCGACGGCCGCTCCGGCGAGCCGTTCCCGATGCCGGTCTCGGTCGGCTACATGTACATCCTCAAGCTGCACCACCTGGTCGACGACAAGCTGCACGCCCGCTCGACCGGCCCGTACTCGATGATCACCCAGCAGCCGCTCGGTGGTAAGGCGCAGTTCGGTGGTCAGCGCTTCGGTGAGATGGAGGTGTGGGCCCTCGAGGCGTACGGCGCGGCCTACGCGCTGCAGGAGCTGCTCACCATCAAGTCCGACGACGTGCTCGGCCGCGTGAAGGTCTACGAGGCCATCGTCAAGGGCGAGAACATCCCCGAGCCCGGCATTCCCGAGTCCTTCAAGGTCCTCATCAAGGAAATGCAGTCGCTCTGCCTCAACGTGGAGGTGCTGTCCTCGGACGGCCAGTCCATCGAGATGCGGGACTCCGACGAGGACGTGTTCCGCGCCGCCGAGGAGCTCGGCATCGACCTGTCCCGGCGCGAGCCGAGCAGCGTCGAAGAGGTCTGACGGAGGTGGGGCCGGCTGCCCGCGCAGCCGGCCCACCCCCAGGCCCCCCTCAGACCACATGAACGACTCTCGACTTACGAAAGAGGGCTTGACGACCAGTGCTTGACGTCAACTTCTTCGACGAGCTCCGCATCGGCCTGGCCACCGCCGACGACATCCGCCAGTGGTCGCACGGCGAGGTCAAGAAGCCGGAGACCATCAACTACCGCACCCTGAAGCCCGAAAAGGACGGACTCTTCTGCGAGAAGATCTTCGGCCCCACCCGGGACTGGGAGTGCTACTGCGGTAAGTACAAGCGCGTCCGCTTCAAGGGCATCATCTGCGAGCGCTGCGGCGTCGAGGTGACCCGCGCCAAGGTGCGCCGCGAGCGGATGGGCCACATCGAGCTGGCCGCCCCGGTCACCCACATCTGGTACTTCAAGGGTGTCCCGTCCCGCCTGGGCTACCTGCTGGACCTGGCGCCGAAGGACCTCGAGAAGGTCATCTACTTCGCCGCCTACATGATCACCTGGGTCGACGACGAGCGCCGCCAGCGCGACCTGCCGTCCCTGGAGGCGCACGTCTCGGTCGAGCGCCAGCAGATCGAGAACCGCCGCGACTCCGACCTCGAGGCCCGCGCCAAGAAGGCCGAGACCGACCTCGCCGAGCTGGAGGCCGAGGGCGCCAAGGCCGACGTGCGCCGCAAGGTGCGCGAGGGCGCCGAGCGCGAGATGAAGCAGCTGCGCGACCGCGCGCAGCGCGAGCTGGACCGCCTCGACGAGGTGTGGGCCCGCTTCAAGAACCTCAAGGTCCAGGACCTCGAGGGCGACGAGCTGCTCTACCGCGAGCTGCGCGACCGCTTCGGCACCTACTTCTCCGGCTCGATG
Source organism: Kitasatospora sp. NPDC051705 (assembly GCF_044453265.1). Lineage (NCBI taxonomy): Bacteria > Bacillati > Actinomycetota > Actinomycetes > Kitasatosporales > Streptomycetaceae > Kitasatospora > Kitasatospora sp. NPDC051705. The sequence goes on along the minus strand of NZ_JBITCO010000005.1, from coordinate 229,555 downwards.
GGCGCGGCGGCCCTCAAGGACCGCCTCGAGACCTTCGACCTGGCCGAGGAGTCCGAGCGCCTGCGCGAGATCATCCGCACCGGCAAGGGCCAGAAGAAGACCCGTGCGCTCAAGCGCCTCAAGGTCGTCTCGGCGTTCCTGCAGACCACCAACAAGCCCAACGGCATGGTGCTGGACTGCGTCCCGGTCATCCCGCCGGACCTGCGTCCGATGGTGCAGCTGGACGGTGGCCGCTTCGCGACCTCCGACCTGAACGACCTGTACCGCCGCGTCATCAACCGCAACAACCGCCTGAAGCGGCTTCTCGACCTCGGCGCGCCCGAGATCATCGTGAACAACGAGAAGCGCATGCTCCAGGAGGCCGTCGACGCGCTGTTCGACAACGGCCGCCGCGGCCGTCCGGTCACCGGCCCGGGCAACCGCCCGCTGAAGTCCCTCAGCGACATGCTGAAGGGCAAGCAGGGTCGTTTCCGCCAGAACCTGCTCGGCAAGCGAGTCGACTACTCGGCCCGTTCGGTCATCGTCGTCGGCCCGCAGCTCAAGCTGCACCAGTGCGGTCTGCCCAAGGCCATGGCGCTGGAGCTCTTCAAGCCGTTCGTGATGAAGCGCCTGGTCGACCTGAACCACGCGCAGAACATCAAGTCGGCGAAGCGCATGGTCGAGCGCGCCCGTCCGGTCGTGTGGGACGTCCTCGAAGAGGTCATCGCCGAACACCCGGTCCTGCTGAACCGTGCGCCCACCCTGCACCGCCTCGGCATCCAGGCCTTCGAGCCGCAGCTGGTCGAGGGCAAGGCCATCCAGATCCACCCGCTCGTCTGCACCGCGTTCAACGCGGACTTCGACGGTGACCAGATGGCCGTCCACCTGCCGCTCTCCGCGGAGGCGCAGGCCGAGGCCCGCATCCTGATGCTGTCCTCGAACAACATCCTGAAGCCGGCCGACGGTCGCCCCGTCACCATGCCGACCCAGGACATGGTGCTCGGTCTGTTCTTCCTCACCTCGGACCGCGACAACGTGAAGGGCGCCGGCCGCACCTTCTCGTCGACCGCCGAGGCGATCATGGCCTTCGACGCCCGCGACCTGGACGTCCAGGCCCCGATCGAGCTGCGCCTGCAGGCCGGCACCGTCCCGCCGCGCGGCTGGACCCCGCCGGTGGACGAGGAGGGCCAGTCCACCTGGTTCGACGGCGAGCCGTTCCGCCTGACCACCACCCTGGGCCGCGCGCTCTTCAACGAGCTGCTGCCCGAGGACTACCCGTTCGTCGACTACGAGGTGGGCAAGAAGCAGCTCTCCGCGATCGTCAACGACCTGGCGGAGCGCTACCCCAAGGTCGTCGTCGCGGCGACCCTGGACAACCTGAAGGCGGCCGGCTTCCACTGGTCGACCCGTTCGGGTGTCACCGTCTCCATCTCGGACGTCATCGTCCCGCCGAGCAAGCCCGCCATCCTGGAGGGCTACGAGGCCAAGGCCGAGAAGGTCCAGAAGCAGTACGAGCGCGGTCTGATCACCGACAACGAGCGCAAGCAGGAGCTCGTCGGCATCTGGACCCAGGCGACCAACGAGGTCGCGGACGCCATGGCCGCGAACTTCCCGAAGACGAACCCCATCTTCATGATGGTCGACTCGGGCGCCCGTGGAAACATGATGCAGATGCGCCAGATCGCCGGTATGCGTGGTCTGGTGTCGAACGCCAAGAACGAGACCATCGCGCGACCCATCAAGGCGTCGTTCCGTGAGGGTCTGTCCGTGCTGGAGTACTTCATCTCCACCCACGGTGCCCGTAAGGGTCTGGCCGACACCGCCCTCCGTACCGCCGACTCCGGTTACCTCACCCGTCGTCTGGTCGACGTCTCCCAGGACGTCATCATCCGCGAGGAGGACTGCGGCACCGAGCGCGGCCTGAAGCTGGCGATCGGCTCCGTGGGTGCGGACGGCGTGCTGCGCAAGGCCGACGACGTCGAGACCAGCGTGTACGCCCGCATGCTCGCCGAAGACATCACCATCGACGGCAAGCTGCTGGCCACCGCCAACACCGACCTCGGTGACGTGCTGATCGACGAGCTGATCCGGCACAACATCGCCGAGGTCAAGACCCGCTCGATCCTGACCTGCGAGTCGGCCGTCGGCACCTGTGCCATGTGCTACGGGCGCTCGCTGGCCACCGGCAAGCTGGTCGACATCGGTGAGGCGGTCGGCATCATCGCCGCCCAGTCCATCGGTGAGCCCGGCACCCAGCTGACGATGCGTACCTTCCACACCGGTGGTGTGGCCGGTGACGACATCACCCAGGGTCTGCCGCGTGTCGTCGAGCTCTTCGAGGCCCGTACCCCCAAGGGTGTGGCCCCGATCTCGGAGGCGCAGGGCCGGGTCCGCATCGAGGACACCGAGAAGACCCGCAAGCTGGTCGTCACGCCGGACGACGGCACCGACGAGATCGCCTACCCGGTCTCGAAGCGCGTCAAGCTGCTGGTCAGCGAGGGCGAGGCGGTCGAGGTCGGCCAGAAGCTGACCATGGGTGCCACCAACCCGCACGACGTCCTGCGCATCATGGGCCAGCGCGCCGTCCAGATCCACCTGGTCGCCGAGGTCCAGAAGGTCTACAACTCGCAGGGTGTGTCGATCCACGACAAGCACATCGAGATCATCATCCGGCAGATGCTCCGCCGCGTGACGATCATCGAGTCGGGCGACGCCGAGCTGCTCCCGGGCGAGCTCGTCGAGCGCGGCCGCTTCGAGCAGGAGAACCGTCGCGTGGTCTCCGAGGGCGGTCACCCCGCCTCCGGCCGTCCGCAGCTGATGGGTATCACCAAGGCCTCGCTGGCCACCGAGTCCTGGCTGTCGGCCGCCTCCTTCCAGGAGACGACCCGGGTCCTCACCGACGCGGCGATCCACGCCAAGTCGGACCCGCTGCTGGGCCTCAAGGAGAACGTCATCCTCGGTAAGCTCATCCCGGCCGGTACGGGTCTGCCCCGCTACCGCAACATCCGGGTCGAGCCGACCGAGGAGGCCAAGGCCGCCATGTACTCGGCCGTCGGCTACGACGACTACGACCTGTCGCCCTTCGGCGCCGGCTCCGGCCAGGCTGTCCCGCTGGACGACTACGACTACGGCCCGTACACCGGCTGAGTCCCCCTCTCCGCCCGGTGACGGGCGGGAGGCCGGTCCAGGTGTCACCGACCGTAGGGCGGTCACCCCTCAGGGGGTGGCCGCCCTGCGGCGTTCCCCGGCTCCGCGGGGCGCCTCCGCAGGGTCGTGAGGGGCCGGCGCGAGGCCGGGGAGGGGCCGGGGCGGGGCCGGTGAGGGGCCGGTGAGGGGGCCCGGGAACAACCGGTTAGGTGATTCGGCCGCAGTGGCGTAAGGTCGTGTTCACCGACGCGGGGTGGAGCAGCTCGGTAGCTCGCTGGGCTCATAACCCAGAGGTCGCAGGTTCAAATCCTGTCCCCGCTACTCGTTCGAAGGGCCCGGAGGCATCACGCCTCCGGGCCCTTCGGCGTTCCCGGGGGAGGGACGGGGGCGCTCCCCCGTGCGGGGGAGGCGCGGGAACCGCTCCGCCGGGGGAGGTGGCGGAGCGGGCCGCCGCGGGAGGCTTCCGGAGCCGGGACGACGGGGCTTTCGAAGGGGGCCGGAGATGAAGCGGATGCTGGGCGCGGTGGCGATCACGGGGGCGGTGCTGGCGGGGATGTCGGCCTGCCTGCCGGGGGACGACCAGGAGCACCGGACGGTGCGCTACCGGGTCTCCGAGCCGGTGCGGGAGCTGGTGGTCGACGCGCACACCGGGGGGATCGTGGTGACCGGCGGTGGCGACGCGGTGCAGGTGGTCGAGGAGCAGAACTACCGGGGCGACGCGCCCGCCACCACCCACGAGGTCAGGGACGGCGTGCTGCGGCTGACCTACGACTGCAGCGGCTGCGGCGTCGGGTACACGGTGCGGGTGCCGGCCGGGACGAAGGTGCGGATCGAGCAGGAGACCGGCGGGGTGCGGCTGGTCGGGCTGGCCGGCGAGGTGCAGGCGCAGGTGCGCACCGGCGGGGTCGAGGCCACCGGGCTGACCTCGAAGAACGTCCGGCTGAGCACCGGGACGGGCGGCGTGCGGGCCGACTTCGCGGCCGCGCCGGACACGGTGGAGGCGACGGCCTCGACCGGTGGGGTGCGGGTCCGGGTGCCGAACGGGGCGGAGTACGCGGTGGACGCCCGGGCGGGCGCCGGCGGGGTGGAGGTCGGGATCCCGTCCCGGCCGGGGGCCGCGCACAGCATCACCGCGCGGACCGGGGCCGGCGGTGTGACGGTCGACGGTGCCTGAGCCGGCGCGGGCCCGGCCGGTGCGGTCCGCCGCGGCCCGGCCCGTCCGGGCCGTTCCGGAGGTGCTGCCGGTAGGGCATGATCTTCTCCGCGGGGGCGGCGCCCCCGGCTACGGGGGAGGGCCGAGGGTGGTGGGAGCGGCGCGCTGGCGGAAGTGGTCCGCGGGGCTGAGTCCGTACGTGCTGGACTCCGCGCTGGCGGCGGCCTCGGCCGCGATCTCGGTCTGGGCGGTCTACAACGACGACACGGCCTGGCCGGGGTGGGTCTACCTGGTGGCCGTGTCGACCGCGCTGCCACTGCCCTGGCGGCGCCGGGCGCCGCTCGGGGCGCTCGCGGCGAGCAGCGTGGCCTTCGTGACGCTGTCCGTGGTGGCGCACTCGGCGAACCCGCAGGTGCCGCTGGCCGGCGTGATCGGCCTCTACACCGTCGCCGAGCGCTGCTCGGAGCGGGCCCGCTGGGCGGTGCTGGCGGCGGTGGTGGTCGGCAACGTGGTCGGCACCCACTCGCCGAACGGCATGCTGTTCAGCCTGCTCACCTCGGTCGGCTCGTTCGTCTTCGGCTCGCTGGTGCGGGCCCAGCGGCGGCTGGCCCGGCTGGAGGCCGAGCGGGCCCGGGAGGCGGGGGAGCGGGTGGCCAGCGAGGCCGGGCGCGCGGTGGCGGAGGAGCGTGCCAGGATCGCCCGCGAGATGCACGACATCCTGGCGCACGCCGTCTCGCTGATGGTGATCCAGGCCGAGGCGGGGCCGCTGGTGGTGCACGGGGATCCGGAGCGGGCGATCCGCGCCTTCGACACCATCGCCGACGCGGGCCGGGACGCGATGGTCCAGCTGCGGCGCGTGCTCGGGGTGCTGAAGGAGCAGGGGGCCGGCCCGGAGCTGGCCCCGCAGCCCCGGCTGGCCGAGCTCGCCGCGGTGGCCGAGCGGGTGCGCCGGGCCGGGCTGACGGTGGAGCTCGAACTGGCCGAAGGGCTGGCCGCGGTGCCCGCCGACGTCCAGGCCGCGGCGTACCGGATCGTGCAGGAGGCGCTCACCAACACGGTCAAGCACTCCGGTGCGGACCGGGTGGCCGTGCGGGTGCGGCGGGCCGGCGAGGTGATGGAGCTGGTGGTGTCCGACAACGGCCGGGGGCTGCCGGTGGCCGCCGCCGGCACCGTGGCGGGCTGGTCCGGCGGCCGGGGCCTGGTCGGCATCCGGGAACGGGCGGCGGCCTGCGGCGGGCGGGCCGAGGCCGGGCCCGGGCCGGGTGGCGGCGGTTTCCTGGTGAGTGCCCGGCTGCCGTTGGGGGCGGCGGGCGTGGTGGTGGAGGAGGCGGGCGGATGAAGCCGATCAGGGTGGTCGTCGCGGACGACCAGGAGCTGGTGCGGGCCGGGTTCGGGATGATCCTGGACGCGCAGCCCGACATCGAGGTGGTGGCCGAGGCCCGGGACGGCGCCGAGGCCGTCGAGGCGGTCCGCACCCACGGCCCGGACGTCCTGCTGCTGGACGTCCGGATGCCGGTGATGGACGGCCTGGAGGCGGCCCGCCGGGTCTGCGCCGAGTTCCCGGCCACCAAGGTGATCATGCTGACCACCTTCGACGCGGACGACTACGTCTTCGACGCGCTGTACGCCGGCGCGAGCGGCTTCCTGCTCAAGGACGTCCGGCGGGACGACCTGGCCCACGGGGTGCGGATGGTGGCCTCCGGCGAGGCGCTGCTCGCCCCCTCGGTGACGCGGCGGCTGATCGGCGAGTTCGCCGCCCGCCGCCCGGGCGCGCCCGAACGGGCGGTGCGGCCGCCGTCCCGGCTGCTGGAGCAGCTGACCCTGCGCGAGCAGGAGACCCTGCGGCTGCTGGCGCGCGGACTGTCCAACGCGGAGATCGCGGCCGAGCTGGTGGTCAGCGAGCACACCGTGAAGACCCACGTCAGCAACGTGCTCGGCAAGCTGGGGCTGCGGGACCGGGTGCACGCGGTGGTGTTCGCGTACGAGGCCGGCGCGGTGGTGGCCGGGGAGTCCTGAGGCGCCGGCCGGGCGGGCCGCGGCCGGTGCTCCCCCGTGCGGGGGAGGCGGCGGGTTCACCGGTGCGGGCGATCCGTGACGAGGGGGTCGGCGGACAGCATCGGTGGGGTCGGAACGGACCACGGATCACCGCAGGAGCCCAGGATGAACCGCCTTCGCACGCACCGCCTCACCCCGTACGCAGCCGTCGCCGCCCCGGCGCTGATGGCGCTGTACGGCGGCATCCGGCTGGTCCCCGGCTCCCGGGCCCCCGGGCTCGGCTGGACGGCCGGCCACACCGCGATGTTCGCCGGCCTGCTGCTGTTCGCCCCGGTGCTGGTGGCCCTGCGCGGGCTGCTCGCCCCGCGCTCCGCCGCCGGGCGGGCCGCGGCCGGGGCGGCGCTGGGGACGGCGTTCGCGGGCCTGGCGTGCTCGCTGGTGCAGATCGGGATCGACCTGTACGTGGGTGTGGTGGCGGCCGACAAGGCCGATCAGTCGCGGCTGTTCGACCGGGTGCAGGGCGTGCCGGGGGTGCTGCCGCTCGTCTACCAGGTCGGTCCGCTGCTGTTCTACGTCGGCCTGCTGGCGCTGCTGGTCGCCGCGGCGGCCGGCCCGGCCCGGGCGCTGCGCTGGTGGAGCCCGGTGCTGATGCTGGTGGGCACCGCCGCCTCGGGGGTCGACCTGGCGCTGATCCCGGTGGCGGCCGTCTGCTACCTGGCGGCCCTGGCCCCGCTGGTCCGGCCCGGCACGGTGCGCCGCGCGGCCCTGGCCTGACCGCGGTGGGCCGGTCCGGACGGGTGCCCGCTCCCGCAGGGGAGGAGCGGGCACCCGTCCGTCCGTTCCCGGGCCGGTCCGCGGTGGAGCCGGCGCCGCGTGCGGATACTCGGTGGCGGTGCCGGCGGCCCCGGCCGTACCGTCCGGGCATGACCACGAAGCGCCCCCTGATCGCCGTCCTCACCGGCGCGGGCATCTCGACCGACTCCGGCATCCCCGACTACCGCGGCCCGCAGGGGCTCTGGCAGCGTGACCCGTCGGCCCAACGGATGGTCACCATCGGCCCCTACCTGGGGGACCCGGAGGTGCGCCGCCGGGCGTGGGTGATGCGAGCCGAGGCGGGCGCGCTCGGGGCCGAGCCGAACGCCGGGCACCGGGCGCTGGTCGAGCTGGAGCGTTCCGGCCTGCCGCTGCGGGTGCTCACCCAGAACGTGGACGGGCTGCACCAGCGCTCCGGACTGCCGGCCCGCAAGGTGCTCGAACTGCACGGCACCGCGCGGGAGGTGCAGTGCGTGGGCTGCCGGGCGGTCGGCGCGATGGAACAGGCGCTGGAGCGGGTCGCGGCGGGGGAGCCGGACCCGGCCTGCCGGGAGTGCGGGGGAGTGCTCCGGCCGCGGACGGTGATGTTCGGGGAGTCGCTGGACCCGGTGGTGCTGCAGCAGGCCGACGCCGTCGCCAGGGCCTGCGACCTGTTCATCGCGGTGGGCACCAGTCTGCAGGTCTACCCGGTGGCGGCACTGCCGCAGATCGCGCGGGAGTCCGGTGCCCGGCTGGTGGTGGTGAACGGCGAACCGACGCCGTTCGACGAGGTCGCCGACGAGGTGGTCCGGGAGCCGATCTCCACGGCGCTCCCCGCGCTGGTGGCGAAGCTGCTGGCGGAACGCCCCCGGTGACGTCCTGACGCCGGGGGCCTGACGTCTGACGTGCTGGCATGCCGGCGTCCTGACGCCCCGGCGTCCTCGGCGGTGCCCCCGGTGACGCCCTCCGGATCACCCCTGGACGCGACGGACCGCGTGCGTACGATGATCCTTCCGGTTCCCCTCACGGCCTGGAGCGACCGAGCGATGACGACGACGGCGAAGTTCGACCCCTGGTCGGCGGCGTTCGTGGCCCACCCCTACGACGCGTACGCCGAACTGCGCGAGCACGCACCGGTGACGTTCTTCGAACCCACCGGGCAGTGGCTCGTCTCCCGCCACGCGGACGTCAGCGCGCTGCTGCGGGACCGCAGGCTCGGCCGCACCTACACGCACCGCTTCAGCCACCAGGAGTTCGGCCGCCCCGAGCCCGACCCGGCGCACGAGCCCTTCCACACGCTCAACGACCACGGGCTGCTCGACCTGGAGGCCCCCGACCACACCCGGATCCGCCGGCTGGTCTCCAAGGCCTTCACCCCGCGCATGGTCGAGGGCCTGCGGCCGACCGTCCGGCGGCTCGCCGGAGAACTCGTCGACGACCTGCTCGCGGCCGGCGGCGGCGACCTGATCTCCGCCGTCGCCGAGCCGCTGCCGGTCGCCGTGATCGCCGAGATGCTCGGCGTGCCGGAGGCCGACCGGCACCTGCTGCGGCCCTGGTCCGCCGACATCACCGGCATGTTCGAGCTCAACCCGACCGAGGAGGCGGCCCGCCGGGCCGTCACCGCGAGCACCGAGTTCTCCGACTACCTGCGCGCCCTCATCCGCGAGCGCCGCACCGCCCCCGGCACCGACCTGATCAGCGCGCTCATCCAGGCCCAGGAGGGCTCGGACGCGCTCAGCGAGCAGGAGATGGTCTCCACCTGCGTGCTGCTGCTCAACGCCGGCCACGAGGCGACCGTCAACACCACCGGCAACGGCTGGTGGGCGCTGTTCCGCAACCCCGGCGAACTCGCCCGGCTGCGCGGAGCCGTGGACGAGCTGCTGCCCACCGCCGTCGAGGAGCTGATGCGCTGGGACACCCCGCTGCAGATGTTCGAGCGATGGGTCCTGGAGGACGTCGAGCTGCACGGCGTCACCGTCCCGCGCGGCTCCGAGATCGCCCTCCTCTTCGGCTCCGCCAACCGCGACCCGGCCCGCTTCACCGACCCCGACCGCCTCGACCTCGCCCGCGCCGACAACCCCCACGTCACCTTCGGCGCCGGAATCCACTTCTGTCTCGGCGCCCCGCTCGCCAGACTGGAGCTCACCGAGTCCTACGGCACGCTGCTGCGCCGGGCCCCGGGCCTGCGGCTGAGCCGCGAGCCCGAGTGGAACCCGGGCTACGTGATCCGGGGGCTCGGCGAACTGCTGGTCGAGCTCTAGGGAAGCGGGGAGAGGGCCGTGGGCAAGGCGACGGGGGCGCTGCTGGGGCTGGCGATCGGGGACGCGATCGGCCGGGTGACGGAGTTCCGGACGGTCGAGATGATCGCGAACGACTGGCCCGACTGGCGCCGGCTCCCGCTGCCCGCCAGGGCGCTGGTCACCGACGACACCCAGATGACGCTGGCCCTCGGCCGCGGCCTGCGCACCGCCCTGGCCCGCGGGCCGCTGACGCCCTTGCGGCTGGCCCGGCCGGTGCGCGAGGAGTTCGTCGACTGGTGGCGGTCGCCGGAGAACAACCGCGCCCCCGGGATGACCTGCCTGCGCTCCTGCGAGCGGCTCAGCCGCGAGGAGTACCGCTGGCAGCAGGCGAGCGACGTCGGCTCCAAGGGCTGCGGCGCCAACATGCGGGTCGCTCCGGTCGGGCTGGTCCCCGGACTCGACGCCCGCACGCTCTCGGGCGCCGCACAGCTGCAGTCCGCCCTCACCCACGGTCACCCGACCGCGCTCGCCGCCAGCGACCTCACCGCCCTCGCCGTCCGCCGGCTCGCCGAAGGGGTCCGGCCCGCCGACCTGCCGGCGGTGCTGCGGGCGCACGCGCTCGCGAGCCGCGAGCGGTACGACGGCTTCTGGCTCGGCGACCTCGCCGAGCACTGGCACGGCGGTTCGCCGCAGGACGTGATCGCCCGCGGCTGGGACGACTGCCTCCGCGTGCTCGACCGGCTGGACGCCGCGCTCGCCGCACCCGACGTCGAGGCGGACCCGTGCCTGGCCACCGGCGAGGGCTGGATCGCCGAGGAGGCCCTGGCGACCGGGCTGCTCTGCTTCCTGCTGCTGCCGGACGACCCGGTCGCCGCCGTCCGGCGGGCCGCCTACTCCAGTGGGGACTCCGACTCCCTCGCCTGCCTCACCGGCGCCTTCGCCGGCGCCCACCACGGCGGGTCGGTCTGGCCGGCCGACTGGGTGGGGCGGATCGAGCACCGGGACGAGCTGCTCGCCCTCGGGGCGCTCTGGGACTGAGGCCCCCGGAGCGGGCGGAACCGGCTGCCGGGGCGGTGCGTCGAAGGGCCATGACGAACCGCAGCAGCGCAGGGCACCACCGCTCCCGCCGTCCGGCCGGGCTGCTCCTCGCCGCCGTGCTGGCCGCTGGGCCGGCGCTGGCCGGGTGCGGCAGCACGGCGGCGGACACCCCCACCGTCCGGGTCACGGCGTCGTCCGTCCGGCCGACCGCGGACCCGGCCCGGTCGGCCGAGGTGACGGCCGGGACCAGCGCCTTCGGGGTGGACCTCCTGCACGCGCTCACGGCGCCACCGGACGGCGCGGGGCGCAACCTGGTGCTCTCCCCGTCGGGGCTGGCGACCGTGCTCGCCATGCTGCTCCCGGGCGCCCGCGGCGCGACCGCCGACGAACTCGGCAAGGCCCTGCACAGCGGGCTCGACGCGCGCCAGTACGCACTGGTGACCGGGGCGCTGGCCCGCCCGGTCCCGGCCACCGACAAGCTCACCCTGCGGCAGACGGACGACCTGTGGACGCAGCAGGGCCTGACCGTCGACCCGGCGTACCTGGACACCCTCGCCACCGCCTTCGACGCCGGAGTGCACCCCGTCGACTTCGCCAAGGACCCGGCGGGCAGCCGCCGGCTCGTCAACACGGCGGTGGAGAAGGCCACCGAAGGGCGGATCAAGGACCTGTTCGGCGAACGGCAGATCACCTCCGACACCCGGCTGGTCCTCACCGACGCGCTCTACCTGAAGGCGAAGTGGGCCACCGCCTTCACCCCCGCGAAGACCTCCGACCGGCCCTTCCGCAAGCTCGACGGCTCCGCGCCGGCGGTCGCCACGATGGCCCGAACCGGCACCCTGCGGTACGCCGAGGGCTCCGGAGGCATCGTCGGCGAACCCTGGCAGGCCGTCGAACTCCCCTACGCGGAGGGCGGGTTGGCGATGGATCTGATCGTCCCGGCGCAGGGCGGCTTCACGGCCTTCACCAAGGGCCTGGACCAGCCCCAGCTCGACCGGATCCTCGGCGCGCTGGAGGAGCGGTCCGTCGACCTGACCCTGCCGCGCTTCCACTTCGACACGAGCTCGGACCTCACCTCCGCGCTGCGCGCGCTCGGCGTCCGGGCGGCCTTCGACGCCCCGGACTTCAGCGGGCTGGCCAAGGAACAGCTCGGCCTGAGCACGGTGGTGCAGAAGGCCACCGTCGAGGTCACCGAGGACGGCACGGTCGCGGCCGCCGGCAGCGGCGCCGGGGTGGGCGTGATGGCCGCGCCGGCCGCGCCGGAGGCCGTCGAGCTGCACGTCGACCGGCCGTTCCTGTTCCTGGTCCGGGACACCGCCGACGGGCGGCCGCTCTTCCTCGGCCAGGTCACCGACCCGCAGGCGGGGTAGCGTTCATCCGCGGCCGCGGCGGGGCTCACCGGGCAGTGCCCTCCCGCCAGTGCCGTCCCGCCAGTGCCCTCCCGGCAGGGCTCACCCGGCAGGGCTCACCCGGCGGGGTAGCGGCCGCCGAGCGCCGGGTGGGCCGGGTCCCGGCTGCCGAACAGCACCAGCAGGTCGTCGGCCACCCGCAGCAGTTCCGCCCGGCCCTCGATCGTCCCGGTCCACTCGGCGGGCAGCGCCGACGCGCCGTACGCGGCGCCGACCAGGTTGCCGCAGACCGCGCCCACGGAGTCGCTGTCCCCGGAGTGGTTCACCGACAGCCGCAGCGCGGTGCGCACCGGGTCGGCGTCCAGGGTGGCCGCGAGCAGCGCGTACACGGCCATCCCCAGGCACTCCTCGGCGATCCAGCCGAGCCCCACCCGCTCCACCGCCTCCGCCGAGGGCTGCGACTCCTGGGCCACCCGGACGGCCCGGGCCAGCGCCTGCACCGTCTCCTTCGAGGCCGGCAGCTCCCGGATCTGCTCCACGGTCTCGCCGACCGCGGCCCACGGCTCCGTCCCGGTCGCCAGCCGCTCCACGAGCGCCGCGAAGGCGCCCGCCGCGAGGTAGCCGGTCGGGTGCCCGTGGGTGAGCTGGGCGCACTGCACGGCCAGTCCGAAGGCTTGCTCGACTCCCAGCCGGGCCAGCCCGAACGGCGCCGAGCGCATCACCGTGCCGCAGCCCTTGGAGTGCGGGTTGATCGGACCCGGCCGCCCGATCATCGACGGCGCCTCGAACACCGGGTGCTCGGACACCCCGCTCAGGCAGGCGTTGCCCGGTGCCCGCCGCGCGTACAGGAAGGGCTGCCGCAGCAGCCAGCCGTCGTACGGGTGGGGCTGCGGTGCGGCGTCCGGCACCCCCTGGTACTGCGTCAGCAGCCAGCGCCGGTAGGCGCCGTGGACGGCCTGCGGCACCGATCCGCCGCCGCCGGACCAGCCGCGGACGAAGCCGCGGATCAGCCCCTCGGCGGTGAAGAGGGTCATCTGGGTGTCGTCGGTGACCTCGGCCGGGTGGGGCCCGCCCGGCAGCCCGGTCACCCCGTCCGGGCCGTACCGCTCCTGGATCTGGTGGAGCTGCTGGAACTCCACCGGCCAGCCCAGTGCGTCACCGACGGCCCCGCCGAGCAGCGCCCCGCGCACCCGGTCCCGGTACCCCGACTCGGCCGCCGACTCCGTCACGTCGATCCCCCTTGGTTCGTGGCGGCCTCCGTTCTATCAGTTCCGGCGATCTCCCCGGCCCGGCGCCCGCCGGGCGCTCAGGCCCGGCCGCGGATCTCCCCGGAACGCCCGTGCAGGGCGGCGCGGTCGGCGGCGGCGCGCCCGGCCGCCCAGCCCTCGCCGTCGCTCACCCGGACCCGCTGGGAGACGAGCTTCGGGAACAGTCGGCCGACCTCGTCGTCCACCGCCTCGGAACGGGCGGCGAGCGCGGGCAGCAGCCGGGCGTCCGGCAGCAGCTGCTCCTCGGTGCCGTCCTCGCGCAGGTGCCGACCGGCCGCGGCGGCACTGGTGGTCCGCTCGGTGGCGGCGGTCAGCCGCTCGCGGATCCGCGCCGCGTACGCGACCAGGAAGGACTGCCGGAACGCCTTGCTGCGGGAGTCCCGGCCGGAGCCGGCCTTGTTGAGCGCGTGGGTGGCCTGCACCAGCAGCGAGGTGTAGAGCAGCTCGACGCCGTCCAGGTCGCCGTCGAAGCCGACGACGGTGCAGAAGCCGAACTCCTTGGCCCACACCACCCGGCAGCGGTTGGCCGCCGCGACGGCGTCCAGCAGCATCGTCTTGGGGCCCTCGTACGGGTTGTCCACGCCGATCCGCAGCGCCGCCGGGGTGTCCCGGTCGGAGCCGGCGGCGGCCAGCAGCGCGTCGTCGATGCTGTGCTGGGCCATCAGCTGCTGGGCCTTGGCGGTGAGCGCCTCGGCCTCCTCCGGGTACTCGGTGGACTCGGCCTTCGCCAGCAGCGCCCGGATCCGGGCCAGCATCCGCGGCTCCCCGGGCACCGGCCCGTCGCCGCGCTCGGCCCGCGGCCGCCGGCCGGGCGCCGGGCCGACCGGGGCGATCGGCGGCAGCCGGCCCCAGGTCCGCAGCAGCTCCAGGGCCGCCGTGGCGAGCGCGAAGCGGTCCAGCCGGTGCCGGTGGGCGAAGGCGCCGAGGTACTGCTCGTCGCCCGGCCACCACACCTCGGCCTCCAGCTCGCGCAGCTGCTCCTGCCAGCGCCGGTCGAGGGCCGCCGCGGGGTGCCGGCGGCCCTCCGCGGCGATCAGGTCGACGGCGAGGGCGAGGTGGACGGGCTTCAGCCCGCGCCGGACCACCCGGACCAGGTCGGCCGGGCGCCACCCGGCGGACCAGCAGCGGCCGACGGCGGCGTCCGCGTGGCCGAGCAGGGCCCGGCTGACCTCCGGCCACTGCGCGGCCGAGGCGGCGAGCAGCGAGGCCCCGGTGTCCAGTGCGAGGTCCAGCGCCTCGTCGGGGACGGTCAGGACCGACCGCACGGCCTGCTCCAGCAGCGGCCCGGCGCCCCCGTTCCCGCCCTGCTGCGCGCGCTTGCCCACGGTGTGCCCCTGCTTCCCTCGACGGTCCGGCCCTCCCGCCCATGATGCCGGAGCGCCCGGCCTCCCCGAGGGGGCCGGGCGCTCCGCACGGGCCTGAAGGCGGGTCCTAGCGTTCGACGGCCTTGGCGAGGATCTCCGGCGCACGCTCCAGCAGCCGTCGGGCCGCGAAGCGGACGCCGAGCACGGCGACCAGGGCCCCGTAGAGCGGGCCGAGCGGCAGCAGCGGCCAGGTCGGGCCGTCGGAGAGCAGGGCCCAGGCCAGGTAGCCGCCCACCGGCAGGGCGAGCACCGCCACCCCGACCATCGAGCCGAACTGGTTGACCAGCAGCAGCCCGCCCTGCCCGGGGGCGGCGTTGCGCATCGGGTTGCCGTCGGCCGGCATCGTGTACGGCGCGAGCACGCTGAGCGTCGCGCCGAGTGCGACGCCGCAGCCGAGCAGCGCCAGTGCCAGGCCGACCGCGGACGGCAGGCCGGCCCAGTCGCCGGTGACGGAGGCCAGCAGGAGCCCGAGCACCAGCGTCACCGGGACGGCGTAGGAGAGCACCGCGTAGGCCCGGCCGCGCAGCTCGTCCCGGGCGTCGGCCGGGGTGAGCAGGGTCGCCGCGACCATCCAGAACGCAGAGCCGTCCATGCCGAACAGGTTGAGCATCTGCAGCCCGAGGAACATCCCGGTCATCGCCAGCAGGTAGACGCTCGGCCAGCCCTGGACGACCGACAGCAGGCAGATCACCACCGTCATGCCGATGCTGGTGAACACCGCGGCCTTGGCGCGCGGCTCGCGCCAGGCGTACCGGAGGTGGCGCTGCATCACCGCGCCGACGCGGCCGTCGGGCAGCAGGCGCCAGCCGCCCGTGCCGCGCACCCCGCGGGCCACCTCCAGGGTCGAGGAGTCGGCGGTGACCATCAGCTCCTGGAGGCTGGCGCGCCACCAGCGCAGCAGCAGGGCGAGCAGCGCCCCGGCCGAGGCGAGCTGGAGCAGCGCCAGCCCGTACCGGCCCTCGCCGGCGGTGCGGGCCGCGTCGGCCGCGCCGATCGGCGGGATCCACCGCAGCACCGAGGCGATCGGGGCCAGCGGGCTGAGGTCGAGGTGCTGGCCGGGGCGCCCGAAGACGCTCTGCGAGCCGACGTTGGCGGCCTGGGCGAGCAGGGCGAAGAGCAGGCCGCCGAAGATCGCGAAGTCCTTGCCGCGCCGGCTGGAGAGCATCCGGGCGTTGCCCGCGGCCACCGCGCGGGAGAGCGTGACCAGGCAGAGCACGGCGAGCGGCACGCCGACCACGGCGGCCGCCGCCGAGGCGGCGCCGTCGGCGCCGGACAGCGCCGCGCCGGTCACCAGCACCAGGCTGACCACCGGGCCGGGCCCGATCAGTGCGGCCAGCAGCGACCCGCGCAGCAGCGGGCCGGGCCGCAGCGGCAGCATGGTGAGCCGGGTCGGGTCGGCGCTCTCGTCGCTGGAGAACAGGAACAGCGGCAGTGCGGCCCAGCCGAGGGTGAGGACGCCGAGCAGCATCACCCCGGCGTCCCCGGAGCCGGCGAACCGCCCGTTCAGCAGGGCGAGGGCGAGGGCGATGCCGGCCGCGAAGGCCAGGCCGACGACGCCGCCGATGACGTACACGGCCGTCCGGCCGGGGCTGCGGCGCAGGCCGTTGCGCAGCAGCCGCAGCTTGAGCGCGACCAGGGCGCGGACGACGGTGCCGCCGTCGGGCACGCCGGCGGTGCGGGCGGATGTGGTGGCGGTGGTGGTCACCGGTCGCCCCCGGTCTGGTCGCCGCCGGTCCGGCCGCCGCCGTGGTGGTCGCCGCCGGTCCGGCCGCCGCCGAGCCAGCCGAGCGCCTGGCCGTCGTCCTCGCGCACGCCGATCAGGTCGAGGAAGGCCTCGTGCAGGCTGCGCCCGTCGCGGACGGCGTCCAGCGGGCCCTGGGCGATCACCCGGCCGGCGTTGACCACGGCGACCCAGTCGCAGAGCTGCTCGACGAGCTCCATCACGTGGCTGGAGAAGACCACCGTGGAGCCGGCCGCGGCGTACCGCTTGAGCACGCCGCGGATGGTCTGCGCGGAGACCGGGTCGACGCCCTCGAAGGGCTCGTCGAGGAAGAGCACGTCGGGGTTGTGCAGCAGGGCGGCGGCCAGGCCGATCTTCTTGCGCATGCCGGTGGAGTAGTCGGCGACCAGCTTGTCGGCGTCCCGGGCGAGGTCCAGGACGGCCAGCAGCTCCTCGGCCCGGCGGTCCACCTCGGGGCCGGGCAGGCCGCGCAGCCGCCCGTTGTACTGGAGGAGTTCGCGGCCGCTGAGCCGCTCGAACATCCGCAGGCCCTCGGGGAGGATGCCGATCCGGGCCTTCACCGCGACGGGGTCGGCCCAGACGTCGCCGCCGTGGACGAGGACGGTGCCCTGGTCGGGCCGGAGCAGGCCGGTGACCATGGACAGGGTGGTGGTCTTGCCGGCGCCGTTCGGGCCGACCAGGCCGATGAACGCACCGGCGGGCAGCTCCAGGCTGAGTCCGGCGACCGCGGCCTGCCCGCCGAAGTGCTTCCACAACCCCTGGATGCTGACGGCGGGCGGAGGGGCGGATCCGGGTCGGTCGGACGGCGGCGCTGACGCCTGCATGGCGGCCTTCTCTGTTCGTGGTCGGTCGTCTTCTGGCCCAGCCTGGCACCGGCCGAACGGGCTGTCGCCCGCTTTGAGCATCCCCTGAGCGACTGGGCCGAACGAGGGGGCGCGCCGTGTCCGCGGCGGGTTCCGGCGGGTGCGCCGCGGCGCCCCGGCACCCGGCGCGCCGCCGCCCGGGAGGGGCCGCGGGCGGAGCGGCCCGGGTGGCGGCGGCCGTCCGGCTGTGGTAGAGCGGTTGGAGGGCGGCCGGACACCGGGTGGTCGTGCGCGGGACACTCCCGCGACATCCGGCCGATGGCCGCGACCTGCGGCGTTGCATTTGTTTTGACCGCGCCCGATGCGCTAGGTACGCTCTGACCTTGTGCCTGGGGTGTCCCCGGGTCCTTGTGCGTGCATGCACACCGGTCGCCGCGCCGAGCCGGAGCGCCTTCCAGCGCCCCGCGCGTTGAGCGCCGTCGCTGTACATCAGCCATGGGATTCCGTGTCGGAATAAGCCCAACACACCCGACCGCGTGGGTCGACCACGGGGCCGTGTGTGAGGGATCACCGCAGGTTAGTTCCACCAAGCCTTGGCACACAGAAAACGGAGAAACGGTGCCTACGATCCAGCAGCTGGTCCGAAAGGGCCGGCAGGACAAGGTCGAGAAGAACAAGACTCCCGCGCTGAACGGCTCCCCGCAGCGCCGTGGGGTCTGCACGCGTGTGTACACGACCACCCCGAAGAAGCCGAACTCGGCTCTCCGCAAGGTCGCCCGTGTGCGCCTCACCAGCGGGATCGAGGTCACCGCTTACATCCCGGGCGAGGGCCACAACCTGCAGGAGCACTCCATCGTGCTGGTGCGCGGTGGTCGTGTGAAGGACCTTCCTGGTGTCCGCTACAAGATCATCCGCGGTTCGCTTGACACCCAGGGTGTCAAGAACCGCAAGCAGGCTCGCAGCCGCTACGGCGCCAAGAAGGAGAAGTAAGAATGCCTCGTAAGGGCCCCGCCCCGAAGCGCCCGGTCATCATCGACCCGGTTTACGGCTCCCCGGTCGTCACCCAGCTGGTCAACAAGATCCTGCTGCACGGCAAGCGCTCCACCGCCGAGCGGATCGTCTACGGCGCCCTCGAGGGCGTCCGTGAGAAGACCGGCTCGGACCCGGTCGTGACGCTGAAGCGCGCGCTGGAGAACGTCAAGCCGGCCCTCGAGGTCAAGTCCCGCCGTGTCGGTGGCGCGACCTACCAGGTTCCGGTCGAGGTCCGTCCGGGCCGCGCCAGCACCCTGGCGCTGCGCTGGATGGTCGGTTACTCCCGCGCCCGTCGCGAGAAGACCATGACCGAGCGCCTGATGAACGAGATCCTCGACGCCAGCAACGGCCTGGGCGCTTCCGTGAAGCGTCGCGAGGACACCCACAAGATGGCCGAGTCCAACAAGGCCTTCGCGCACTACCGCTGGTAGTCCGTACCCCGTCACTAGACAGAGAGAGAACGAGCCACCATGGCTGCAACCTCCCTTGACCTCGCCAGGGTCCGCAACATCGGGATCATGGCGCACATCGACGCGGGCAAGACCACCACCACCGAGCGGATCCTGTTCTACACCGGTGTCTCGTACAAGATCGGTGAGGTCCACGATGGCGCTGCCACCATGGACTGGATGGAGCAGGAGCAGGAGCGCGGCATCACGATCACGTCGGCCGCGACGACCTGTCACTGGACGGTCGACGGCGTCGACAACACCATCAACATCATCGACACCCCGGGTCACGTCGACTTCACCGTCGAGGTGGAGCGTTCGCTGCGCGTCCTCGACGGTGCCGTGACGGTGTTCGACGGTGTCGCCGGTGTCGAGCCCCAGTCCGAGACCGTGTGGCGGCAGGCTGACCGCTACAGCGTCCCGCGCATCTGCTTCATCAACAAGCTGGACCGCACGGGCGCGAACTTCTTCTTCTGCGTCGACACCATCGTGGAGCGCCTCGGCGCGACCCCGCTGGTGATGCAGCTCCCGATCGGTGCCGAGGCGGACTTCAAGGGCGTCGTCGACCTGGTCCGCATGAAGGCCCTGGTCTGGTCCGCCGAGGCCGCCAAGGGCGAGATGTACGACATCGTCGACATCCCGGCCGAGCTGCAGGAGCAGGCGAACGAGTACCGCGAGCGTCTCCTGGACGAGGTGTCGAACGTCAGCGATGACGTGATGATGCTCGCCATGGAGGGCGAAGAGGTCCCCGAGGAGCTGCTCTACACGGCGATCCGCAAGGGCACCCTGGAGTCGGCCTTCACGCCGATCTTCTGCGGCACCGCGTTCAAGAACAAGGGCGTGCAGCCCCTGCTCGACGCGGTCGTCAAGTACCTGCCGTCGCCGCTGGACATCGAGTCGATCGAGGGCACCAAGCCCAACGACCCGGAGACCACGATCTCCCGCAAGGCCTCGGACGACGAGCCGCTGGCCGCGCTGGCGTTCAAGATCATGTCCGACCCGCACCTGGGCAAGCTCACCTTCGTCCGGATCTACTCCGGCCGCCTGGAGTCCGGCACCTCGGTGCTGAACGCCGTGAAGGGCAAGAAGGAGCGCATCGGCAAGATCTACCGCATGCACGCGAACAAGCGTGAGGAGATCGAGTCGGTGGGCGCCGGCGACATCGTCGCCGTCATGGGCCTGAAGCAGACCACCACCGGTGAGACGCTGGCCGACGAGAAGAACCCGGTCATCCTGGAGTCCATGGACTTCCCGGCCCCGGTCATCCGCGTCGCCATCGAGCCCAAGTCCAAGGGTGACCAGGAGCGTCTGGGTATCGCCATCCAGCGCCTCGCCGAGGAGGACCCGTCCTTCCAGGTCAACACGGACGAGGAGACCGGCCAGACCATCATCGCGGGTATGGGCGAGCTGCACCTCGAGGTGCTGGTCGACCGTATGAAGCGTGAGTTCAAGGTCGAGGCCAACGTCGGCAAGCCGCAGGTCGCGTACCGCGAGACGATCCGTCAGGCCGTCGAGCGCATCGACTACACCCACAAGAAGCAGACCGGTGGTTCCGGTCAGTTCGCCAAGGTGCAGATCGCGATCGAGCCGATCGAGTCCGGCGAGGGCTACGAGTTCCAGAACCTGGTCACCGGTGGCCGCGTTCCGCGCGAGTACATCCCGTCGGTCGACGCCGGTGCGCAGGAGGCCATGGAGTTCGGTGTGCTCGCCGGCTACCCGCTCCAGGGTGTCCGCGTGAAGCTGCTCGACGGCCAGGCCCACGACGTGGACTCCTCCGAGCTCGCGTTCAAGATCGCCGGTTCCATGGCGTTCAAGGAAGGCGCGCGGAAGGCCAAGCCGGTCCTCCTCGAGCCGATGATGGCCGTCGAGGTCACCACGCCCGAGGACTACATGGGCGACGTGATTGGCGACATCAACTCTCGCCGTGGCCAGATCCGGTCCATGGACGAGCGTCACGGTGCCCGCGTCGTCACGGCGCTGGTGCCGCTCTCCGAGATGTTCGGCTACGTCGGTGATCTGCGCAGCAAGACCTCTGGTCGCGCGAGCTACTCGATGCAGTTCGACTCGTACGCCGAGGTGCCGAAGGCCGTGGCGGAGGAGATCATCGCCAAGGCCAAGGGCGAGTAAGGACCGGCACCAGCCGGTTCCCTACCCGAGGCCGCGAACGTCCCGACATTCGGGACGATTGCGAACCCTTAGGCTATTAGGAGGCGTCCCGGGAGGATCCGGTCGGATTCTCCCGGGTGCCTCCGGCCCCCACCCGCGGGACGGTGCGGAGTGCTCAGGCACCCCGGGCCCAATCCCGATCAAAGACCAACTGACGTCAGCACGGCGTACAGAACTGTCCTCAGGAGGACTGCAGTGGCGAAGGCGAAGTTCGAGCGGACGAAGCCCCACGTCAACATCGGCACCATCGGTCACATTGACCACGGTAAGACGACCCTTACCGCGGCCATCACCAAGGTGCTGCACGACGCGTACCCGGAGATCAACCCCTTCACGCCGTTCGACCAGATCGACAAGGCGCCGGAGGAGCGGCAGCGCGGTATCACCATCTCGATCGCGCACGTCGAGTACCAGACCGAGGCGCGTCACTACGCCCACGTCGACTGCCCGGGTCACGCGGACTACATCAAGAACATGATCACCGGTGCGGCCCAGATGGACGGTGCGATCCTCGTCGTCGCCGCCACCGACGGCCCGATGCCGCAGACCAAGGAGCACGTCCTCCTGGCCCGCCAGGTCGGCGTCCCCTACATCGTCGTCGCCCTGAACAAGGCCGACATGGTGGACGACGAGGAGATCCTGGAGCTCGTCGAGCTCGAGGTCCGTGAGCTCCTCTCCGAGTACGAGTTCCCGGGCGACGACCTGCCGGTCGTCCGCGTCTCCGCGCTGAAGGCGCTGGAAGGCGACAAGGAGTGGGGCGAGAAGCTCCTCGGCCTGATGCACGCCGTCGACGAGGCCATCCCGACCCCGGCCCGCGCCGTGGACCAGCCGTTCCTGATGCCGATCGAGGACGTCTTCACGATCACCGGTCGTGGCACCGTCGTCACCGGCCGCATCGAGCGTGGCATCCTCAAGGTCAACGAGACTGTCGACATCATCGGCATCAAGGAGACCAAGACCACCACCACGGTCACCGGCATCGAGATGTTCCGCAAGCTGCTCGACGAGGGCCAGGCCGGTGAGAACGTCGGTCTGCTGCTCCGTGGCATCAAGCGCGAGGACGTCGAGCGCGGCCAGGTCATCATCAAGCCGGGTTCGGTTACCCCGCACACCGACTTCGAGGCCCAGGCCTACATCCTGTCGAAGGACGAGGGTGGCCGCCACACCCCGTTCTTCAACAACTACCGCCCGCAGTTCTACTTCCGTACCACGGACGTGACCGGCGTCGTGACCCTCCCCGAGGGCACCGAGATGGTCATGCCGGGCGACAACACCGGCATGACGGTCGCGCTGATCCAGCCGATCGCCATGGAGGAGGGCCTGAAGTTCGCCATCCGTGAGGGTGGCCGCACCGTCGGCGCCGGCCAGGTCACCAAGATCATCAAGTAATCGGTGTTCTGACCTGCCTGCACCGCTCAGGCGAACCGAAGGGCTCCGCACACGCGAGTGTGCGGAGCCCTTCGGCCTTCATCCGGCCCTCACCCGCCCCCGGTCGCTCTCACGGGTCGCTCATGGCCGGCTGTTATTGTCGGGCCACCGTCCAGCCCCGCCGTCGCGGAAAGTGGGATCCAACGCATGCCTACGGCACCACTGTTGTCGGTCGTGATGCCGATCTACAACGAGCAGGAGGCGCTCCCCTTCACCGTCGAGCGGCTGCGGCCGATCCTGGACGGGCTCGGGACCGACTACGAGGTCGTGGGCGTCGACGACGGCAGCACGGACGCCACGCCCGTCCTGATGCAGAAGATCCGGCAGGACTGGCCGGAGTTCCGCATCGTCCGCTTCGCCCGCAACTCCGGGCACCAGGCCGCGCTCACCGCCGGCATCCACCGGGCCCTCGGCGACTACGTGGTGAGCATCGACGCCGACCTGCAGGACCCGCCGGAGAAGATCCCGGAGATGCTCGACCTGGCCCGCGAGCAGGGCCTCGACGTGGTCTACGGCGTCCGCGGGGACCGCGGCACCGACACCGCCTTCAAGCGCCGGACGGCCGGCGCCTACTACTGGCTGATGCGTCGGCTGGTCGGCAAGCGGATGCCCAACCAGGCCGGCGACTTCCGGCTGCTCAGCCGCGCGGCCGTGGAGGCCCTCAAGCAGCTGCCCGAGCACCAGCCGGTCTACCGGCTGCTGGTGCCGTGGCTCGGCTTCCCCAGCGGCGAGGTGGTGTACGTCCGTGAGGAGCGGGTGGCCGGCGGCACCCACTACCCGCTGTCCAAGATGCTCCGGCTGGCGCTGGACAGCGTCACCAACTTCTCCGCCGCCCCGCTGCGGCTCGCCACCTGGCTGGGCCTGGTGAGCTTCGTGGTCTGCATCGGCCTCGGGGTCTACACCACCGTCTCCTACGTGCTCGGCGCGACCGTACCGGGCTGGGCGTCGCTGTTCATCGGCATGCTGTTCATCGGCGCCGTGCAGCTGATCTGCGTCGGACTGCTAGGGGAGTACGTCGGCAGGATCTACTCGGCGGTGCAGGCCCGGCCGACCTACTTCGTCGGCTACGACTCGGCCGAGGACGACGAGCGGGGCCGGGGCCGGTGACCGTCGTCGAGGAGGAGGCGTCCGAGCCCGCTCCGCCGACCCGCCGTCAACTGCCGTCCTTCCTGGTCATCGGCGTCCTCAGCACCCTCTTCTACCTGGGGCTCTTCGTCGCCGCGCGGTGGTTCACCGACCCGCAGGCGGCCAACCTGATCGCGCTGGCCGTCAGCGCGGTGGCCAACACCGCGGCCAACCGGCGGTTCACCTTCGGGGTGACCGGCGCGCAGGGGATGGTCCGGCACCAACTGCAGGGCGCGGTGGCCTTCCTGATCGGACTCGGTCTCAGCGCGGGCGTACTCGCCCTGCTCGACCAGGTCGCGCCGGACGCCTCCCGACCGGTCGAGGTGGCCGGACTGGTCGTCGCCAACGGCCTCGCCACGGTGGCCCGCTTCGTCCTGCTGAAGGTCTGGGTGTTCCGCGGCTGAACGGCGTTGCTCCGGACGGTTCGCAGACCGTGCACCCGGGGCCCTGAGCCGCTGTCGGCAAGGGCCTACTCGGTATGCTGGGCGCTCGTAGCCTGCCCGCTCACGGTAGAGGAAGTCCGCACCCGGCTGGGGGAGACGGGCGGCAGGGACTCCGACCGAAGGGGCACGGCACCGTGTCGACCGTACATTCCACGCCCGAGCGCGAGCGCGAGGCCTCGCGACCGACCTCGCCGCCGGGGCCGCCACCCGCCCCGACCGGCGGGGGGCGGCCCGGCCGCCGCAGCCCGCTCGTGCTGGCCGGGGGGCTCGCACTGTCCTGGCTGGTGCCGGCCGGGCTGGTCACGCTGCACCTGGGCGTGGTGCTGCTGCCGCTGCTGCTGCTCGCGATAGCCGCCGTGATCAGGGTCGGCGGCGTGCTGCTGGACCGGCTGTTCGTGGCCGGGCTGCTGCTGGCCGGCTCGGTGCTGACCTTCGGTCTGCTCTTCTCGCTCTGGCCGTGGGGCCTGTCGCCGATCCCCACCACCGGTCTGATGTTCAGCGTGGTGACGGTGGCCGCCTGGGCCGCCCGCCGCGCGCCGCGGCTGCCGGTGCGCTTCCGCTGGTCCGACCTGCTGGTCCTGGGCACCGGCTACGGCATCTGGCACTACCTCTTCCACCCCGTCGCGGGGACGTCGGCGGCCGAGCGGGTCGCGCTGTTCGCCACCTCCGAGGACCGCCTCGCGCACTTCTCCTTCTTCTCCGGCATCCAGGGCGTCGGCGGCTTCAACTTCCTCCACCAGGAGGCCGCCCGGAACTTCCTGATCCCGCCGTCCGAGGTGACGTACCCGCAGGGCTCGCACTTCCTGCTGGCCTGGGTCGACGCGGTGGTCCACTCCGGCGCCGACCCCGGCGACATGCTCTACACGATGAACCGGTACTTCCTGTACCTGCTGCTGGCCTACGCGCTGTTCTGCGCCGCGCTGGTCTGGGCCGCCCGGTGGATCGCCGGGCCGCGGCTGTACGGGTGGCGGTGCGCCGCGGTGTGCGCGAGCGTCGGCGCCCTCATGTTCGCGAGCAACTACACGGACCTGCTGATCCACGGCTTCGACTCGACCTTCATCGGCCTGCTGCTGATCGCGCTCGCGCTCGCCGTGCTGATCCGCCCCGCGATGGGCCCCGTCGAGTTCCTGCTGGCCGCCTCGGCCGGTCTGATCACCGTCACCTACACCTACAACATCTACGGCGCCTTCGTGGGCGTGGCCCTGCTGGGCGCGGTGGTGGTGCACCGGCGCAGGCTCCCGTGGAGCTGGTGGTGGACCGCCGGCGCGCTGGCGTGCGCGCTGGGCGTGGCGGCGCTGCCGAGCGTCCTCTCGCTGATGGGCGACCTGGACGTGGCCGGCGCCTCGAACATGAGCGGCCCGAGCGTCGAGGCCGACCGCGCGGTGCTGATCGGCGGCGGGCTGCTCGGCCTGCTCGCCGCGGCCATGCCGCGCTACCGCAGGACCGCCTCCGGCCAGGCCCACCTCGCGGTGCTGCTCGGCACCGGCGCGCTGCTCAGCGCCTTCGCCGCGTACCAGCTGCACAGCATCGGGCGGTACTCCTACTACATCCACAAGATGACGGCCGTCGGCGTCGTGGTCAGCCTGATCTCGCTCGGCGCCGTCGGGATCGCCCTCCAGCCCGCGTACCGGGGGAGCGCCCGCACGCTGCGGCGGCGGGCCGGCGAGCTGGTGGCCTCCGGGCTGGCCGTGGCCGCCGCGCTCAGCCTCTTCGCCAACGTGCAGTGGGGCTTCCTGACCACCGAGGACAACCCCTCGGCGTGGTCCGGCAACCGGCTGGTGGTCTGGGGGCGCGGCGAGTTCAAGGGGGACATGGGCCCCAAGGGCGCGGCGGCGCTGGACATCCCGAGCGCGGGCCCGGTGATCGTGCTCTTCGCCAACGACGACTACAAGAACCTCAAGGCCACCTGGCTCGCCTCGCTGATGAACCGGCGCGGCGGCGACATGGCGGCGCTCTACGACATCCACTGGGTGTCGATCGGCGGCCCCCAGGTGAAGGAGGAGGACTACCAGAAGTCGATGGGTCGCCTCAAGGGCGCCATCGCCAAGCTCCCGGCCGCGCCGGTGCGGCCGACCATCGTGACCGCGGACCGGTCGGTGGGCGAACGGATCAAGCGGGACCTGGCCGCGGCCGGTGTCACGGTGACGGTGCTGAGCGATCCTCAGAACCTCTGGACGGAGCCGTGGGGCCGTACCTTCCCCGGTGGCTGACGGTGGGACCCACCGTCATCGGATGTTCACGCCCACCCGCTACTATTCACAGCAATCGCACGGCCGGGCCGGCCTCGTGCGGAGACGTGTGGCAAGGTCGGCCGATGAATTCGGTGATCATGTGATGAAGAACCCGATCGCCAAGCTGCTTGGGGTCCTACCCCCGGGGGCGCGGCTCGTGATCGGTGGGACGGTCGTGCTCGGCGCCTCGGCGTACGTCTACATGGCGCTCGTGGGCTACAGCCTCGGGACGGCCGGCGCAGCCAGGGTGACGATGCTCTGGACCATCGTGATGTCGATCGGCTGGGGCCTGTTCCAGCCCGTCGAGCTCGAACTGACGCGCCTGGTCGCCGCCCGCAAGGTGGCCGGGCACGGCGCGCTGCCGGCGGTCCGGCGGATGCTGCTGCTCGCCCTGGCCATCCTCGCGGCGGCCTGCGCCCTGCTGGCCGCCGCCGCGGGCCCGATCGCCGACCAGCTGTTCGGCGGCGACCGCACGCTCGTGGTGGCGCTCGCCGGCGGCATGGCGGGCCTCGCGGTGAGCTCGGTCTCCCGCGGCGCGCTGGCCGGCCTCGGCCTGTTCGGGCCCTACGGCACCCAGCTGGCCGTCGACGGCGCCCTGCGCATCGGCCTGGCCGCGCTGACCGCCGCGATCGGACTGCACTCGGCACTGGCCTTCGGCCTGATCCTGGTGGTCGCCCCCGTCGCCGCCTCGCTGATCGGCCTGCGCGGCATCCTCGCGGACCGCGCGCCCGGGCCCGAGGTCGCCTGGCGCCAGCTCACCGGCGGCCTCGGCCTGCTGATCGCCTCCGTGATGCTCAGCCAGCTGGTGGTCAACGCGACCGTCGTCTGCGTTCGCCTGCTGGCGCCGAAGCACTCCGAGGCCTCCGACGCCCTGGTCTTCGCCCTCGGCCAGGCCGTGGTGATGGCCCGCGTCCCGCTCTTCGCCTACAGCGCCCTGCAGGCCTCGATGGTCTCCGCGCTCTCCGGCGCCGCCGCGGCCGGCGACCACGCCGAGTTCCGCAAGGTGCTGACCCGCACCACCGCGATCGTCGCCGCGATGTGCATCGGCGGCGGCCTGCCGGTGATCGCCCTCGGCGCCTGGCTCAACCCGCTGCTCTTCAACGCCAAGGACCTGCTCGGCCCGCTGGACTTCGCGTGGCTCGTCCTCGGCACCCTCTGCTACGTCCTCGCGACGGTCTTCGGCCAGGCGCTGATGTCGAGCGGGCAGCACCGCCGGCAGCTGGTGGGCTGGTCCGCCGGTTCCGTAGCATTGGTAGCCGTCGCGCTCGCCCCCGGCGCCGTCGGCGTGCGCGCCGAGCTCGCGTACCTCGCCGGAGCGCTGGTCAGCGCCGTCCTGATGCTCTGGTCGCTGTACCGGGCGTTCCCCTCGCGTCCCGCCCCCGGGCACACCGGGCTGGACGACCGCGGTGCGGCCGAGCCGCTGCGGACCTCGTGAGGGCGGGGGACGTGACCGTGATTGGCCGACGACGCCCGTGATCACCACCGACGACAGACAGACCCAGGCACGCGCCGCCGTGCCGTTCGCCAAGCATGGAGCCCCCTGTGTCCGAGTATGACAACGTCTGGCTGGTGATCCCGGCCTACAACGAAGGCCAGGTGATCGCCGACGTCGTGGAAGGGGCACGCAAGACCTTCCCCAACATCGTGGTGATCGACGACGGCTGCACCGACGACACGGCCAAGCACGTCATGACGACCGGCGCGCACCTGGTGCGCCACCCGGTCAACCTGGGCCAGGGCGCCGCCCTGCAGACCGGCCTGCGGTACGCCCTGGAGCAGGAGGGCGCGGAGTACTTCGCCACCTTCGACGCGGACGGCCAGCACCAGACGGCCGACGTCGAGAAGATGGTCGCGCTGCTGCGCGGCGGCGAGGCCGACATCGTGCTCGGCTCCCGCTTCATCGAGCAGACCGGCCAGGTGCCGTGGATCAAGCGGGTCGTGCTCCGCACCGCCGCGGCCGTCAGCCCGACCGCCCGCAAGCTCAAGCTGACCGACGCGCACAACGGTCTGCGGGTGATGAACCGCGAGGCCGCCAGCCGGATCCGGATCACCATGAACGGCATGGCGCACGCCTCGGAGATCGTTTCCTTCCTCGCCGGCTCGGACCTCCGGGTCGCCGAGGTCCCGGTGGACATCCTCTACACCGACTACTCGCGCGCCAAGGGCCAGTCCCTGATCAACGGCGTGAACATCCTCTTCGACATCTCGCTGCGGGAGCGTAACCGCCGATGAATCACCTCTGGATTCAGCTGATCCTCGTCCTGGCCGCGGTGGCCATGGCCCTCCTGTTCGTCCGGCGCTGGGACGCCGCGAACACCCGGGCGTGGAAGCGCATCGCCTTCGCGCTGTTCGTGATCGCCAACGTGATCGCGATCCTGTGGCCGGCCGGCGTCACCAAGCTGGCCACCGCGCTGGGCGTGGGCCGCGGCACCGACCTGGTGCTCTACCTGATGGTGATCGCCATGGGCTTCCTGACGCTCAACACCTACCTGCGCTTCCGCTCGCTGGAGAAGAAGCTCACGGACCTGGCCCGTACGGTCGCCATCACCGAGGGCGTCCGCCACAACAACGACCGCCTCGACGCCCCGGTCGGCTCCGACCGCTGACCCGCCTCCCGCTGCGAGGGCCGAGGGCCGCGCGCCCGGCACCGACGGCCGAGGGCCGGCACCCCGAACGGGGTGCCGGCCCTCGGCCGTGTCCGGGGGCGCTCAGCCCCGGACCAGGGCCTCCACCAGGGTCTCCAGCCGACCGGCCCCCTGGGTGGTGGTGGGGGTGGGCTTGGGGGCGTGCGGGTACGGGCTGCCGCCCTCCTGGCAGCTCAGCACCCGGTACTCGGGCTTCTGCTGGTTCTCCTGGTCCTTCCTGATCTTCGCGGCCTGGTCGAAGACCGCCGGCGGCACCGGGTCGACGCACTGCGCGGCGTCCGCGTAGGGCGAGCAGACGCCGTTCAGCCCGCGCAGGACCTGGGCGGTGTGGGCGAGGTTGCCGGTGCTGTCGATCCGGGCGGCGGGCTCGGGCATGTACCGGCTGCCGGTGGACGAGCCGGCCATGCCGATCAGCAGGCCGAGCGCGCACAGCGAGGCCAGCGCGTAGCGGCGGGGCGTGCGCCCGGGCCGCTCGGGGTGCTCCCGGGGAACGGTCCGGTGCCGCCGTTCCAGGAGGCGCTCGACGCCGAGGAACAGGGCCAGGCCGGTGAGCACGACGAAGCAGTAGAGCAGCTGCTGGTTGGTGCGCGGGTAGAGCATCACCGCCTGGTCCTTCCACATGTGGGAGGCGTACCAGTAGCGCATCAGGAAGGCGCTCGCCGCGGCGGCCGCGGTGGCCAGCACCACGGAGTTGCGCGGGCCGACCACGAGCGCGGCGGCGGCCCCGACCAGCAGCACGACGGCGAACAGGCCGACGCCGCCGATCTCGCCGGGCTGCGGCCAGGCGCCGAGCCCGAGGCCGCCGGGCATGTCGCCGCCCCACATCGTGAAGTAGCTGGGCTCCGTGTAGACGTCGAAGTAGCAGTAGCGGTCGACGGCGCCGCCCGCGGAGGAGAGGAACCGGGTGAGGTAGAAGCCGGACACCGCGACGAAGACCGCGCCGGCCGAGCCGACCAGCAGCAGGGCCGTCACCAGGGCGGGGGTGCCGTGGGTGCGCCACTGGCGGACCAGCAGGACGAAGCCCATCAGCACCAGGCCGGCCGCGGACCAGACGAACCAGCCCGAGTACAGCAGGAACAGCAGCCCGAGCACCGCCCCGACGACGGCGCCCAGGACGGCCGCGCGGCGGCGGCCGAGGAGCTGGGAGCGCTGGATCAGCTGCAGCAGCTTGGCCAGCACCGGCAGCAGCCCGACCAGCACGATCGTGGTGTACGGCTTGTACGGGTCGGCCAGCGGGAGCGAGGCGGTGACGCCGATGCCGAGGGCCCACAGCGGGGGGAGGATGAGCCGCCAGGCCACGTAGGCCGTCGGTCCGAGCAGCGCGATGAACACCAGGCTGACGATCTTCAGCGCGTGGCCCGGGTCGCCGTCGGTGAAGTGCCGGGTGTACCAGCCGAGCAGGTGGGGGAAGAGCGGCGGGTAGGTGTCGTCGATCGGCTGGCCGTGGATGATGTTGAAGGCCCAGCCCTGGAGGACTCCGGCGTCGCCGCCCTGACCGCCGAGCGGCCAGGGGGTGCCGCGGAGTGCGAGCGAGACGGCCGCGGCGAGGACGCCGCTGGAGAGGCCGGCGAATATCGCGGCGCCGAATTGCAGCGGGAGCACCGGCCACCGGCGCATCACGAGCAGCAGAAGTCCGACGGTGCCGCCCATCGCGAGCAGCAGGACGAGTTGCAGACCGGCGAGTCCGCTGACCTGACCGACCCGCACCATGGGATCGACGTGGACGAACCGGGCCGCCCAGGTCATGAGCAGGGCGGCGGACACCCCGACGAAGCCCTCGACCGGGAGCCACCAGGCTGAACTCTGACGCCCGTTCATCCGTTGAACGGGAGGGGGAGTCACCGGTATCGCATGCGACCGCCGAGGCCTATTGGCGTGCTGCGGAACGCTGATGGTCATCGAGTGGAGCCCTTCAGAACCCGGATCGCCGGGGGCCGACATGTCGCTCCGAAGGTATCCTATTGGTCCAGACCACATTTGCGAAGGTGTGGATGTTTTGAAAACGGGGGAAATCCGGACATCGTCGGGACGATTCATTTCCGGGTCGCCCGCCGGACGCATTTCCGTGCGCCGGAATTTCCCTTTCGGGCCCCTTGCGCCGCGGTTCGCCCGGGCTCCGGGCCCGGGTGGGCGGACCGGCCGACGCACCGGCCGGGCAAAGCTGGTTGACTTGGCTCGCCCTGCGGCCGCGGCCGGGCGGCACCGAAGCGTGATCCAGGACCAGGAGGTGCGGCGCCGTTATGAGCGTCGATTTCGTCATCCCGTACTACGGCGACCCGGAGTACCTGTTCGCCACCATCGACAGCATCCGGGCCCAGCACCAGCAGGACTGGCGGCTGACCATCGTGGATGACCAGTACCCGGGCACCCGGGCGCTCGAGTACATCGAGAGCCTGGACGACGAACGGATCCGGTACGTCCGCAACGAGGAGCGGCTCGGCCCGAACGGCAACACCTACAAGGCCTCCACCCTGGCCGAGCGCGAGTTCGTCTCGATGATGGGCGCCGACGACCTGCTGGAGCCCGACTACCTGGACGTCGTCCTGGAGCGCCTGCGGGCCGACCCGACCGCGATCGCCGTCCAGCCCGGCGTGCGGGTGATGGACAGCGACGGGAACCTGGTGCCCGCGCTCGGCATCGGCGACAAGGTCAAGCGCCGGATCAGCGCCCCGGCCCGCAAGGCCGGCGTGATCGGCGGCGAGGCCGCGGTGAAGAGCCTGCTCTCCGGCAACTGGCTCTACACGCCGTCGCTCACCTACCGCCAGTCCGCGCTGTCGAAGATCCCGTACCGCCCGGACATCGACGCCATCCACGACCTCGCCTTCATGGTCGACATGCTGATGGAGGGCGGCAACCTGCTGGTCGACGAGCGCGAGGTGTTCCGCTACCGCCGCCACCAGGCCAGCGACTCCTCGAACCGGGTCAAGGACGGCAAGCGCTTCGACGAGGAGCTGCGCTACTACACGCTGATCTCCAAGGAGCTGCGCGCCAAGGGTTGGACGGCCGCGGCCCGCTCGGCGGACCTGCACCTCTCCTCCCGCCTGCACGCCCTGATGGTCGCCGCCGGGCGCCTCGGCGCGGGTGACTTCGCCCACGCCGGCGCCATGGTCGGCCGCGCCGTCCGCAGCAGCTGACCAGGCACTGAGCGGCCGTCGCGGGCCGACGCCCGGAGCCCGGGCTCCGGGCGGCGGTTTTATGATGTCCGCTGTTCTCCGATCGCCGACCACCACGCCACTCCATGCCACTCACCGGACGTGGCCACCGCACGGAAGTGACTGACATGACTGATCTGGCCACCAGCCCGGTCGGCGGCTCCCAGGCGGAGTCCCGACAATCGGAGGGCGCGATCGCCGCCCGCCTCGGGCGCATGGACGGCCTGCTGGCACGGCCCTGGGCGGTGCGCTCGGCCGAGGCCCTGGTCTCGATCGTGGCGGCCTTCGTCTTCACGCTGCTCTGCACCCGCATCAACGTCAACCCGCTCAACCGGGTCGGTCAGGTCAGCGGCCTGGCCATGGTGCAGAAGTACGCGGCCGTCGTGGGCCTGCCCGTCCTCGCGGTGCTGCTCTACGCCGCCTACCGGGGCAGCCTGGCCCGCTACCAGGTGCTCCAGCGGCTGGTCTGCGCGGCCGTCGCGGGCCTGGCCACCGGCGTGGTCGCCGGCGGCATCGCGGTGGCACTGAACGGCACCGACTGGGGCCTCGGCGGCCAGGAGGGCGACCCGGGCAACCTCATGGGCATGGCCAACGACATGCTGCGCGGCCAGGGCCTGCCCGGCGTCTACCCGCCCGGCTTCCCGGCCGTGCTGGCGGTCTGGTCGAAGCTGTTCTACGGCGGCGTCGGCGGCGTCGGCTACGCCATGAAGGACGTCCAGCTGATCTGCAGCGCGCTGGTCGGCCCGATGGCCTACCTGTCCTGGCGCCTGCTGCTGCGCCCGGTCTGGGCGCTGCTGATCGCCGTCCCGGCGGCGATCCTCTTCCTGGACCCGATCCGGCCGTACAGCCACGTCACCATGCTGGTCATGGTGCCGATGCTGGCCGGGGCCCTGCGCGAGCTGCGCCGGGCGCACGAGCTGAGCACGCGCTCCACCGTGCTGCGCGGGGTCGGCTTCGGCGCCTCCTTCGGCGTGATGTTCCTCTGGTACTCGGGCTGGTTCGTCTGGGCCGCGCCGGGCGTCTTCGTCCTGACGCTGTTCCTGGTGCCGTGGCGCCGGGGTGCCGCCCGGGTCAAGCGCGCGCTGCTGTTCCTGGCCGCGACCCTGGTCAGCGCCGGCGTGGTGGGCTCGCCGCTGCTGTACGAGCTGGTCAAGGGCGGCGCCCAGGCCACGGACCGGTACGCCTACCTCTCGGTGTACATCGACCCGGCGTACATCATGAGCTGGGCCTCGGACCGCAACGGCGACCTGACGTACCACAACTTCCCCTGGCACGGTGAGCTCGCCGGGCAGAGCGCCTACACGCTGCTGCTGCTGGCCGGCGTCGCGCTGGCGCTCGGCCTCGGGCTGCGCAGCATCACCGTCCGGACCACCGCGGCGACCCTGATCAGCGCCTGGCTGCTGCGCTTCTACTTCGCCTCGCACCTGGCCAAGGACAAGGCCGTCATGCTGTACCCGCGCACCACCTGGATCATCCTCTACGCGCTGATGATCCTCGCGGTGCTCGGCCTGATGTTCGTCGTCCAGCGGGGTGCCGGCTGGCTGCGGACGGTGCAGCGCGTCGGCACCGACGGCGGGCCCGTGCCGCTGACCCTGCGCCCGGCCGTCACCGGCCGGCTGGTCGCCGGCGCGGTCTGCGCGGTGGCGCTGTTCGCCACCATGGCCGCCTCCTGGTCCGCGGACCGCTACATGCCGACCACCAAGCCGGAGTTCGTGCCGACGGCCGACGCCAAGGGCATCGACATGGGTGCGGACGCCTGGCGCGCCCACATCCTGGTGAACCGCGACGGCAAGTGCCCGAAGTACGACCCGGCCGGGCCGACGGACTGCGCACCGGTGAACAAGCAGCTCAAGGAGTACAACAACGAGCCCGACAAGGGCCGGCTGTGGTGCGCCAACGTGACCGGCGAGGAGTGGGCGCTCACCTGCGGCAGCAAGCGGCCCTGGTGACGCCGGGGCCCGGCGCCGCGCGCCGCTGAGGACGGTCACCCGAACGGGGCCGGTGAGGGAGACCTCACCGGCCCCGATTGGCATCCGGGCTGCTCCATGTGGCAGTATGTCCAAGTTGCTCGGTTGAGTGCCGATGCTGCGCGCCTCCCGCCGGGAGGACCGGAAGCGAGTCCCACGTACTCGTCGTTCCCGTGATGGCCGTTAAGCGTGAAGTCGACGCCACGGCAGCTGCGGGGCGAAAGTACGGGAATCTTCCGGGAAGCGTATGCGGGGCCTCGATCCGGCACCCCCCACCCCGGAAAGTTTGAAACCGACGATCTCTTCGCCGGTTTTTTGCAAGCGCGAGTGCGACACGCCCGAGCGCGGGGGTCGGAGGGGAGGTCGTGCAGTGACTAAGACAGAAGGACTACTGAGTAGCCATGGCGGGACAGAAGATCCGCATCCGGCTCAAGGCCTACGACCACGAGGTCATCGACTCCTCGGCGAAGAAGATCGTCGAGACGGTGATCCGGACTGGTGCGCAGGTCGCAGGCCCGGTGCCGCTGCCCACTGAGAAGAACGTGTACTGCGTCATCCGCTCGCCGCACAAGTACAAGGACTCGCGCGAGCACTTCGAGATGCGTACTCACAAGCGTCTGATCGACATCCTCGACCCCACGCCGAAGACGGTTGACTCGCTGATGCGTCTCGACCTGCCGGCCGGCGTCGACATCGAGATCAAGCTCTGAGAGGCGCACCGAAGATGGCTAAGCAGATTAAGGGCATCCTGGGCGAGAAGCTCGGCATGACCCAGGTCTGGGACGAGAACAACCGGGTCGTCCCGGTGACCGTCGTCAAGGCTGGGCCCAATGTCGTGACCCAGGTCCACACCGCCGACAGCCCGGCCGGCTACGACGCCGTCCAGATCGGCTTCGGCGAGATCGACCCCCGCAAGGTGAACAAGCCCCTCGCGGGTCACTTCGCCAAGGCCGGTGTCACCCCGCGCCGCCACCTGGTCGAGCTCCGTACCTCGGACGCGTCCGAGTACACCCTGGGCCAGGAGATCACCGCCGAGCTGTTCGAGGCGGGTGTCAAGGTCGACGTGACCGGCACCTCCAAGGGCAAGGGCTTCGCCGGTGTCATGAAGCGCCACAACTTCCGTGGTCTCGGCGCCGGTCACGGCACCCAGCGCAAGCACCGTTCGCCCGGTTCCATCGGTGGCTGCGCCACCCCGGGCCGTGTGTTCAAGGGCCTGCGCATGGCTGGTCGGATGGGTCACGAGCGTGTGACCACCCAGAACCTGACCGTGCACGCGGTCGACGCGGAGAAGGGTCTGCTGCTCATCAAGGGCGCCGTCCCGGGCCCGAACGGCGGCCTCGTCCTCGTCCGCACCGCGGCGAAGGGGCTGTGAGGAAATGAGCACCATTGACATCCTGTCGCCGGCTGGCGACAAGACCGGCAGCATCGAGCTGCCGGCCGAGATCTTCGACGCGAAGGTCAGCGTTCCGCTGATGCACCAGGTCGTCGTGGCGCAGCTCGCTGCGGCCCGTCAGGGCACCCACAAGACCAAGACTCGTGGCGAGGTCCGCGGTGGCGGCAAGAAGCCGTACCGCCAGAAGGGCACCGGCCGCGCCCGTCAGGGCTCGACCCGTGCGCCGCAGTTCGCCGGCGGTGGCGTCGTGCACGGTCCCGTGCCGCGCGACTACTCGCAGCGGACCCCGAAGAAGATGATCGCCGCCGCCCTGCGCGGTGCGCTCACCGACCGGGCCCGCCACAACCGCATCCACGTCATCACCGACGTGACCGCGACCGAGGCGCCGTCGACCAAGGCCGCCAAGAGCCTGTTCGGCAAGATCACCGAGCGCAAGAACGTCCTCCTGGTCGTCGAGCGTTCGGACGAGCTGGGCCTCAAGTCCGCTCGCAACCTGCCGCACGTGCACATCCTGGACGCCGGTCAGCTGAACACCTACGACGTGCTCGTCTCCGACGATGTGGTCTTCACCCAGGCCGCCTTCGAGCGTTTCGTGGCCGGTCCGGCCGCGTCCGCCAAGGCCGTTGCCGCTGAGGGCGAGCTCGAAGGGAGCGCCGCCTGATGAGCGACGTTACGAGCAAGACGTTCACGGACCCCCGTGACGTCCTGGTGAAGCCGGTCATCTCCGAGAAGAGCTACAGCCTTCTCGACGAGAACAAGTACACGTTCATCGTGTCGCCGGGCGCCAACAAGACCCAGATCAAGCAGGCCGTCGAGGCGGTCTTCTCGGTCAAGGTCGAGGCTGTCAACACGATCAACCGTCAGGGCAAGCGCAAGCGGTCCAAGACGGGCTTTGGCAAGCGCAAGGACACCAAGCGCGCCATCGTGACGCTGGCCGAGGGCAACCGCATCGACATCTTCGGTGGTCCGGTCTCCTGAACAAGGAGATCGTGATCGTCGATTAGGACGAGGACGAGAGAGCCAAATGGGCATCCGCAAGTACAAGCCGACTACGCCGGGCCGTCGTGGCTCCAGCGTGGCCGACTTCGTAGAAATCACGCGGTCCACGCCGGAGAAGTCGCTGGTTCGCCCCCTGCACAGCAAGGGCGGCCGTAACAACGCCGGTCGTGTCACCGCTCGCCACCAGGGTGGCGGTCACAAGCGCGCCTACCGCGTGATCGACTTCCGTCGTCACGACAAGGACGGCGTGCCGGCCAAGGTCGCGCACATCGAGTACGACCCGAACCGCACCGCGCGCATCGCGCTCCTGCACTACGCGGACGGCGAGAAGCGCTACATCATCGCGCCGCGCGGCATCACGCAGGGCGACCGGATCGAGAACGGCGCTGGCGCCGACATCAAGCCGGGCAACAACCTGCCGCTGCGCAACATCCCGGTCGGTACCACCATCCACGCGGTTGAGCTGCGTCCC
The DNA here is from genome assembly GCF_044453265.1 of Kitasatospora sp. NPDC051705. NCBI lineage: Bacteria > Bacillati > Actinomycetota > Actinomycetes > Kitasatosporales > Streptomycetaceae > Kitasatospora > Kitasatospora sp. NPDC051705. The sequence continues at coordinate 193,184 of NZ_JBITCO010000005.1, read as the reverse complement.
GGCGGCGGTGCCAAGCTGGCCCGCTCCGCCGGCTCCGGCATCCAGCTGCTGGCGCGTGAGGGCAAGATGGCGCACCTGCGCATGCCCTCCGGTGAGATTCGCCTGGTCGACGCCCGCTGCCGCGCCACCATCGGTGAGGTCGGCAACGCCGAGCAGTCGAACATCAACTGGGGCAAGGCCGGCCGTATGCGCTGGAAGGGCGTCCGCCCGACCGTGCGTGGTGTCGCCATGAACCCGATCGACCACCCGCACGGTGGTGGTGAGGGTAAGACCTCCGGTGGTCGCCACCCGGTCTCGCCGTGGGGTAAGCCCGAGGGCCGTACCCGTCGCCCGAACAAGGCGTCGGACAAGCTCATCGTGCGCCGCCGCAAGACCAACAAGAAGCGCTAGGAGCAGGTCAGATGCCGCGCAGTCTCAAGAAGGGCCCCTTCATCGACGGCCACCTCATCAAGAAGGTGGACGTTCAGAACGAGGCGGGTACCCAGAACGTCATCAAGACCTGGTCCCGTCGTTCCGTGATCTCCCCGAGCATGCTCGGTCACACGATCGCGGTCCACGATGGCCGCAAGCACGTCCCGGTGTTCGTCACCGAGTCGATGGTCGGCCACAAGCTCGGCGAGTTCGCTCCGACCCGCACGTTCCGCGGTCACGTCAAGGACGACCGCAAGTCGAAGCGTCGCTAAGTCGCCTGAGCTTCAGCGCCAGAACGACTCAATGACTTACTCCATTAAGGGGACAACCATGGAAGCCAGGGCCCAGGCGCGGTACATCCGCGTCACGCCCATGAAGGCCCGCCGCGTGGTGGACCTCATCCGTGGCCTGAACGCCACGGAGGCCCAGGCCGTCCTGCGTTTCGCTCCGCAGGCCGCCACCGTGCCGGTCGGCAAGGTGCTCGACAGCGCCATTGCCAACGCCGCGCACAACTACAACCACTCCAACGTGGACGACCTCTACATCTCTGAGGCGTACGTTGACGAGGGCCCGACCCTGAAGCGGTTCCGTCCGCGCGCCCAGGGCCGTGCCTACCGGATCCGCAAGCGGACCAGCCACATCACCGTGGTCGTCAGCAGCAAGGAAGGGACCCGGTAATGGGCCAGAAGGTTAACCCGCACGGGTTCCGCCTCGGCATCAGCACGGACTTCAAGTCCCGCTGGTACGCCGACAAGCTGTACAAGGACTACGTCAAGGAAGACGTCGCCATTCGTCGCATGATGACGAAGGGCATGGAGCGCGCCGGCATCTCCAAGGTCGAGATCGAGCGCACCCGCGACCGCGTCCGCGTTGACATCCACACCGCCCGCCCCGGCATCGTCATCGGCCGCCGTGGCACCGAGGCCGACCGCATCCGCGGCGACCTCGAGAAGCTGACCGGCAAGCAGGTCCAGCTGAACATCCTCGAGGTCAAGAACCCCGAGCTGGACGCCCAGCTCGTGGCTCAGGGCGTCGCGGAGCAGCTGTCCTCCCGCGTGTCGTTCCGCCGTGCCATGCGCAAGTCGATGCAGGGCACCATGAAGTCCGGCGCCAAGGGCATCAAGGTCCAGTGCTCCGGTCGTCTCGGCGGCGCCGAGATGAGCCGTTCGGAGTTCTACCGCGAGGGCCGTGTGCCGCTGCACACCCTGCGCGCGAACGTCGACTACGGCTTCTTCGAGGCCAAGACCACCTTCGGCCGCATCGGCGTGAAGGTCTGGATCTACAAGGGCGACGTCAAGAACATCGCCGAGGTCCGCGCTGAGAACGCCGCTGCCCGCTCGGGCAACCGCCCGGCCCGTCCCGAGGGTGGTCGTCCCGCCCGCGGTGGCGAGCGCCGTGGTGGCGAGCGCGGTGGCCGCGGCCGTCGTCCCGCCGCTGCCGAGGCCCCCGCGGCCCCGGTCGCCGAGGCTCCGGCTGCCGAGAACACCGGAACGGAGGCCTGACCGCAATGCTGATCCCCCGTCGGGTCAAGCACCGCAAGCAGCACCACCCGAAGCGTCGCGGCGCTTCCAAGGGTGGCACCGAGCTGGCGTTCGGCCAGTTCGGCATCCAGGCCGTGACCCCGGCCTACGTGACGAACCGTCAGATCGAGTCCGCTCGTATCGCGATCACCCGTCACATCCGCCGTGGCGGCAAGGTCTGGATCAACATCTACCCGGACCGTCCGCTGACCAAGAAGCCGGCCGAGACCCGCATGGGTTCCGGTAAGGGTTCGCCGGAGTGGTGGATCGCGAACGTGCACCCGGGTCGGGTCATGTTCGAGCTGTCGTACCCGAACGAGAAGGTTGCTCGCGAGGCGCTCACCCGCGCCGCGCACAAGCTGCCGATGAAGTGCCGGATCGTCCGGCGCGAGGACGGTGAGAGCTGATGTCGGCCGCTACCAAGGCTGCTGAGCTTCGCTCGCTGGACAACGAGGGTCTCGTTGCCAAGCTTCGCGAGGCCAAGGAGGAGCTGTTCAACCTCCGCTTCCAGGCGGCGACCGGGCAGCTCGACAACCACGGACGGCTCAAGCTCGTCCGTAAGGACATCGCGCGGATCTACACCCTGATGCGCGAGCGCGAGCTGGGCATCGAGACGGTGGAGAACGCCTGATGACTGAGAACACCAACGAGACGCGCGGTTTCCGCAAGACCCGTGAGGGTCTCGTCGTCAGCGACAAGATGGACAAGACCGTCGTCGTCGCCGTCGAGGACCGCGTCAAGCACGCTCTGTACGGCAAGGTCATCCGCCGTACGAACAAGCTGAAGGCGCACGACGAGGCCAACGCCTGCGGCATCGGCGACCGGGTCCTCCTCGCGGAGACCCGCCCGCTGTCCGCGACGAAGCGCTGGCGCGTCGTCGAGATCCTCGAGAAGGCCAAGTAACGAAGCCGATGTGGTACGGCCGTATGTGCAGCGGGTCCCCCCGGGACGCCGGTGTGAGCAGCGGCCGGCCCGTCGACTCTCGTTGACGATCAGGAGAAAGCTGTGATCCAGCAGGAGTCGCGACTGCGTGTTGCCGACAACACTGGTGCCAAGGAGATCCTTTGCATCCGTGTTCTCGGTGGCTCCGGTCGTCGCTACGCCGGAATCGGGGACGTCATCGTCGCGACCGTCAAGGACGCGATCCCCGGTGGTTCGGTGAAGAAGGGTGACGTCGTCAAGTGCGTCGTCGTCCGCACCGTCAAGGAGCGTCGTCGTCCGGATGGCTCGTACATCCGCTTCGACGAGAACGCCGCTGTCGTGCTGAAGAACACCGAGGGTGACCCCCGTGGCACCCGTATCTTCGGCCCGGTCGGCCGCGAGCTGCGCGACAAGAAGTTCATGAAGATCATCTCGCTGGCGCCGGAGGTGCTCTAACCCATGGCGAACAGCATGAAGATCAAGAAGGGTGACCTGGTTCAGGTCATCACCGGCAAGGACAAGGGCAAGCAGGGCAAGGTCATCCAGGCCATCCCCGCTGAGAACAAGGTCCTGGTCGAGGGTGTGAACCGGGTCAAGAAGCACACCAAGCCGGGTCCGGGCACCCAGGGTGGCATCGTCACCGTCGAGGCCCCGGTTCACGTCTCCAACGTCCAGCTGGTCGTGGAGAAGGACGGCAAGAAGGTCGTCACCCGCGTTGGCTACCGCTTCGACGACGAGGGCAACAAGATCCGCGTTGCCAAGCGAACCGGTGAGGACATCTGATGTCTGAGACGACTGTTGAGAAGGTGGCCCCCCGCCTCAAGGAGCGTTACAACTCCGAGATCAAGGGCCAGCTGCAGGAGCAGTTCTCGTACGAGAACGTCATGCTGATCCCCGGCCTGGTCAAGGTCGTGGTCAACATGGGTGTCGGCGAGGCCGCCCGTGACAGCAAGCTGATCGAGGGCGCGATCCGCGACCTGACCGCGATCACCGGTCAGAAGCCGGCCGTGACCAAGGCTCGCAAGTCCATCGCGCAGTTCAAGCTGCGCGAGGGCCAGCCGATCGGCACGCACGTCACCCTCCGTGGTGACCGCATGTGGGAGTTCCTGGACCGTCTGGTGTCGCTGGCCCTGCCGCGTATCCGTGACTTCCGTGGCCTCTCCCCGAAGCAGTTCGACGGCCGTGGCAACTACACCTTCGGTCTGACCGAGCAGGTTATGTTCCACGAGATCGACCAGGACAAGGTCGACCGTCAGCGCGGTATGGACATCACCGTCGTGACCACCGCTCAGACCGACGACGAGGGCCGGGCGCTCCTGCGCGCTCTGGGCTTCCCGTTCAAGGAGGCGTGAGCCAATGGCGAAGAAGTCCCTCATCGCGAAGTCCGAGCGCAAGCCGAAGTTCGGCGTCCGGGCCTACACCCGGTGCCAGCGCTGCGGCCGTCCGCACTCGGTGTACCGCAAGTTCGGCCTGTGCCGTGTGTGCCTCCGCGAGATGGCGCACCGCGGCGAGCTGCCGGGCGTGACCAAGAGCTCCTGGTAATCCAGAGCCCTAGGCACCGCTAGCGAAGCAGAGGTGCCCGATCCCACACCGGCTCGTTTTGGGCCTCCTTACGGAATCCCGTAAGGTTGTGGGGTCGGGCCCCCTGCCACGGCTTCCCCATGGTTGTCCGTGGTCCTCTTCTGGGAGGGCTCGCACCCAGTCTTACTACGTCGTAGGTCCCCTGCGCTTGTGCCCCTGACGCACTCGGAAGAGTGCGGCGGGGGGACCTGGTGCGGAGAAACCACGGCGAGAGAGGCCTGAGGCCATCATGACCATGACCGACCCCATCGCAGACATGCTCACGCGTCTGCGTAACGCGAACTCGGCGTACCACGACTCCGTGGCGATGCCGGCCAGCAAGATCAAGGCGCACGTCGCCCAGATCCTGCAGCAGGAGGGGTACATCTCCTCCTACAAGGTTGAGGAGCCCGTCGAGGGCGAGGTCGGCAAGAAGCTGACCATCGAGCTCAAGTTCGGCCCCAACCGTGAGCGCTCGATCGCCGGCATCAAGCGGATCAGCAAGCCGGGTCTGCGCGTTTACGCAAAGTCCACCAACCTGCCGAAGGTTCTCGGCGGCCTGGGCGTGGCCATCATCTCCACGTCGTCCGGCCTCCTGACCGACAAGCAGGCCGCCAAGAAGGGCGTAGGCGGAGAAGTTCTCGCCTACGTCTGGTAATTCGGGAAACGGAGGTACAGCAATGTCGCGCATTGGACGGCTGCCCATCCAGGTCCCCGCTGGCGTGGACGTCACCATCGATGGCCAGGCGGTCTCGGTGAAGGGCCCCAAGGGCACCCTCACCCACGTCGTCGCCGAGCCGATCGAGATCGGCAAGGGCGAGGACGGCATCGTGCTCGTCACCCGCCCGAACGACGAGCGTCGCTCGAAGGCCCTGCACGGCCTGACCCGCACGCTGGTGGCGAACATGATCACCGGCGTGACCGCGGGCTACCGCAAGTCGCTGGAGATCAGCGGTGTCGGCTACCGAGTCGCTGCGAAGGGCTCCGACATGGAGTTCCAGCTCGGCTACAGCCACCCCATCCTGGTCCCCGCGCCGGAGGGCATCTCCTTCGTCGTCGAGTCGCCCACCAAGTTCCACGTGGACGGCATCGACAAGCAGAAGGTCGGCGAGGTCGCCGCGAAGATCCGCAAGCTGCGCAAGCCCGACCCGTACAAGGCCAAGGGCGTCAAGTACGCGGGCGAGGTCATCCGCCGCAAGGTCGGAAAGAGTGGTAAGTAAGCGATGAGCGTCTCTGTCAAGATCGGCAAGGGCAACGCCTACAAGAGCGCCGCTCGCAAGCGCCGCGCGATCCGCGTTCGCAAGCGCGTCGTCGGCACCGAGGTGCGTCCGCGTCTCGTTGTGACGCGCTCGAACCGTCACATGGTCGCCCAGGTCATCGACGACGCCAAGGGTCACACCCTGGCGTCGGCGTCCACCCTCGACGTGTCCATCAAGGGCGCCGAGGGCGACAAGACCGAGCTGGCCAAGAAGGTCGGGAGCCTGGTCGCCGAGCGCGCCAAGGCCGCCGGCATCGAGGCGGTCGTGTTCGACCGCGCGGGCAACCGGTACGCCGGCCGCATCGCCGCCCTGGCGGACGCGGCCCGTGAGGCCGGGCTCGACTTCTAAGCCGCTCGTCGACTCTGTCGGCGGACGTAATCGAGAGAGGTAATTCCAATGGCTGGACCCCAGCGCCGCGGTAGCGGCGCCGGCGGCGGCACCGGTGGCGAGCGGCGCGACCGTAAGCGTGACGACCGGGGCAACGCCCCCGCCGTCGAGAAGACCGCTTACGTCGAGCGCGTCGTCGCGATCAACCGTGTCGCCAAGGTTGTCAAGGGTGGTCGTCGCTTCTCCTTCACCGCGCTGGTCGTGGTGGGCGATGGCGAGGGCACCGTGGGTGTTGGTTACGGGAAGGCGAAGGAGGTTCCGGCCGCCATCGCCAAGGGTGTTGAGGAGGCCAAGAAGAACTTCTTCAAGGTCCCCCGTATCCAGGGCACCATTCCGCACCCCATCCAGGGTGAGAAGGCCGCCGGCGTCGTGCTGCTGAAGCCCGCCGCCCCCGGTACCGGTGTTATCGCCGGTGGTCCGGTGCGCGCCGTCCTGGAGTGCGCCGGCATCCACGACATCCTGTCGAAGTCGCTCGGCTCGGACAACGCGATCAACATCGTGCACGCCACGGTGGCCGCTCTGAAGGGCCTCGTGCGCCCCGAGGAGATCGCCGCCCGTCGTGGCCTCCCGCTGGAGGACGTGGCCCCGGCCGCGCTGCTGCGGGCCCGCGCTGCAGGGGTGAGCGCCTGATGGCTCGCCTGAAGATCACGCAGACCAAGTCGTACATCGGCAGCAAGCAGAATCACCGTGACACCCTGCGTTCGCTTGGTCTCAAGCGCATGCACGACGTCGTGGTGAAGGAGGACCGTCCCGAGATCCGCGGGATGGCCCAGACGGTCCGTCACCTGGTGACGGTTGAGGAGGTGGACTGATCATGGGCGACAACCCGATCAAGATCCACAACCTGCGTCCCGCCCCGGGTGCCAAGACCGAGAAGATCCGCGTGGGTCGTGGTGAGGGCTCCAAGGGTAAGACCGCCGGTCGTGGCACCAAGGGCACCAAGGCCCGCTACCAGGTTCCGCAGCGCTTCGAGGGTGGCCAGATGCCCCTCCACATGCGCCTGCCGAAGCTGAAGGGCTTCAAGAACCCGTTCAAGATCACGTTCCAGGTCGTCAACCTCGACAAGCTGGCCGAGCTCTACCCGCAGGGTGGAGAGGTCACCGTCGAGGACCTGGTCGCCAAGGGCGCGGTTCGTAAGAACTCCCTCGTCAAGGTGCTCGGCACCGGCGAGATCTCGGTCGCGCTGCAGGTGACGGTCGACGCCGTCTCCGGCTCCGCCGCCGAGAAGATCACCGCCGCCGGCGGTACCGTCACCGAGCTCGTCTGAGCGCGCTGACCTGATGCGAGCCCCGCATCTCCTTCGGGAGGTGCGGGGCTCGTTCTTTTTCCCGGGGATTCCTTCTTCCGGGGCCCTCGTTCTTTTGTGTGGCAAAACCGGGCATCCCGTACCCCGTGAGTGGGGGAGGGGCGGTACGCGCTTCTTTCGAGTGGCTGCGCACTGTTAGAGTCCGTGGAGTTCCCTTGTAGGCTGCGCGTAGGCTCGCCTGTGCCGTCTGTACGGGAGCCCGACCCGCAAACTCCCCATTCAGGACCGACCCTCCCGCCGACGACGTGCGGGAGGCGCAGGAGGCACCGTGCTCAGTGCGTTCGCGCGGGCGTTCCAGACGCCCGACCTGCGCAAGAAGCTGCTGTTCACGCTGGGCATCATGGTGCTGTTCCGGCTGGGCTCGCACATCCCGATCCCCGGCGTGAGCTTCACGGCCGTGAACGAGTGTGTGAAGGAAGCCAAGAACACCGGCCTCTTCGGACTCGTCAACCTGTTCAGCGGCGGCGCGCTCCTCCAGCTGACGATCTTCGCGCTCGGCATCATGCCGTACATCACCGCGAGCATCATCCTCCAGCTCCTCACCGTCGTGATCCCGCGGCTCGAGGCGCTGAAGAAGGAGGGCCAGGCCGGCCAGGCGAAGATCACCCAGTACACCCGCTACCTGACCATCGCGCTCGCCGTGCTCCAGGGCACCGGCATCGTGGCGACGGCCTCCAGCGGCGCGCTCTTCTCCGGCTGCCCCGTGAACAACCAGATCGTCCCGGACACCAGCGTGTTCCGGATCGCGGTCATGGTGATCACGATGACGGCCGGCACCACGGTCATCATGTGGCTGGGCGAGCTGATCACCGACCGCGGCATCGGCAACGGCATGTCGCTGCTGATCTTCACCTCGATCGCGGCGCAGTTCCCGTCCTCGATGTGGGCGATCAAGCAGTCCGGCACCATCGGCGGCGGCTGGGTCGAGTTCCTGTCCGTGGTCGCGGTCGGCATCATCGTTGTGAGCCTGGTCATCTTCGTCGAGCAGGCCCAGCGCCGGATCCCGGTGCAGTACGCGAAGCGGATGATCGGCCGCCGGGCGTTCGGCGGCACCTCGACGTACATCCCGCTCAAGGTGAACCAGGCCGGTGTCATCCCGGTCATCTTCGCCTCGTCGCTGCTGTACATCCCCGCCCTGGTCGTCCAGCTGACCAACAGCCAGGCCGGCTGGGCCACGTGGATCCGGACGAACTTCGTCAAGGGTGACCACCCGATCTACATGGCCACCTACTTCCTGCTGATCGTCTTCTTCGCCTTCTTCTACGTCGCCATCTCCTTCAACCCCGAAGAAGTTGCCGACAATATGAAGAAGTATGGTGGGTTCATCCCGGGCATCCGGGCCGGCCGACCGACGGCCGAGTACCTGAACTACGTGCTGACCCGAATCACGTGGCCGGGTTCGCTCTACCTGGGCCTGATCGCGTTGATCCCGATGATCGCCCTGGTCGCCTTCGGACAGCAGACCAACTTCCCGTTCGGCGGCACCAGCGTGCTCATCGTCGTCGGCGTCGGACTCGAAACTGTGAAGCAGATCGAGAGCCAGCTCCAGCAGCGCAATTACGAAGGGTTCCTCCGCTGATGCGTATCGTCCTCGTTGGTCCTCCCGGGGCCGGGAAGGGTACTCAGGCGCACCTGCTCGCCAAGACCCTGTCCATTCCCCACATCTCCACCGGCGACCTCTTCCGCGCCAACATCGGCCAGGGCACCCCGCTGGGGCTCGAGGCCAAGAGCTACATGGACGCGGGCCGGCTGGTTCCGGACGAGGTCACCATCGGGATGGCCAAGGACCGCATGCTCCAGGAGGACGCCGCCAACGGCTTCCTGCTCGACGGCTTCCCCCGCAACCTGGGCCAGGCCAAGGCGCTGGACGAGTTCCTCGCCGAGCAGGGCATCGTCCTGGACGGCGTGCTGGACCTGGAGGTCCCCGAGGACGAGGTCGTCCGCCGGATCGCCGGCCGCCGGCTGTGCCGCAACGACGGCGGCCACGTCTTCCACGTGGACTACAACCCGCCGAAGGCCGACGGCGTCTGCGACGAGTGCGGCGGCGAGCTGTACCAGCGCTCGGACGACACCGAGGACAAGGTGCGCACCCGCCTGGAGGTCTACCACACGGAGACCGAGCCGATCATCGACTACTACGCCCAGCAGGGCCTGGTCGCGACGATCCCGGCCCTCGGCAAGGTGGACGAGGTCACCCAGCGCGCGATCGAGGCGCTGAAGCAGCAGGGCTGAGTTCTCTCAGCGACGTACGTACGGCCGGGTCGCCCCTTGAGCGGGCGGCCCGGCCGTTTTCGGCGTCGTACGGTGGTAGCAGTGGTAATCCGGACTTGGAAGGCGTGACCAGATGGTGGAGATCAAGACCCCCGAGCAGATCGCGAAGATGCGAGCGGCCGGGCTGGTCGTCGCCGAGGCCCTCAAGGCCTGCCGCGAGGCGGTCGCTCCGGGGGTGACCACCCAGGAGCTCAACGACGTCGCGGACAAGGTCATCACCGACCACGGCGCCACCTCGAACTTCCGCGCCCACCACGGCGGCCTCTGGTTCCCCGGGGTGATCTGCGCCTCGGTGAACAACGAGGTCGTGCACGGCATCCCCGGCGAGCGGGTGCTCCAGGAGGGCGACCTCATCTCGATCGACTGCGGGGCCATCCTGGACGGCTGGCACGGCGACGCGGCGATCACCGTCGCGGTCGGCGAGGTCCGCCCCGAGGTCGAGATGCTGAGCCGGGTGACCGAGGGCTCGATGTGGGCCGGCATCGCGCAGATGAAGAAGACCAACCGCCTGGTCGACGTCTCCAAGGCGATCGAGGGCTTCATCCGGCGCCAGCCGCTGCCGCCGAAGGGCAAGTGGGGCATCACCGAGGGCTACGGCGGCCACGGCATCGGCACCGCGATGCACATGGAGCCGCACGTGCTGAACTACGTGGAGCGCGGCCGCGGCAAGGGCCCGAAGCTCGTCCCCGGCACGGTGCTGGCGATCGAGCCGATGGTCTCGCTGGGCACCCCGCACACCGCGGTGCTGGACGACGAGTGGACGGTCGTCACCAACGACGGCACCTGGGCCTCGCACTGGGAGCACTCGGTGGCCGTCACCGAGCAGGGCCCGCTGGTCCTGACCGCCTTCGACGGCGGCCGGGCCGAGCTCGCGAAGCTGGGCGTCACCGCCGCGCCGGACCCGCTCGGCTGAGGCGCGTCCCGGCCGCCCGGTCGCGGGCCGGCGGCCGGTTCCCGTCGCTGACGGGGGAGCGGAGCCCTGGAGGTTTGGACCTCCAGGGCTTTTGTCCTATTTTTATCGGCTGGCAGTTGCTTCAGCAGCATCGATCGAGCAGGAGACAGCAGTGCTCAAGGGATTCCGCGACTTCATGATGCGCGGCAACGTCGTCGACATGGCCGTCGGTGTGGTCATCGGCGCCGCGTTCACGGGGGTGGTGACCGGCTTCGTCTCCGCGTTCCTCACCCCGCTGGTCGGCGTCGTGGTCGGCGCGGCCGGCGACTTCAGCTCCTACAAGGCGACCGTGGCCGGAGTGACCTTCCCCTACGGCCAGTTCCTCAACGTGCTGATCGCCTTCGTGATGACCGCCGCGGTGCTCTACTTCTGCGTCGTCCTGCCGGTCACCAAGGCCACCGCGCGCTACCTGCCGAAGAAGCCGAAGGCTCCGAAGCGCCCGTGCCCGGAGTGCCTGACCGAGATCCCGCAGGCCGCCCGCCGCTGCTCGGCCTGCACCGCGCACGTCGAGCCGCTGGCCGTTCCGACCGGGGTGTGACGGTCACCGCCTTCCGGGGCCTCCGTTTTGGCCCACCGGACGCGCTGGCGTAGGATGGACCGTCGGCTCACTCGTAGCGTGCTTCAGCACGCCCTCTTCCCCTCGGGGGCGGGGTGAACCCAGGTTCGCACGAGCGTTCCGCATACGGTAGCCGGTCCCGGAAGGTGGATCTCGCAGTTCATGGCTAAGAAGCAAGGCGCCATTGAGATCGAGGGCACCGTGATCGAGTCTCTTCCGAACGCGATGTTCAAGGTCGAGCTGCAGAACGGTCACAAGGTCCTCGCGCACATCAGTGGCAAGATGCGCATGCACTACATCCGCATCCTGCCGGACGACCGGGTCGTCGTGGAGCTCAGCCCCTACGACCTCACGCGCGGACGGATCGTCTACCGCTACAAGTAAGAACGTCAGATCTAGACCCGGAGAACCTGAAACATGAAGGTCAAGCCGAGCGTCAAGAAGATCTGCGACAAGTGCAAGGTGATCCGCCGTCACGGTCGGGTCATGGTGATCTGCGACAACCTGCGCCACAAGCAGCGCCAGGGCTGATCTCTCCCCAGCATTTCTCGTAGTACTTCGCGCGACGCGAAAACGTCATAAGCGGGCTACCCGATCCGACCTTGGGAAAGGACGGACTGCCGCCCCCGGTCAGAGGCCGGGGCTCCCTCATCGAGAGATGAAGGAGTAGGTAGCACGCAAGACCTCTGAAGAACCACAGGAGCCTTGAATGGCACGCCTCGCCGGCGTTGATCTCCCCCGTGAGAAGCGGATCGAGATCGCCCTCACCTACGTGTACGGCATCGGCCGTACCCGCGCCCAGCAGACCCTCGCCGAGACCGGCGTCAACCCGGATGTCCGCGTTCGCGACATCTCCGAGGAAGACCTGGTCAAGCTGAGCCAGTACATCGACGCCAACTACACGGTCGAGGGTGACCTCCGCCGTGAGGTGGCCGCCGACATCCGCCGCAAGGTCGAGATCGGCTGCTACGAGGGTCTGCGTCACCGCCGTGGCCTGCCGGTCCGCGGCCAGCGCACCCACACCAACGCGCGTACCCGCAAGGGCCCGCGTCGCGCGATCGCCGGTAAGAAGAAGCCGGGCAAGAAGTAGTCCGTCCCGTAACCGGACATCCCTCCGGCCCGCGGGTCAGCGGACCGACCACCTCAGTAGGAGAACAGACTTATGCCCCCCAAGGGTCGTCAGGCTGCCGGCGCGAAGAAGATCCGCCGCAAGGAAAAGAAGAACGTCGCTCACGGCCACGCGCACATCAAGAGCACGTTCAACAACACCATCGTTTCGATCACCGACCCCGCGGGCAACGTGATCTCCTGGGCCTCCGCCGGCCACGTCGGCTTCAAGGGCTCGCGCAAGTCCACCCCGTTCGCCGCGCAGATGGCCGCCGAGGCCGCTGCCCGTCGCGCGCAGGAGCACGGCATGCGCAAGGTCGACGTCTTCGTCAAGGGTCCGGGCTCCGGCCGTGAGACCGCGATCCGTTCGCTCCAGGCCACCGGCCTCGAGGTCGGCTCGATCCAGGACGTCACCCCCACCCCGCACAACGGCTGCCGTCCGCCGAAGCGCCGCCGCGTCTGACGCAGCGCCTTCGGGCACGCTGGGTTTGCTTTGAAACCTCGTACGGGCTCCCGTTCTCCGCGGGAGCCCGTACGCTTGGTCCTGTCGGCATCAAATAGTGGGTGCCGAAGACAACTGGAGGAACATCCCCCATGCTTATCGCTCAGCGTCCGTCGCTGACCGAAGAGGTCGTCGACGAGTTCCGCTCGCGGTTCGTGATCGAGCCGCTGGAGCCGGGCTTCGGCTACACCCTCGGCAACTCCCTGCGCCGCACGCTCCTGTCGTCGATCCCGGGTGCCGCTGTCACCAGCATCCGCATCGACGGCGTCCTGCACGAGTTCACCACCGTGCCGGGCGTCAAGGAGGACGTGACCGACCTCATCCTCAACATCAAGCAGCTGGTCGTCTCCTCGGAGCACGACGAGCCGGTCGTGATGTACCTGCGCAAGCAGGGCCCGGGTGTCGTCACCGCCGCCGACATCGCCCCGCCGGCGGGTGTCGAGGTGCACAACCCGGAGCTGGTCCTCGCGACCCTCAACGGCAAGGGCAAGCTGGAGATGGAGCTGACCGTCGAGCGCGGTCGCGGCTACGTCTCCGCCGTCCAGAACAAGGCCTCCGGCCAGGAGATCGGCCGCATCCCGGTCGACTCGATCTACAGCCCCGTGCTGAAGGTCACCTACAAGGTCGAGGCCACCCGTGTCGAGCAGCGGACCGACTTCGACAAGCTGATCGTCGACGTCGAGACCAAGCCCGCCATGCGTCCGCGCGACGCCATGGCCTCGGCGGGCAAGACCCTGGTGGAGCTGTTCGGCCTCGCCCGCGAGCTGAACATCGACGCCGAGGGCATCGACATGGGCCCGTCCCCGACGGACGCCGCCCTGGCCGCCGACCTGGCGCTGCCGATCGAGGAGCTGGAACTCACCGTCCGCTCCTACAACTGCCTCAAGCGCGAGGGCATCCACACCGTGGGTGAGCTCGTCGCCCGCTCCGAGGCCGACCTGCTCGACATCCGCAACTTCGGTGCGAAGTCGATCGACGAGGTCAAGGCGAAGCTGGCCGGCATGGGCCTGGCCCTCAAGGACAGCCCGCCCGGGTTCGACCCGACCGCCGCCGCCGACGCCTTCGGCGCGGACGACCTGGACGACGCGGGTTACGCGGAGACCGAGCAGTACTGAAAGACTTGACCGCGGGGGCGGTTCCTGCCGGAACCGCCTCCGTCGTCGTGAAAGTCGTGCGGGCACCGTGCCCGCACGCCCGCTGCGGTACCTGGTACGGCCGCAGTCGGAGATTCGAGGAGTAATTCCATGCCGCGTCCCACCAAGGGTGCCCGCCTCGGCGGCGGCCCGCACCACGAGCCGCTGCTGCTCGCCGGTCTGTGCCGGGAGCTGTTCCAGTACGGCCGCATCACCACGACCGAGGCCAAGGCCCGTCGGATGCGCCCGCTGGCGGAGAAGCTGATCACCAAGGCGAAGAAGGGCGACATCCACAACCGTCGCCTGGTGCGCAAGACGATCACCGACATCTCGGTGCTGCACACCCTCTTCACCGAGATCGCGCCGCGCTACGAGAACCGCCCGGGTGGCTACACCCGCATCACCAAGATCGGTCCCCGTCGTGGCGACAACGCCCCGATGGCCGTGATCGAGCTGGTCGAGGCGCTGACCGTCGCGCAGAACGCGGTCGGCGAGGCCGAGGCCGCCACCAAGCGTGCCGTCAAGGAGGCCGACGAGGCCGCCGCCGTCGAGACCAAGGCCGACGAGGCCGAGGCCGCCGAGCAGGCCTGACACCTCCAGGTGTTCCGCGGGCCCGTTTCCCCAGCAGTGGGGGAGCGGGCCCGTTCCTCATCCCCCGGGAGACGTGAGAAGCAGTGGTCAACGATTGCGCCGAGCAGCCGCCGGTGAAGGACGGTCCGGCCGACGGGTACGTCCGGGTCCGGCTCGACCTGGCCTACCAGGGCGCCGAGTTCTCCGGCTGGGCCCGCCAGAAGGGCGGCCGGCGGACGGTCCAGGAGGAGATCGAGACCGCGCTGCAGATCGTCACCCGCAGCCCCGAGCTGTTCCCGCTCACCGTGGCCGGCCGCACCGACGCCGGGGTGCACGCCCGCGGCCAGGTCGCCCACGTGGACCTCCCGGCCGAGCTCTGGGAGGCCCACCGGGAGAAGCTGCTGCGCCGGCTCGCCGGCCGGCTGCCCGGGGACGTCCGGATCTATCGGGTCGGCGAGGCGCCGGCCGGGTTCGACGCCCGCTTCTCGGCGATCTGGCGCCGCTACGCCTACCGGGTCGCCGACCACCCCGGCGGGGTCGACCCGCTGCTGCGCGGACACGTGCTCTGGCACGACCGGCCGCTGGACGTGGACCGGATGAACGAGGCCGCGAAGCTGCTGCTCGGCGAGCACGACTTCGCCGCGTACTGCAAGAAGCGCGAGGGCGCCACCACCATCCGCACCCTGCTGGAGCTGCACTGGGACCGCGTCCCGGTGGACTCCTACGCAGCCCAGGAGGGCTCCCTCGCGGTCGCCACCGTCCGCGCCGACGCGTTCTGCCACAACATGGTGCGGGCGCTGGTCGGCGCGATGCTGCTGGTCGGCGACGGGCACCGGCCGGTGGAGTTCCCCGGCGAGGTGCTGGCCGGCGGGGTGCGCAACTCCGCGGTCAACGTGATCCGGCCGTACGGGCTCACCCTCGAGGAGGTCGGCTACCCGCCGGACGACCTGCTCGCCGAGCGGAACCGGCAGGCCCGGCGGATGCGCACGCTGCCCGGACAGCCCGCCGCCGGGTAATCCGTTTGGGCCCTGCGCGTCGGCTTGGGACAATCGTCCGCATGGGACACGTCGAGATTTCGCACCTTGAGTACTACCTGCCGGACGGGCGGGTGCTTTTCGACGACGCGTCCTTCCGGGTCGGCGAGGGCGCGGCCGTCGCGCTGGTCGGCGCCAACGGCGCCGGCAAGACCACACTGCTGCGGATGATCGCGGGGGACATCCAGCCGCACGGCGGCTCGGTGACGATCAGCGGCGGGCTCGGCGTGATGCGCCAGTTCGTCGGCACCACCGGCCGCGAGGACCAGCAGGCCACCCCGGGCGCGCTGCCCGCCGACGCCTCCGTCCGCGACCTGCTGGTGTCGGTCGCCCCCGAGCGGATCGCCGTCGCCGCCCGCGCGGTGGACGCCGCCGAGCTGGCGATGATCGCCCAGGACGACGAGAAGACCCAGATGGCCTACGCCCAGGCGCTGTCCGACTGGGCCGACGTGGGCGGCTACGACTACGAGACCGACTGGGACGTCTGCACCATGGCGGCCCTCGGCATGCCCTTCGACAAGGCGCAGTGGCGCGGCCTGAACACCCTCTCCGGCGGTGAGCAGAAGCGGCTCGTCCTGGAGACGCTGCTGCGCGGGCCCGAGGAGGTGCTGCTCCTCGACGAGCCCGACAACTACCTGGACGTCCCCGGCAAGCGCTGGTTGGAGGAGGCCATCAAGGCCACCTCGAAGACCGTGTTGTACATCTCACACGACCGCGAGCTGCTCTCCCGCACCGCGGAGAAGATCATCAGCGTCGAGTCGGGTGCCGCCGGAAGCAGCGTCTGGGTGCACGGCGGGGGCTTCGACTCCTTCCACGAGGCCCGCAAGGACCGGTTCGCACGCTTCGAGGAACTGGGCCGGCGGTGGGACGAGGAACACGCCAAGCTCAAGAAGCTGGTCGTGACCCTGCGCCAGGCCGCGTCGGTCAGCCACGCCCTGGCCACCCGCTACGCCGCCGCGCAGACCCGGCTGAAGAAGTTCGAGGAGGCCGGCCGGCCGGAGGAGCCCCCGCGCGAGCAGTCCATCACCATGCGGCTCAAGGGCGGGCGCACCGGCATGCGCGCCTTCACCATGGAGCGGCTGGAGCTCACCGGCCTGATGCAGCCCTTCGACCTGGAGGTCTTCTACGGCGAGCGGATCGGGGTGCTGGGCGCCAACGGCGCCGGCAAGTCGCACCTGCTGCGGCTGCTGGCCGGCGACACCACGGTCGCCCACACCGGGGACTGGAAGCTGGGCGCGCGGGTCGTCCCCGGCCACTTCCGGCAGACCCACGCCCACCCCGAGCTGTTCGGGCGGACGGTGCGCTCGATCGTCGAGGAGGAGCACGCGCTCAGCCGCGGCGCCGCGATGGGCGCGCTGCGCCGCTACGAGCTGGACCGCCAGGAGGAGCAGAAGTTCGAGTCGCTGTCCGGCGGGCAGCAGGCCCGGCTGATGATCCTCAAGCTCGAACTCTCCGGCGTGACGGCCCTGTTGCTCGACGAGCCGACCGACAACCTGGACCTGGAGAGCGCCGAGGCGCTGCAGGCCGGGCTGGAGGCCTTCGAGGGCACCGTGCTGTGCGTCACCCACGACCGCTGGTTCGCCAGGACCTTCGACCGCTTCCTGGTGTTCGGGGCGGACGGCCGGGTCTTCGAGTCGACCGAGCCGGTCTGGGACGTCAACCGGGTGCAGCGCGAACGCTGAGTGACGACAGGGCCTCCGGGCGGTCGCGGTCCGGCGATTTTTGACCCCTCCCCGCCCGCCCGGTAACCTGGACGCTTGATGTGCGTATTGGCTCGCTCTATCTCACGTGAGAGGTCGGTACGCCGGAGACATCAGGTCGTCGACCAGCGGTCCCCCTTGAATTGCGTCCAAGGGTGATCAGGCTGCTCTTCCGACCAGGTGCTCCTGTCAGGACTCACTCACTGAAAAGCGAAGGCTACGACCGTGCGTACGTACAGCCCCAAGCCCGGCGACGTCCAGCGTCAGTGGCACGTCATCGACGCGACCGACGTCGTGCTGGGCCGCCTGGCCTCCCAGGCCGCCAACCTCCTCCGGGGCAAGCACAAGGCGATCTACGCGCCGCACGTTGACACTGGTGACTTCGTCATCATCATCAACGCCGACAAGGTGCACCTGTCCGGTAACAAGAAGACCCAGAAGCTGGCCTACCGCCACTCGGGCTTCCCGGGCGGTCTGCGCTCGGTGCGCTACGACGACCTGCTGGCGAACAACCCGGAGAAGGCCGTCGAGAAGGCCATCAAGGGCATGATCCCCAAGAACAGCCTGGGCCGTCAGATGCTCTCGAAGCTGAAGGTCTACTCGGGCGACCAGCACCCCCACGCTGCCCAGCAGCCGGTGCCGTTCGAGATCACCCAGGTCGCGCAGTAATTCGGCCACCAAGCCCCCCAACACTGAAAAGAGCTGAGGAACACCGTGGCCGAGACCACTGAAACCCTTGAGGTCGACTTCGACGAGAACGTCGAGGGCGAGTACACCTCCGAGGAGAGCTACACCTCCGAGTCGCTGGCCGGCCGCTTCGGCGAGGCCACCCCGGGCGCCGGCCTCGGCCGTCGCAAGGAGGCGATCGCCCGCGTGCGCATCGTCCCCGGCACCGGCCAGTGGAAGATCAACGGTCGCACCCTGGAGAACTACTTCCCCAACAAGGTGCACCAGCAGACCGTGAACGAGCCCTTCAAGCTCCTCGAGCTTGACGGCCGTTACGACGTCGTCGCCCGCATCACCGGTGGCGGCGTCTCCGGCCAGGCCTACGCGCTGCGCCTCGGCGTGGCCCGTGCCCTGAACGAGGCCGACGTGGACAACAACCGCGGCGCGCTGAAGAAGGCCGGCTTCCTGACCCGTGACGCCCGCGCCGTCGAGCGCAAGAAGGCCGGTCTCAAGAAGGCCCGCAAGGCGCCGCAGTACAGCAAGCGCTAATCGCGTCCCAGGGGGTGCGGTCCGCCCTGGCGGCGCACCCCCCTGGTTGCGCGTACCGTCGCCCCGGAGTACCACGTGTACTCCGGGGCGACGTGTTCCCCGGCCGGCGTGCGGTGGCCGGGGACGGTCGGTTGGGTTCCGAGCAGTGGTGATGGAGGACGGGACAGTGGGACGACTCTTCGGTACGGACGGCGTACGCGGGGTGGCGAACGAGGGCCTGACGGCCGAGCTGGCGCTCGGGCTGTCGGTCGCGGCGGCACACGTGCTGGGCGAGGCCGGTGCCTTCGACGGGCACCGCCCGGTCGCGGTGGTCGGCCGTGACCCGCGCGCCTCGGGCGAGTTCCTGGAGGCCGCCGTCATCGCCGGCCTGGCGAGCGCCGGCGTCGACGTGCTCCGGGTCGGCGTCCTGCCCACCCCGGCCGTGGCGTACCTCACCGGCGCGCTCGGCGCCGACTTCGGCGTGATGCTGTCCGCCAGCCACAACGCGATGCCCGACAACGGCATCAAGTTCCTCGCCCGCGGCGGCCACAAGCTGGACGACCGCATCGAGGACGCGATCGAGAACCACTACCGGACGTACTCCATCGGCAGTGACGAGTGGCAGCGCCCGACCGGCGCGGCCGTCGGCCGGGTCCGCGAGTACACCGAGGGCTTCGACAAGTACGTCGCCCACCTGATCGGCGTGCTGCCCAACCGCCTCGACGGCATCAAGGTCGTCATCGACGGCGCCCACGGCGCGGCCGCCTACGTCGCCCCCGAGGCCTTCGCCCGGGCCGGCGCCGAGGTCGTCCACACCCTGGGGGCCGAGCCCACCGGCCTCAACATCAACGACGGCGTCGGCTCCACCCACCTGGACCGGCTGCGCGCCGCCATGAAGGAGCACCGCGCCGACCTCGGCATCGCGCTGGACGGCGACGCCGACCGCTGCCTGGCCGCCGACGCGGACGGCGACGAGGTGGACGGCGACCAGATCATCGCGATCCTGGCCGTCGCCATGAAGGAGGCCGGCACCCTGCGCGGCAACACCGCCGTCGCCACCGTGATGTCCAACCTGGGCTTCAAGCTGGCGATGCAGCGCGAGGGCATCGAGCTGGTGGAGACCGCCGTCGGCGACCGCTACGTGCTGGAGGCCATGAAGGAGCACGGCTTCGCGCTGGGCGGCGAGCAGTCCGGCCACGTCATCCTGCTCGACCACGCCACCACCGGCGACGGCACCCTGACCGGCCTCATGCTGGGCGCCCGACTGGCCGCCACCAAGCAGCCGCTGGCCGACCTCGCCGCCGTGATGACCCGGCTGCCGCAGCAGCTGATCAACGTCAAGGGCGTCGAC
The DNA here is from genome assembly GCF_044453265.1 of Kitasatospora sp. NPDC051705. Taxonomy (NCBI): domain Bacteria; kingdom Bacillati; phylum Actinomycetota; class Actinomycetes; order Kitasatosporales; family Streptomycetaceae; genus Kitasatospora; species Kitasatospora sp. NPDC051705. The sequence continues at coordinate 173,450 of NZ_JBITCO010000005.1, read as the reverse complement.
AAGGCCCGGGTGGCGACCAGCACCGGGCTGGCCGCCGCCGTCGCCGAGGCCGAGACCGAGCTGGGCTCCACCGGCCGGGTGCTGCTGCGCCCGTCCGGCACCGAGCCCCTGGTCCGGGTCATGGTCGAGGCCGCCGACGCGGTGCAGGCGGAGGCCGTCGCCCAGCGACTGGCCGAGGCCGTGCGGACCCACCTGGGCTGAGCCCGTCCCACCCCACGTCGAAGGGGCCCCCGCCGAGTCGGCGGGGGCCCCTTCGGGCTGGTCGCGGTGCGGGCGCTCCTCGGCGCGGGCCGTCAGAGCTTGCGCAGCAGTGCCCGGCGGACCTTGTGGTCCGAGCCCTTCTGCAGGATCAGGGTGGCCCGGCCCCGGGTCGGCAGCACGTTCTCCAGCAGGTTGGGCCGGTTGATGGTGCGCCAGACCTGCCGGCCGTACTCCATCGCCTCCTCCTCCGGCACCTCGGTGAAGCGGCGGAAGTAGGAGTTCGGGTCCTGGAAGGCGGTCTGACGGAGCTTGCGGAACCGGTCCAGGTACCAGTGCTCGATGTCGTCGGTGCGGGCGTCGACGTAGATCGAGAAGTCGAAGTAGTCGGCCACCGCCAGCCGGGTCCGCCCGTCGGTGCCGGGCAGCGCCGGCTGCAGGACGTTCAGGCCCTCGACGATCAGGATGTCCGGGCGCTCCACGGTGAGCCGCTCGTCCGGCACGATGTCGTACACCAGGTGCGAGTACACCGGGGCGGTGACGCGGTCCTTGCCCGCCTTCACGTCCGCGACGAAGCGCATCAGCGCCCGGCGGTCGTACGACTCGGGGAAGCCCTTGCGGGCCATCAGGCCGCGGCGGCGCAGCTCGGCGTTGGGGAGCAGGAAGCCGTCGGTGGTGACCAGTTCGACCCGCGGGTGCTCGGGCCAGCGGGCGAGCAGGGCCTGCAGCAGACGGGCGGTGGTCGACTTGCCGACCGCGACCGAGCCGGCCACGCCGATGATGAACGGCGTGCGGGTGCGCTCGGTGTCCGGCGTGTCCAGGAAGGTGCCCAGCGCGCCGCGCAGGTCGTGCGTGGCGTGGATGTACAGGTTGAGCAGCCGGGACAGCGGCAGGTAGACGTCGCGCACCTCGTCCAGGTCGAGGGCCGTGCCGAGTCCGCGCAGCCGCTCCACCTCCTCGGCGGTCAGCGGCAGCGGCGTACGCTCGCGCAGCGCGCTCCACTCGGCCCGGCTGAGGTCCACGTAGGGGGACGGCGACGGGCCGGCCGAGGTGGCGCCCCGCGTACAGAGTTCGGTCAGCACATGCTCCATTGTGAGCCGTAGCGGCGTTCACGGTGGTTGTGGTGTCGGTCACGCACTGTTCCCCCAAGGCGGGAAAAGGGCCCCAGAACCGCCCTTATGCTGGCACGCATGTGCGGAATTGTTGGATACGTGGGCGCGCAGTCCGCCCTCGACGTAGTAATCGCAGGCCTGCAGCGACTGGAGTACCGGGGCTACGACTCGGCCGGTGTCGCGGTGCAGGCGCAGGACTCCGACGGGCAGTGGAGTCTGGTCACCGACAAGCGGGCCGGCAAGCTCGCCAACCTGGAGAAGTCGCTCGCCGAGACCCCTCTGCCCGGCGGCACCACCGGCATCGGCCACACCCGCTGGGCCACCCACGGCGGCCCGACGGACGCCAACGCCCACCCCCACCTGGACGACGACCTGCGGGTCGCCGTCGTCCACAACGGCATCATCGAGAACTTCGCGCAGCTGCGCGCCGAGATCGCCGAGCGCGGCCACACCCTCCGCTCCGAGACCGACACCGAGGTCGTCGCCCACCTGCTGGGCGAGGCCTACCAGGGCGACCTCGCCGAGGCCATGCGGGTGGTCTGCCGCCGCCTGGACGGCGCGTTCACCCTGGTGGCCGTGCACGCGGACGCGCCGGACGTCGTCGTCGGCGCCCGCCGCAACTCGCCGCTGGTGGTCGGGCGCGGCGAGGGCGAGAACTTCCTCGCCTCCGACGTCGCCGCGTTCATCGCGCACACCCGCGAGGCGATCGAGCTGGGCCAGGACCAGGTCGTCGAGCTGCGCCGGGAGGGCGTGACCGTCACCAACTTCGACGGCACCCCGGCCGACGTGCGCGAGTACCACGTGGACTGGGACGCCTCGGCCGCCGAGAAGGGCGGCTACGACTACTTCATGCTCAAGGAGATCGCCGAGCAGCCGAAGGCCGTCGCCGACACCCTCCTCGGCCGGATCGGCACCGACGGCCGGCTCACCCTCGACGAGCTGCGCATCTCGGACGCCGACCTGCGTTCGGTCGACAAGGTCGTCATCGTCGCCTGCGGCACCGCGTTCCACGCCGGCATGATCGCCAAGTACGCGATCGAGCACTGGACCCGCATCCCCTGCGAGGTCGAGGTCGCGTCCGAGTTCCGCTACCGCGACCCGATCATGGGCCCGGGCACGCTGGTCATCGCCATCTCGCAGTCCGGCGAGACCATGGACACGCTGATGGCGCTGCGGCACGCCCGCGAGCAGGGCGCCAAGGTGCTGGCGATCTGCAACACCAACGGCTCCACCATCCCGCGCGAGTCGGACGCCGTGCTCTACACGCACGCCGGCCCCGAGGTCGCCGTCGCCTCCACCAAGGCGTTCCTGACCCAGCTGGTGGCCTGCTACCTGGTCGCCCTGTACCTGGGCCAGGTCCGCGGCACCAAGTGGGGCGACGAGATCTTCACCATCATCCGCGAGCTCGGCGACGCGCCGAAGCAGGTGGAGCAGGTGCTGGAGACCATGGAGCCGGTGCGCGAGCTGGCCCGCTCCCTGGCCGACGCCCGCTCGGTGCTGTTCCTCGGCCGCCACGTCGGCTTCCCGGTGGCCCTGGAGGGCGCGCTCAAGCTCAAGGAGCTGGCGTACATGCACGCCGAGGGCTTCGCGGCGGGCGAGCTCAAGCACGGTCCGATCGCGCTGATCGAGGAGGGCCTGCCGGTCGTCGTGGTCGTGCCCTCGCCGCGTGGCCGCTCGATCCTGCACGACAAGATCGTCTCCAACATCCAGGAGATCCGGGCCCGCGGCGCCCGCACCATCGTCATCGCCGAGGAGGGCGACGAGGCGGTCGTCCCGTACGCGGACCACCTGATCCGCATCCCGGCCACCCCGACGCTGCTGCAGCCGCTGGTCTCCACCGTCCCGCTGCAGGTCTTCGCCTGCGAGCTGGCCACGGCCAAGGGCCACGAGGTCGACCAGCCGCGCAACCTGGCGAAGTCGGTCACCGTCGAGTAGCACGCGCTCGTCGGCAACGGCGCCCCTGCGGTGGCTGCGTCCTACCGCAGGGGCGCCGTGTCGAGCGCGAACGAGAACGGGGCGGGCAGGTCGATCGACTTGCCGAACCCGACCTGGGTGCGAGTGACGTAGTCGCCGTCCTGAGGGTGGGTGAACAGAGTGACCATGCCCTGGCCGCGGTCGATCAGCAGGTAGCAGGGGATCTCAGCGGTGGCGTAGCCCCTGCGCTTGGATTCGCGGTCCTTGTGCGGGTTGGTCGAGGTGATCTCGAAGACGAGCAGGACACCCCCGGCCGGGGCCCAGGAGTCCGCGTTCTCGAAGTGGCCGACCGGGCTCACCGTGCCGTCGGGAATGAAACGGTTCTTGGGCGACACGATCAGACCCTTGTTCCCCGAGAGGTCCAGATCGATCGCCGCCTTGCGGAAGAACTGCCTGGCGAGCAGCGAGAACGCCGTTTCGTGGGCTCCGTCCGGCGGTGGCGTCACGATGATCTCCCCTTCGATGAACTCGGCCTTGCTGCCCATCGGGGTGTCCAGCTCCAGGAACGCCTGGAGGAGGTTGTCCTCGCCCATCGGGTGCTCGATTGCCGGCATGGCGACCATGGCCCTTCTCCCTCCTGTGGGTCCGTGCCGGGCGACAAACTACGGGTGCGAACCGGCGCGGGCGGGGGATCGATGTGGGTGTCACTCGAAAGTGTGCCGCAGGGCGGGCTCCCGCGGGGCGGGGGCGCGGGCTAGCGTCGGTGGGAGCCGACCGCTGAAGGAGCCCTCGCATGCGCCACGCCCATCGCGTCGAAGTCGTCCGGGCCGCCGAGGGCGAGCTGATCGCCCGGCTGCCGGAGGGGACGCTGATGCAGCGCGCGGCGGCCGGGCTGGCCGCGACCTGCGCCCGGCTGCTGACCCGGGTCCGCGGGCGGGTGTACGGCAGCCGGGTGGTGGTGCTGGCGGGCAGCGGGGACAACGGGGGTGACGCCCTGTACGCCGGGGCGGCACTGGCCCGGCGCGGGGCGCGGGTGACGGCGGTGCTGCTCGCGCCGGAGCGGGTGCACGCGGGCGGGCTGGCCGCGGTGCGGGCCGCCGGCGGGCGAGTGGTGGTGGATCAGGAAGTCGGCCTGGCCGACTTCTCGTGCGCGGACCTCGTGCTGGACGGCATCGTCGGCATCGGGGGCCGCGGCGGGCTGCGCCCCGGGGCCGTGCCCTACGCCCGTGCCGGGAGGCGCGGGACGGTGGTGGCCGTCGACCTGCCCAGCGGCGTGGACGCCGACACCGGCGAGGTGCCCGGCGTGGCGCTGCGGGCGGACGTCACGGTCTGCTTCGGCACCTACAAGCCAGGCCTGCTGGTGGACCCGGGGGCCTCCTACGCGGGCGCCGTCCAGCTGGTCGGGATCGGACTGGAGCCGCCCGAGCCCGAGGTGACGGCCCTGCAGCACGCGGACGTGGCGGCGCTGCTGCCGCAGCCGGGCGCGGAGAGCGACAAGTACCGGCGCGGCGTCGTGGGGGTGGCGGCCGGCTCGGCGACGTACCCGGGCGCGGCCGTGCTGGCGGTCGCCGGGGCGCTGCGCGGGGGCGCCGGCGCCGTCCGGTACGTCGGCACGGCGGCCGAGGAGGTGGTGCGGCGGTTCCCGGAGGCGCTGGTCACCGAGGGCGGACCGGCCGGCGCGGGCCGGGTGCAGGCGTGGGTGGTCGGCCCGGGCGGCGGCGACGGCGCGCGGCAGGCGCTGGCCGAGGCGCTGGCGGCCGACGTCCCGGTGCTGGTGGACGCGGACGGGCTGACCGAACTGGCCCGGCTCGGCCCGGACGCGCTGGCCGGCCGGACGGCCCCGACCCTGCTCACCCCGCACACCGGCGAGGCCGCCCGCCTCCTCGCCGGCGCCGACGGCACCGCGCCGCCGAGCGCCGACGCGCTGGCGGCCACCCGGCTGGCCACCGCCCGCCGGCTGGCGGCCGCCTACCGGGCGACGGTCCTGCTGAAGGGCTCCACCACGGTGGTCGCCGACCCGGGCGGCGCCGTCCGGGTCAACCCGACCGGCAGCTCCTGGCTGGCCACCGCTGGCAGCGGGGACGTCCTGGCGGGCCTGGCGGGCTCCCTGCTGGCGGCCGGTCTGGCTCCGCTGGACGCCGCCTCGGCGGCGGCCTACCTGCACGGCCTGGCGGGCCGGGAGGCGGCGGGCGAGCCGGGCGCGCCGGTGACGGCGCTCGGGGTCGCGGAGGCGCTGCCCGGAGCCTGGCGGTCCGTCCGGCGGGGCTGAACGGGCGGCGGGGGAGCGGAACCGACCCGTCCGTCCCGGGCGTCCGGAACAGGGTGACGAGCGGTCCTGCGCAGGTCGGCGCGGTGCGGGGAGGCCGGGCGCCGGCCGCCGCGCCGACGGGCCGTTCGGCGAGGACTCCGGGACGTCTGGGAGACTGACCCTGATGACAACTGCGAACACGACCGGCACGGCCACCCTCACCGACGGCGTACGGGCCGAGGCGACCATCGATCTGGCCGCTCTGCGCGGCAACCTCGCCGCGCTGCGCGAACGCGTCGGCAGCGCGGCGGTGATGCTCGCGGTCAAGGCGGACGCCTATGGCCACGGCGCGGTCGAGTGCGCCCGCGAGGCGGTCGCGAACGGGGTCGGCTGGCTCGGTTGCGCCACGCCCGAGGAGGCGCTGGCGCTGCGGGCCGCGGGCATCCGCCCGGAGCAGGCCCGGATCCTGTGCTGGCTGTGGACGCCGGGCGGGCCGTGGCGGGAGGCGCTGCGTGCGGACCTCGACATCTCGGTCAGCGGCCAGTGGGCGCTGGACGAGCTGCTGCCCGCCGTCCGGGAGACCGGTGTCCCGGCCCGGGTGCACCTGAAGGCGGACACCGGCCTGGGCCGCAACGGCTGCCAGCCGCACGACTGGCCGCGACTGGTGGCGGCGGCCCGCCACGCCGAGGCCGAGGGCCTGCTGACCGTGGTCGGCGTCTGGTCGCACTTCGCCGCCGCCGACGAACCGGGGCACCCGTCGATCCAGGCCCAGCTGGACTCCTTCCAGGTCGCGCTGGAGCAGGCCGAGGCGGCCGGGCTGCGCCCCGAGGTGCGGCACCTGGCGAACTCGCCGGCCACCCTGCTGCTGCCGGGCTCGCACTTCGACATGGTCCGCACCGGTCTGGCCGCGTACGGGCTGTCGCCGGTGCCCGAGGTGGGCTCGCCGGCGGACTTCGGGCTGCGCCCGGTGATGGCGCTGACCGCGCGGCTGGCGCTGGTCAAGCACGTCCCGGGTGGGCACGGCGTCAGCTACGGCCACCACTACGTGACGCCGGGCCCGACCACGCTGGGCCTGGTCCCGGTCGGCTACGGAGACGGCGTCCCGCGGCACGCCAGCGGCACCGGACCGGTGCAGATCGGCGGCAAGTGGCGCACCGTGGCCGGCCGGGTGGCGATGGACCAGTTCGTCGTGGACCTGGGCGGGGACGTCCCCGAGGTCGGCGACGAGGTGCTGCTGTTCGGCAGCGGCGAGCGCGGGGAGCCGACCGCCGAGGACTGGGGCCGGGCCTGCGGCACCATCTCGTACGAGATCGTCACCCGGATCGGCGCCCGGGTGCCGCGCCGCTACCTGGGCGGCAGCCACCTCGCGGGCCTGACGGCATGACGGAGGGACCGGACGGGAGCAGCCCGGTCGCGGCGGTGGCCAAGGCGGCCGGTGCGGCCTCCGGGGTGAGCCGGGCGGGCGTGATCGGGATCTCGGTCGGCGTGCTGGCGGCCGGTGCGGCCGCGGGCGTGGCGATCGAGCGGCTGACCGGCGCCCGGGCGACCCGCCGCCGGGCCCGCGCCCAGCTGGACGCCGAGGCCCCCTACGGTTCGCTGCGCGGGCGCCCGCGCCGGGTGGCCGCACCGGACGGCACCGAGCTGTACGTCGAGCTGGACGGCCTCGCCGCCGAGCCGTCCGGAGCCGCCGGCACCGGCGCCGAGCCGCTGACGGTGGTGTTCTGCCACGGCTACTGCCTCAACCAGGACAGCTGGCACTTCCAGCGGGCCGCACTGCGCGAGAGCGCCCGGCTGGTCTTCTGGGACCAGCGCAGCCACGGCCGCTCCGAGCGCTCCCGCTCCTTCCTGGCCGGTGAGCCGGCCAGCATCGACCAGCTGGGCGGCGACCTCAAGGCCGTGATCGACGCCGTCGCCCCGACCGGGCCGCTGGTGCTGGTCGGCCACTCGATGGGCGGCATGACGGTGATGGCGCTGGCCGACCAGTTCCCGGAGCTGTTCCGGGAGCGCGTCGCCGGGGTGGCCCTGATCGGCACCCTGGCGGGGGACTGGAACGAGGTCAGCCTCGGCCTGCCGTCGGCCGGCGCGAAGCTGTTCAAGCGGGTCGCCCCCGGGGTGATGCGGGTGCTCGGCCGCCAGGTCGAGCTGGTGGAGGCGACCAGGCGGCTGGGCGCGGACGTCGCCGCCGTCTTCTACCGGCGGTTCTCCTTCGGCGGCCGGGACGTCGACCCCGGCGTGGTGCGCTTCGCCGAGCAGCTGCTGGACGCCACCCCGATCGACGTGGTCGCCGAGTTCTACCCGGTCTTCGGGGCGCACGAGAAGTACGGGGCACTGGCCGCCCTGCGCGGCCTGCCGGCGCTGGTGCTGGCCGGCACGAAGGACCTGCTGACGCCCTCGGCGCACAGCGAGGCGATGGCCGAGCGGCTGCCGGGCGCCGAGCTCGTCCTCGCGGAGGGGGCCGGACACCTGGTGATGCTGGAGTGCCCGGAGCTGGTCGACCAGGAGTTGACGGCGCTGCTGCGCCGGGCCGCGGACTTCGCCGGCGCCGCGCCGCCGCCGGGGGCCGCACCGCCGCCCGGTGCCGTCCTCGATCCGTCCTGAGCCCCGGCCCGCCGCCGCGGGCCCCCGCGCGGCGCACGCCGGGCCGGTGATGTGGCACGGTAGCGGGGGCGGCCGGTGGTCGGCGCGCCGCACGGACCGAAGGGCACGACACGCGCATGGGCACGCACGCCACTCTGACCGTCCCCACCCCGGAGCGGATGGGCCGGCTCGGCCGGGAGCTGGCCGCCCTGCTGCGGCCGGGCGACCTGGTGCTGCTCTCCGGTGAGCTGGGGGCGGGGAAGACCACGCTGACCCGCGGCCTGGGGGAGGGGCTGCAGGTCCGCGGCGCGGTGACCTCGCCGACCTTCGTGATCGCCCGGGTGCACCCGTCGCTGGTCGGCGGCCCGGCGCTGGTCCACGTGGACGCGTACCGGCTCGGCGGGGACCTGGACGAGATGGAGGACCTCGACCTGGACGTCTCGCTGCCCGAGTCCGTGGTCGTGGTCGAGTGGGGCGAGGGCAAGGTCGAGCGGCTGTCCGACGACCGTCTGGAGGTGCGGATCGAGCGCGCCCTGGGCGACGGCGCCGACGGGGACGACCTGGACCCCCGCCGGGTGCTGCTGACGGGCGTCGGCCCGCGTTGGACGGGTGTCGCCCTGGAGGCGCTCGCCTGAGCCGTCCGGGCGCGCGGGCGTCCGGGGGATGCCCGGGCTCCGGGGGCTCCGGGGCGATCGGCGCGCGACGGGGCGCCCACCCCGGGCGTGCGCCGTTTTGCCGACAGGCTGTCGGGAAGTGTTGCGGGCGGGGTGCCGGGCGTGGTGGGATGGTTGCTGCGGTTAGGTCTGCCTAACTAGGGAGGCGCCATGTCGAGCACCACCCCCGCCCCGGAGCGCGCCGTGCGCGGCACCGGGGCCGGAGAGTCCGCCCGTCGCGCCCAGGGGGCGCCGATGCGGGCCCTGCTGGCCGCCTGCGCGGCCGCCGAGGCGGTGTCCACCCCGCCCGAGCCGGAACCCCGCCCGGCCGTGGAGCCGGAGAGCGGAGCTCCCCGGGCCGCGTGATCCGGCGCCGGGCCACCGCGACCCGCCGTCAGGCGACCACGACCACCTTGGTGCCGTTCGGCGCGAAGTCCCAGAGCAGCTGACCGTCCGGTCGGCCGCTGCGGATGCCGCCGGTCTTGGCCTTCGGGTCGGCGGTCACCGTCGCGCCGTCCATGGCGGCGCTGAAGCCGAACACCACGCCGTTCTGCTGCGCGAAGCGCACCACGTGCTCGATCGGCCGGCCGTCCGTGCCGGTGGTGTTGGGCGTGCGGCTGTAGACCGCGTAGCTGCCCGGGGCGGGCTCGACCGAGCCCGGGGTGACCTGGAAGGCGGCCGCGACCTGCGGGTTCTTCTTCGGGTCGACCAGCCAGACGTAGTGGCTGCCGACCGAGTAGACCACCCGGGTGCCGCTGCCGGAGGTCGTCGGGAGCGCCGGGACCGTCGGGGTCGCCGACGCGGTCGGCGTCGCGGAGACGGCCGGCCCGCTGGACGTCGTGGTGCTGGCGGCGGGCTTCGCGCCGCCCGCCCGGTCCTGTGCGCCGTTGGCCTGGAAGGCCAGCAGGCTCACCACCGCCAGGGCCCCCAGGGTCAGCCCCGTGACCACCACTCCAGGACCCATCTTCGCCACGTCGCGCTCCCGCCGCCGTCCCTTTACGTACGGGCCCCATCGTGCCAGGTCCGCCCGGCCGGTTCGCAGCGGCTCGGATGTGTGTTCCTCGGTGGCACACCCTCACGATCGGCCGATCGTCCGGTCGGAGCAGCCTCGGTCTAACCTTGACCCGTGCTGCTGCTCGCGTTCGACACCGCCACCCCCGCCGTCACCGCCGCCGTCCACGACGGCACGGCCGTCCTCGCCGAGACCCAACAGGTCGACGCCCGGCGCCACGGCGAACTGCTCCTGCCCGCGATCGACGGCGTGCTCCGGTCGGCCGGCGTCGACAAGCAGCAGCTCACCGGCATCGCGGTGGGCGTCGGCCCCGGCCCCTACACCGGCCTGCGGGTCGGCCTGGTGACCGCCGCCGCGCTCGGCCACGCGCTCGGACTGCCGGTGCACGGCGTCTGCACCCTGGACGCGATCGCCTTCCAGGCGCGCGCCGAGGGCCTGGCCGGGGAGCCGTTCACCGTCGCCACCGACGCGCGCCGCAAGGAGGTCTACTGGGCCTCGTACGACGCCGACGGCCGGCGCACGGAGGGCCCCGCCGTGGACCGCCCGGCCGAGCTGACCCCGGGCCCGTGCGCGGTCGGGGCCGGGGCGCTGCTCTACCCCGACGCCTTCCCCGGCGCGCACGGCCCCGAGCACGTGTCGGCCGGCGCCCTGGCCGGCTTCGCCGCCGCCGAGCTGGCCGCCGGGCGCGAGCTGCTGCCGAACGTCCCGCTGTACCTGCGCCGCCCGGACGCCCAGGTCCCGGCCGGCTACAAGGCGGTGCTCCCGGCGTGAACCACGGCACCACCCTGCGCCCGATGCGCTGGTGGGACATCGATCCGGTGATGGAGCTGGAGCTGGAGCTCTTCCCCGAGGACGCGTGGTCCCACGGGATGTACTGGTCCGAACTGGCCGAGACCCACCCCGGCGGCACCCGCCACTACACCGTCGCCACCGCCGCGGACGGCAGGATCGTCGGCTACGCCGGACTGATGGCCGTCGCCGGCGAGGGCGACGTCCAGACCATCGCCGTCGACGGCCGCCACCAGGGCGGCGGCCTCGGCACGGCGCTGCTCACCGACCTGATCCGGGAGGCCGCCCGGCGCGGCTGCGCCGAACTGCTGCTGGAGGTGCGGGTGGACAACCCGCGCGCCCAGCGGCTGTACGAGCGCCACGGCTTCGAACCGGTGGGCATCCGGCGCGGCTACTACCAGCCCGCCAACGTCGACGCGCTGGTGATGCGCCTCGACCTCCCGAGCACTGACAGCACTGACCCGAAGGACATTGAGGACACCCGCCATGGCTGACGAACCGCTCGTCCTCGGCATCGAGACCTCCTGCGACGAGACCGGCGTCGGCATCGTGCGCGGCACCACGCTGCTCGCCGACGCGGTCGCGTCCAGCGTCAACGACCACGCCCGCTTCGGCGGCGTCGTCCCGGAGATCGCCAGCCGCGCCCACCTGGAGGCGATGGTCCCCACCATCCAGCGCGCCCTGGACACCGCCGGGGTCAAGGCGAGCGACCTGGACGGCATCGCGGTCACCGCCGGCCCCGGCCTGGCCGGCGCGCTGCTGGTCGGCGTCAGCGCCGCCAAGGCGTACGCCTGGGCGCTCGACAAGCCGCTGTACGGGGTCAACCACCTCGCCTCGCACATCTGCGTCGACCAGCTGGAGCACGGCCGGCTGCCCTCGCCGACGATGGCGCTGCTGGTCTCCGGCGGGCACTCCTCGCTGCTGCTCAGCGAGGACATCACCACCGACGTCCGGCCGCTCGGCGCGACCATCGACGACGCGGCCGGCGAGGCCTTCGACAAGGTGGCCCGGGTGCTCGGCCTGGGCTTCCCGGGCGGCCCGGTGGTCGACCGCACCGCCCGCGAGGGCGACCGCAAGGCGATCGCCTTCCCGCGGGGTCTGAGCGGGAAGAACGACCCGGCGTACGACTTCTCCTTCTCCGGCCTGAAGACCGCCGTCGCCCGCTGGGTGGAGGCCAAGCGCCGGGCCGGCGAGGAGGTGCCGATCGCCGACGTGGCGGCGTCCTTCCAGGAGGCCGTCACCGACGTGCTCACCCGCAAGGCCGTCAAGGCGTGCAAGGAGAACGGCGTCGACCACCTGATGATCGGCGGCGGGGTGGCCGCCAACTCGCGGCTGCGCGAGATGGCCCAGCAGCGCTGCGACCGGGCCGGGATCCGGCTGCGGGTGCCCCGGCCGGGCCTGTGCACCGACAACGGCGCGATGGTGGCGGCGCTCGGCTCCGAGATGGTCTGGCGCGGTCGCACGCCGTCCGCCTTCGACCTGTCCGCCGACTCCTCGCTGCCGGTGACCGAGGTGCACGTCCCGCACACGGGCCTGCACGGCCAGGCCTACGACGCCCTCGGCGGTGGCACGTCATGACCGTCGCCGCCATGTGGGAGGCCCGGGCCGCCGACGGCCGCGGGGCCGAACTCACCGCCTGGGTGCGGGAGGTGGCGCTGCCGGCGCTGCGCGGCTCGGCCGGGCTGGAGCGCACCGAGCTGTTCGGCGCGCCCGGTGAGCGGGTGCTGCTGATCACCTGGTGGGCCGGCGAGGCCGTACCGGTCGCCGAACCGCCGGCCGAACTGCTCGGCCGCCCGGTGCACCGCTGGTCCTTCACCAGTCAACACGTCGAGTAGGGCCTCACCGGGAACCGCGACCCGGCCCGTTACCGTGCATAGCTGATAAGAAGCTGGACGGATCCGGGGAGCGCGGTGCGGTGAGCAGGGACGGGCGGAGCAGGACCAGGACGTACGCGGTGGGGGCGCTGGCCCTGCTGGCCCTGGCCACCGGATGCGGGGACAACGGCGGCGGCACCGCCGCCGCCCCGGCCCCTGCCGGGACCTCGGCGGGCGTGCCGCAGCCCACCGGCGGCGCCGCGTCGACCGGCCCGGCCGGCACGCCCGCCCCCGCCCCGGCGGCCGGTGACGCGGCGGCCTGGGCGAAGTGGAACCTCAAGCCGCTGGCGCCGGCCCCCGCACCGCCCGCCGACAAGCCCGTCAAGCTCGAACGGACGGGCACCGTACCGGTGTTCAGCGACATCAAGACGAGCGACAAGGTCGTCTTCATCACCATCGACGACGGCGCCGAGAAGGACCCGAAGTTCGTCGAGATGCTGACCGAGCTGAAGGTGCCGATCTCGATGTTCCTGACCAAGGACATCGTCAAGAACGACTACGGCTACTTCAAGCCGCTGCAGGCCCTGGGCAACCACATCCAGAACCACACCGTCAGCCACCCGGTGATGAGCAAGATCCCGCCGGAGAAGCAGAAGTCCGAGATCTGCGACGACCAGGCCGCGCTCACCCAGCAGTACGGCACCGCCCCGCTGCTGTTCCGCCCGCCCTTCGGCGACGGCGCCAACACGCCGACCCTGAACACCTCGGTGCAGCAGTGCGGCCCGCGCGCGATCGTGCTGTGGCGCGAGTCGATGCAGATCCACGACATGCAGTACCAGGCGGCCGACAAGAAGCTGAAGTCCGGTGACATCATCCTGGCGCACTTCCGTGGCCCCAAGGAGCTCAAGGGCGCCACGATGACCCAGATGTTCGCCGACCTGCTGGCCCGGATCCAGGAGCAGGGCTTCTCGGTGGCCCGGCTGGAGGACTACATCCAGCCCCCGGCCTCCTAGGAGCCGTCCGGGAGCCGCCCGGCGGCCCGTCAGGCCGGGTGGCCGAGCATCATCAGCGGGCCGTGGTCGGTGCGGCTGAGGATCACCGTGACGGAGTTCGGGCCCGAGGGCTTGAGCTGGCGGCGCAGCTCCTCCGGGGTGATCGCCATCCCGCGCTTCTTGATCACCACCGTGCCGACCCCGCGCTCGCGCAGCAGCGCCTTCAGCTTCTTGATGTGGAACGGCAGCACGTCGGTGAGCTCGAAGGCGTGCGCGTACGGGGTGGGGACCAGGCGGTCCGAGGTGAGGTAGGCGATCTTCGGGTCGATCAGCCGGCCGCCCACCTGCTCGGCCACCTCGGCCACCAGGTGGGCCCGGATCACCGCGCCGTCCGGCTCGTACAGGTAGCGCCCGACCGGGCCGGCCGGCGGGTCGGGCAGGTCGCCGCCGGTCAGGCTGGCGGCCTGCGGCAGCAGGGTGGCGCGGTGCGGTCGGGAGGCCCCGGTGCCGAACCAGAGCACCGCCTCCTTGACGTCGCCGTGGTCGGAGACCCACTCCGCCTCGGCGTCGGCCGGGACGGCCTCGTGCGGAATGCCCGGGGCGACCTTCAGCGCGCCGATCGGGGTCCGGCGCCCGGCCTCGATCGCCCAGGACAGCGGCGGGGCGTACGCCTCGGGGTCGAACACCCGGCCGCGGGCGGTCCGCCGGGCCGGGTCGGTGAACACCGCGTCGTAGCCGGTCACGTCCACGTCGGCGACGTCCGCGCACTCCACCCGGACCAGGTCGGACAGGCCCAGCGCGGCCGCGTTGGCGGCGGTGGCCGCGCAGGCCGCCGGGTCCCGGTCGACGGCCAGCACCTCGATGCCGGCCCGGGCCAGCGCCAGGACGTCCCCGCCGATGCCGCAGCACAGGTCGGCCAGGCGCCGGACGCCCAGGTCGGCGAAGCGGCGCGCCCGCCACTCGGCCACGCTGCGCCGGGTGGACTGCTCGACGCCGTTGGGCGTGAAGTACATGAGGTCGGCGTCCGCCCCGAACTTCGCCCGCGCCCGCTGCCGCAGCCGGGCCTGTCCGAACGCCGCCGACACCAGCTCCGCCGGGTGCCCCCGCCGCAGCCGGGTGGCCAGCGCCAGCTCCTCCTCGGGCGCGAACTCGCGCAGCTCGGCGAGCAGGGCCTGGCCTTCGGCGGTCAGCAGGGGCTGGAGGTTCTCGGTGTCCACGGGCCCATTCTGACCGGTTCCGGAGGAACCCCGCGGATCCCGGCCAGCCGCGGCGGAGCGGGAGGGCGGGGCGGGCCCGGGCGCCGGCGCCGACCCGGATCCCGGTCGGCGCCCGGCGGTTTCGGACCGGCCGCCGCGGAGCAGGAAGGCGGTGACCGGCACGGCGCCGGGCAGCGGGCCGGGCGACGCCTCCCCGGCCTCCCCGGCCGCACATGTGTACGACCACCCGTCCGTTGCCGGGATCCGCGGGCGCGCCGTTGGCACTCTGGTTGACTGAGTGCTAACACGGGCCTATGGTCGTCCTTGGCACTCCCCACTGGGGGAGTGCTAACGCGAAGACGCGTGCCTGACCCCCGCGACGGCAGGCCCGCAGGTTCGCTCCTACCCGTTAGAAACCCCGTAATCTCCGAAGGGGAGCTCGGACGTGACCACCAGCAGCAAGGTTGCCATCAAGCCGCTTGAGGACCGCATCGTGGTCCAGCCGCTCGACGCCGAGACCACCACGGCCTCCGGCCTGGTTATCCCGGACACCGCCAAGGAGAAGCCCCAGGAGGGCGTCGTCCTGGCCGTCGGCCCGGGCCGCTTCGAGGATGGCCAGCGTCTGCCGCTCGACGTCGCCGTCGGTGACATCGTCCTGTACTCGAAGTACGGCGGCACCGAGGTGAAGTACCAGGGCGAGGAGTACCTCGTCCTCTCCGCCCGCGACGTTCTCGCCATCATCGAGAAGTAAGTCGTCCCGACCCGCCCCGGATCCGTGTCACTTCGTGACAGTGGCCCGGGGCGTGGTCGTTGGTTCACGTAATCCGGCGACCGGTGGGCCGGTCGCAGCCCCGAAGGAATAGGGAACATGGCGAAGATCCTGCAGTTCGACGAGGACGCCCGCCGCTCGCTGGAGCGCGGTGTCAACAAGCTGGCCGACACCGTCAAGGTGACCATCGGCCCCAAGGGCCGCAACGTCGTCATCGACAAGAAGTTCGGCGCCCCGACCATCACCAACGACGGTGTCACCATCGCCCGTGAGGTCGAGCTGGACGACCCGTACGAGAACCTCGGCGCGCAGCTCGTCAAGGAGGTCGCCACCAAGACGAACGACGTCGCGGGTGACGGCACCACCACCGCCACCGTGCTGGCCCAGGCCCTGGTCAACGAGGGCCTGCGCAACGTCGCCGCCGGTGCCGGCCCGGCCGCCCTGAAGAAGGGCATCGACAAGGCCGTCGCCGCCGTCTCCGAGCACCTGCTGTCCGTCGCCCGCGAGATCGAGGGCAAGGACGACGTCGCCGCCGTCGCGTCCCTCTCCGCGCAGGACACCCAGGTCGGTGAGCTGATCGCCGAGGCGATCGACAAGGTCGGCAAGGACGGTGTCATCACCGTCGAGGAGTCGAACACCTTCGGCGTGGAGCTGGACTTCACCGAGGGCATGCAGTTCGACAAGGGCTACCTGTCGCCGTACTTCGTCACCGACGCGGAGCGTCAGGAGGCGGTCCTCGAGGACCCGTACATCCTGATCAACCAGGGCAAGATCTCCTCCATCCAGGAGCTGCTGCCGCTGCTGGAGAAGATCCTGCAGGGCGGGGCCTCCAAGCCGCTGCTGATCATCGCCGAGGACGTCGACGGCGAGGCGCTGTCCACCCTCGTGGTGAACAAGATCCGCGGCACCTTCAACGCCGTCGCCGTCAAGGCCCCGGGCTTCGGCGACCGCCGCAAGGCGATCCTCGGCGACCTGGCCACCCTGACCGGCGGCACGGTCATCTCCGAGGAGGTCGGCCTCAAGCTCGACCAGGTCGGCCTGGACGTGCTGGGCACCGCCCGCCGCGTGACCATCACCAAGGACGAGACCACCGTCGTCGACGGCGCCGGTGACGCCGAGGCCGTCGCCGGCCGCGTCGCCCAGATCAAGGGCGAGATCGCCGCGACCGACTCCGACTGGGACCGCGAGAAGCTGCAGGAGCGCCTGGCCAAGCTGGCCGGCGGCGTCTGCGTCATCAAGGTCGGCGCCGCCACCGAGGTGGAGCTGAAGGAGCGCAAGCACCGCCTCGAGGACGCCATCTCGGCGACCCGCGCCGCGGTCGAGGAGGGCATCGTCGCCGGTGGTGGCGCCTCCCTCGTCCACGCCGCCAAGGTGCTGGAGGACGGCCTGGGCCTGTCGGGCGACGAGGCGACCGGTGTCGCGGTCGTCCGCAAGGCGCTGCACGAGCCGCTGCGCTGGATCGCCCAGAACGCCGGCCTCGAGGGCTACGTCATCACCCACAAGGTCGCCGAGCTGGAGACCGGCCACGGCTACAACGCGGCCACCGGCGAGTACGGCGACCTGCTGAAGGCCGGCGTCATCGACCCGGTCAAGGTCACCCGCTCCGCCCTGGAGAACGCCGCCTCGATCGCCTCCCTGCTGCTCACCACCGAGACCCTCGTGGTGGAGAAGAAGGAGGAGGAGGCCGACAACGGTCACTCCCACGGCGGCCACGGCCACTCGCACTGACGCCCGAACCGTCTGACCGGAGGCCCGGCCGCACCCCTCACGGGGCGCGGCCGGGCCTTCCGGCTGTGTTTTCGCCCGCTCGCGGGAGGAGGGCTCGGGGCGGGGCCGTCGGCCGTTGGCCTTCCGGCTGTGTTCCATCCTTCAACTATCAGTAGAATTTTGCGCACAGCAAAGATTGCCTTATAACTGAGGCATGATCGAGGCCCGCCACCTGCGCGTCCTGCGTGCCGTCGCCCGCACCGGCTCCTTCTCCGCCGCCGCCCGCGAGCTGGGGTGCACGCAGCCCGCCATCAGCCAGCAGATGAAGGCCCTGGAGAAGTCGGTGGACACTCCGCTGGTGGTCCGTTCGGGCCGGGGCATGCAGCTCAGCGAGGCCGGGCGGGTGCTGCTCAAGCACGCCACCGGGATCCTGGCCGGGCTCTCCGCGGCCGAGGAGGAGGTGGCCGCGATCGCCGGGCTGCGGGCCGGGCGGGTGCGGCTGGTCTCGTTCCCGACCGCGAGTTCCACCCTGGTGCCGCCCGCTGTCGCCCGGCTGCGGGACGGCCATCCGGGGGTGCGCGTGTCGCTGGTCGAGGCGGAGCCGCCGGAGTCGCTGGCGATGCTGCGCGGCGGTGAGTGCGAGATCGCGCTGGCCTTCCGGTACCCGCAGTCGAACGGTGCCGCGGCGCTGCCGGCGCCCGCCCACGGGACGCCGCGCGAGGCGCGGGCCGAGGCCAACCTGGAGGCGCAGCAGCTGAGCGCCGGCACCGACTGGTCCGATCTGGTGGTCACCCCGCTGCTCGACGACCCGCTGGTGGGGCTGCTGCCCGCCGCGCACCCGCTGGCGGGCCGCGGCGGGCCGGTGGGGCTGGCCGAGCTGGCGGAGGAGCAGTGGATCGCAGGCTGCCCGCAGTGCCGGGGGCACCTGGTGGAGCTGTGCGCGGGGGCGGGCTTCGAGCCGCGGATCGACTTCGCGACCGACGACTACCCGGCGGTGGTCGGCCTGGTGGCGGCCGGGCTGGGGGTGGCGGTGCTGCCCCGGCTGGCACTGGAGTCGGTGCGCCCCGACGGGGTGTCGACGGTGCCGGTGCGGACGGCCGCGGGGGCGCCGGCGGTGCGGCAGGTGGTCGCGCTGACCCTGCCGGACCTGGCCGAGGTGCCGGCCGTGGCGTTGATGCTGGAGCGCCTGGCGGGGGCGGCCGGCCGCTGAGGCCCGGCGGCCCCGCGGCGGCCCCGGGTGCCCCGGGAGCGGGGTGGAGCAGCCTGAGGCGCCGCGAAGAAACGTTTCTTCACGGCAGGCCGTCGAGGCGGGGCTAGCGCTGCGCGATGGCCGGCGGGGTCAGCGGGACCTCGACCAGCCGGTGCCGGGAGCGGCCCAGCATCTCCTCGCGCTCGTCCTCGGTCATCCCGCCCCAGACGCCGTACGGCTCGCGGACGGCGAGCGCGTGCGCCGCGCACTCGGTGATCACCGGGCAGCGCATGCAGACCTCCTTGGCGCTGGCCTCGCGCGAACTCCGCGCGGCCCCGCGTTCGCCCTCGGGGTGGAAGAAGAGCGAGCTGTCCACGCCACGGCAGGCTGCGGAGAGCTGCCAGTCCCACAGGTCCGCGTTGGGGCCGGGGAGGCGGGAGAAATCTGCCATGGCTCATTCCCTTCAGAGGCTCGCCCCCCGTGGGCCGGCGCTCGGCCGGCTGCTGCCGGGTGCGCGGCGGGGCGTCGATGCACTGGTGTGGACACCTGGAAATATGACTTACGGCAACTCCATGGACAAGTCACCCACAGAGTTGCACAACAGTCAATGACCATACGAAAGCTATAAAAACGGGCAAAGTGGGCAATGACTTCGACGGGCGCGGACGTGGCAATCGGGTGGCCGACGGGCGCGCGAGGCTCCGCACCGGTGTGCGGGTCGTACGCCCACCGCGCGCGAGCTGCGCAAAAGTGCGGCGTGTGCACCGCGATGCGGCTGATCGGTAATGAGTTGGCCACGTACAGTGGTGGAGATGGCCCTGAAGGCCGTAACTCATTCGAGTGACGGTCGTTGGAAGTGCGGAGGCGGTTAGCGGGCGCCGGACGTCGGGAACGATCGCGGGGAAGTTGAGGCGATCAGCACGGACTCTGTCGCCGATCGGCCGTGTCGGAGAGGTTCGTACCAGCCAGGAGGCTCAACGTGACGCGGATCAGCTGCGGAGGACGACGGTCATGACTTCCGTTCTCGTTTGCGACGATTCCCCGCTCGCCCGCGAGGCGCTTCGCCGCGCCGTCGCGACCGTACCCGGGGTGGACCGGGTCACCACCGCGACGAACGGGGAGGAGGTCCTCCGCCGCTGGGTGGCCGACCGCTCCGATCTCGTCCTGATGGACGTCCGGATGCCCGGCCTCGGCGGGGTCGAGACGGTCCGGCGGCTGCTGTCCGCCGATCCGGGCGCGCGGATCATCATGCTCACCGTCGCCGAGGACCTCGACGGCGTCGCGCTCGCGGTCGCCGCGGGCGCCCGCGGGTACCTGCACAAGGACGCCTCGCGCGCCGAGCTGCGGGCCACCGTCACCCAGGCGCTCGCCGACCCGACCTGGCGCCTCGCGCCGCGCCGGCTGCGCAGCCCCGACATGGGTGCCGCCCCCACCCTGACGGCGCGTGAGATCCAGGTGCTGGAGGGCATGAGCCACGGGCGCAGCAACGCCGAGATCGGCCGCGAGCTCTTCCTGTCCGAGGACACCGTCAAGACCCACGCCCGGCGGCTGTTCAAGAAGCTCGGGGCCTCCGACCGCGCGCACGCGGTGGCGCTGGGCTTCCGCTGGGGCCTGGTCCGCTGACCACCGCCGGCGCCGCCGGGTGCGGCGCGCCGCCGGTGGTTCCCGGGGCGGACGCCGTACGGGCGTGTGACGTTACGGTCCCGAGGTTGCACCATGGAGGAGTGGAGCACCTCGGGGACCAGCGGACAGGCACTGCGGCGAACCACGCAGCCGCAGGACACTCGGCGGACGGCGCGACGGACGGGACCGCCGACCTCGGCGGGGCGGGAGGCGGCACGGTGCAGGAGGGGCCGGTGGTGCGCGGCGGCACGCCGTACGGCGCCGCAGCGCATAACGTTCCGGTGCACAACTCCGGACGCGGTGCCGCGTTTTCCCGATCGACCAGGCACCATGGACCGATGCGCGACGACGTCGCCGGCGCGGCCGGCCAGGCGGACCCGGTGGAGGCCGAGCCCTCCGCCCCGGGTGGCGGTCCGTCGTACGCCGACCCGGGCGGTCCGGGCTCGGACCCGGGCCCCGACCGGCCCCCGGTGCTCGGCACGGGGAGTTCGCCGCTGGTGGGCGAGCTCGTCGCGGCCGCCGTCCGCGGTGAGGGCCCGGCCATCGACGCCCTGCTCGCCTACGTCCACCCGCTCGCGCTGCGCTACTGCCGCGGCCGGCTCGTCCGGCTGCCGGGTGGGGCCCGGCACCACGTGGACGACGTCGCGCAGGAGGTCTGCGTCGCGGTCCTGTGCGCGCTGCCCCGCTACAAGGACCAGGGGAGGCCGTTCGAGGCCTTCGTCTACGGCATCGCCGCGCACAAGATCGCCGATCTGCAGCGGGCCGCGATGCGCGGGCCCGGCTCGACCGTGATGCCGCAGGACGACCTGCCGGAGGTGCCGGACGAGGCGCTCGGCCCGGAGGAGCAGGCGCTGCTGAGCAGCGACGCGGCCTGGGCCAAGGAGCTGCTCTCCAACCTGCCGGCCCGTCAGCGCGAGCTGGTGCTGCTGCGGGTGGCCGCCGGGCTGTCGGCGGAGGAGACCGGCGAGGTGCTGGGGATGTCGCCCGGCGCCGTCCGGGTGGCGCAGCACCGCGCGCTCAGCAGGCTGCGGGCGCTCGCGGAGGAGTCCTCCTGAGCCGTCGGGCCCGCCGGAATGGGACGGCGGCGCCCGGTGTTGTCAAGGGCACACGAGGACACATTCCCGGTGCCAGTACCATGGGGTATCGGCGCCTGGGCGGGTTGCCAAAGTTTCGCGGGTGAGTGTGCGGTTCTCCTGGAGGTTCCTCCAAAACCACCCGGCTTTCGGCGGTCTGCGCGAGTGAGCGATGAACGCGCCCCCACCCTCAGGGCGTGAGCGGATTAGGCCGGCCACGGAAGGTACCCCCGAAATGTCTTACAACGCCGCAGGCGTACCCGAGAAGTTCGCCATGCTCGGGCTCACGTTCGACGACGTCCTGCTGCTGCCCGGGGCCTCCGCGGTGCTGCCGAACGAGGTGGACACCTCCTCGCGGATCTCCCGGAACGTCCGCGTCAACATCCCGCTGCTCTCCGCGGCGATGGACAAGGTCACCGAGGCCCGGATGGCCATCGCGATGGCCCGCCAGGGCGGCGTCGGCGTGCTGCACCGCAACCTGTCCGTCGAGGACCAGGCCAACCAGGTCGACCTGGTGAAGCGCTCCGAGTCCGGCATGGTCACCGACCCGATCACCGTCGGCCCGGACACCACGCTGGCCGAGGCCGACGCGCTGTGCGCCAAGTTCCGCATCTCCGGCGTGCCGATCGCCGACGAGGCCGGCAAGCTGCTCGGCATCGTCACCAACCGCGACATGGCCTTCGAGTCGGACCGCACCCGCCAGGTCCGCGAGATCATGACCCCGATGCCGCTGATCACCGGCAAGGTCGGCATCTCCGGCGAGGACGCGATGGCGCTGCTGCGCCGCCACAAGATCGAGAAGCTGCCGCTGGTCGACGACGAGGGCCGGATCAAGGGCCTGATCACCGTCAAGGACTTCGTCAAGGCCGAGAAGTACCCGAACGCCGCCAAGGACGCCGAGGGCCGTCTGCTGGTCGGTGCCGCCGTGGGCGCCAGCGCCGAGGCGTTCGACCGGGCCCAGGCCCTGGTCGAGGCGGGCGTGGACTTCCTCGTGGTGGACACCTCGCACGGGCACAGCCACAACGCGCTGGCCTGGATCGAGAAGATCAAGTCGGCCGTCGGCGTCGACGTGGTCGGCGGCAACGTCGCCACCCGGGACGGCGCCCAGGCGCTGATCGACGCCGGCGTGGACGGCGTCAAGGTCGGCGTCGGCCCCGGCTCCATCTGCACCACCCGCGTGGTCGCCGGCATCGGCGTCCCGCAGATCACCGCCATCTACGAGGCCGCGGTGGCCTGCCGGGCGGCCGGCGTGCCGGTCATCGGCGACGGCGGCCTGCAGTACTCCGGCGACATCGGCAAGGCCCTGGCCGCCGGTGCCGACACCGTGATGCTGGGCTCGCTGCTGGCCGGCTGCGAGGAGTCCCCGGGCGAGCTGCTGTTCATCAACGGCAAGCAGTTCAAGTCCTACCGCGGCATGGGCTCGCTGGGCGCCATGCAGTCCCGCGGCCAGGGCCGCTCGTACTCCAAGGACCGCTACTTCCAGGCCGAGGTGGCCTCGGACGACAAGCTCGTCCCCGAGGGCATCGAGGGCCAGGTGCAGTACCGCGGCCCGCTGTCGGCCGTGCTGCACCAGCTGGTCGGCGGCCTGCGCCAGACCATGGGCTACGTCGGCGCCGCCACCATCGCCGAGATGGAGAGCAAGGGCCGGTTCGTCCGGATCACCTCGGCGGGCCTCAAGGAGAGCCACCCGCACGACATCCAGATGACCGTCGAGGCGCCGAACTACTCGGCGCGCTGAGCCGCTGGACCGCTGAGAACCGGAGGGCCCGCCGTACGGCGGGCCCTCCGGCCTGTCCGGGGTCCGGGCCCTCGGGGCGCGGGCACCCCCGGTGCGGGATACTGGGTGCGGCCGGGGTGACCCGGCGGGCATGAGCAACAAACCAGAAGGGCTCGAAGTGACTGAGATCGAGATCGGGCGAGGCAAGCGCGGCCGACGGGCGTACTCCTTCGACGACATCGCCGTCGTCCCCAGCCGCCGTACCCGGGACCCGAAGGAGGTCTCGATCGCCTGGCAGATCGACGCCTACCGCTTCGAGCTGCCGTTCCTGGCCGCCCCCATGGACAGCGTGGTCTCGCCGCAGCAGGCCATCGCCATCGGCCGCCTCGGTGGTCTCGGCGTGCTGAACCTGGAAGGCCTCTGGACCCGCTACGAGGACCCGCAGCCGCTGCTCGACGAGATCGCCACGATCACCGACGAGGCCGCCGCGACCCGCCGCCTGCAGGAGATCTACTCCGCGCCGATCCGCGCCGAGCTGATCAAGCAGCGGATCCAGGAGGTCCGCGACTCCGGCGTGGTCACCGCCGCCGCCCTCTCGCCGCAGCGCACCGCCGAGTTCTCCAAGGCCGTCGTGGACGCCGGCGTCGACGTCTTCGTCATCCGCGGCACCACCGTCTCGGCCGAGCACGTCTCCAGCGGCGCCGAGCCGCTCAACCTCAAGCAGTTCATCTACGAGCTGGACGTCCCGGTGATCGTCGGCGGCTGCGCCA
Organism: Kitasatospora sp. NPDC051705; assembly: GCF_044453265.1. Lineage (NCBI taxonomy): Bacteria > Bacillati > Actinomycetota > Actinomycetes > Kitasatosporales > Streptomycetaceae > Kitasatospora > Kitasatospora sp. NPDC051705. Next base: position 150,097 of record NZ_JBITCO010000005.1, on the reverse strand, counting down.
CCTACACCGCGGCCCTGCACCTGATGCGCACCGGCGCGGCCGGCGTGCTGGTCGGCTTCGGCGGCGGCGCCGCCCACACCACCCGCAACGTGCTCGGCATCCAGGTGCCGATGGCCACCGCCGTCGCCGACGTGGCCGCGGCCCGCCGCGACTACATGGACGAGTCCGGCGGCCGCTACGTGCACGTGATCGCGGACGGCGGCGTCGGCTACAGCGGCGACATCCCGAAGGCCGTCGCCTGCGGCGCCGACGCGGTGATGATCGGTGCCGCGCTGGCCCGGGCCACCGACGCGCCCGGCAAGGGCTTCCACTGGGGCATGGAGGCCGTCCACGAGGAGCTGCCGCGCGGCAAGCGCGTCGACCTCGGCACGGTCGGCACCACCGAGGAGATCCTGACCGGCCCCTCGCACACCCCCGACGGCACCATGAACCTGTTCGGCGCGCTGCGCCGCGCGATGGCCACCACCGGCTACACCGAGCTCAAGGAGTTCCAGCGGGTCGAGGTGACCGTCAACCCGGCGCTCCACCACCGCTGAGCACCGCCCCCGGTCCGCTCCCGGGCCCCCGCCGGCACGCCGGCGGGGGCTCCGGCGCGTCCGGGGCCCCGACCCGTGGTCAGCCCCGGTTGACGGTGCGGCGGGTGAGCAGGAAGCCGCCGACCACCGCGATGCCGTAGAAGGCCAGGTCGAGGGTGCGCAGTTCGGCGCGCCAGTGCGCCAGCGCCTCGTGCGGCAGCCCGCGCGGGCCCGGGCCGGCCGCGTGCACCCGGCGGAGCTGGACCGTCAGCTGGCCGATCAGCAGCGAACCGGCCGAGAGCAGCGACCCGAGCAGCGGAAGCACCCGGCTGCGGCCGCCGAGCAGGCCCAGCGGCAGGGAGACCAGGGCGGCGAGCGCGATGGCCAGCCAGCCGAGGCTGTCCGCGGCCCGCAGCGGCGCGCAGCCGTAGGCCAGACCGCCGATCAGCCCGGCGAGGACGGCCAGGGCGACCGCCAGGGCGGTGCGGCGGCGCGGGCGGGCGTGCCGGACCCGGGGGGCCGGGTCGTATCCGGCCACCGGCGCACCGGGCATCCCGGGCGCGACGTAGCCCTCCGGGGCCTCCATGGCCGGCGCGACCGAGTAGTGCTGGGCGGTGCGCGGCCGTCCCGACTGGCCGTCAGCGCCCGGAGCGGGTGCGGTCATGGACGTCGGATCCCCCCGGGAAGACTACGAGCTGCCGAACGGTAGCAGTGTCTCGAACAGATCTTGGCGAGTTTTCGATCACAGATCGGGCACGGAGCGCCGCACCGCTTCCGCTATGTCCCGGCTTGGGACGGGGGCCGGGTGGTCGCGGGCCCCGGGGACAGGGGATGATGGAGGCTTCGGCGTTCGGCCTGAGGCGGGCCGACACGCCGTCACCACGACCGCCAGCAGCACATGGGGGAACGTTCCGAATGACCCAGGCGCAGGGTTCCACCGGCCGCCTCCTGGCCGGCCGCTACCGGCTGAACGGCGTGCTCGGGCGCGGTGGCATGGGCACCGTCTGGCGCGCCGAGGACGAGATGCTGGGCAGGACCGTCGCGGTCAAGGAACTGCGGATGAACGCCAGCGTCGACGAGGAGGAGAAGCACCGGCTGATCGTCCGGACGCTGCGCGAGGCCAAGGCGACCGCCCGGATCCGGCACAACTCCGCCGTCACCGTCTTCGACGTGGTGGAGGAGGACGACCGGCCGTGGATCGTCATGGAGCTGGTCGAGTCCCGCTCGCTGGCCGACGTCATCCGCGAGGACGGGCCGCTCGAGCCCGCCCGCGCCGCCGAGATCGCGCTCGACGTGCTGGGCGTGCTGAGCGCCGCCCACGCGCTCGGCATCCTGCACCGCGACGTCAAGCCGTCCAACGTGCTGATCGGCGAGGACGGCCGGGTCGTGCTCACCGACTTCGGCATCGCCAGCGTCGAGGGCGACGCCTCCGTGACCTCCACCGGCATGCTCGTCGGCGCGCCCTCCTACATATCCCCCGAGCGGGCCCGCGGGCAGAAGCCCGGCCCGCCGGCCGACCTGTGGTCGCTGGGCGGAACGCTCTACGCGATGCTGGAGGGCCGCCCGCCGTACGACCGGGGTTCGGCCCTGGCCACCCTGACCGCGGTGATGACCGAGGAGCTGGCGGCCCCCGTCAACGCCGGGGCGCTGCGGCCGGTGATCGAGGGCCTGCTGGCCAAGGACCCGGCCGAGCGGCTGGACGCCTCGCAGACCCGGTCGATGCTGAAGCGGGTGGTCGCCGAGTCCACCGCGAAGGCCGAGTCGACCACCGAGCACGCGGTGCCCGTCACGGCGCCGGCGGAGGAGCCGGCCGCCGCGGCCGCGGAGCCCGAGCGGGCCGAGGAGCCCGCGGTGAAGGCCGAGGAGGTCCGCAAGCGGCCCGTCGGCGGGCTGCTGGGGACCGTCCGGGTCGGCAGCCGGGCCAAGGAGGAGAAGCCCGCGGCGGTCCTGCCGGCGCCCGTCGCCGAGCCGGCCGCGGAACCCGCGCCGACGCCTGCCGCGCCGCCCGCCGCGCCGCCGGAGACCGAGCCGATCCGGCCGGTGACCAGCGAGTGGACCCTGGGCGCGACCCAGGCGGCCGGCGCCGACCCGCGCAACGGCCGGCGGCGGCTGGCCGTCGTCACGGTGGTGCTGGTGCTGCTGCTGATCGCCGGGGTGATCGCGGTGGTCCAGGCCGTCGGCGGCGGCAAGGGCGAGTCCGCGCACGGCGCGGGCGCCACCTCGCCGGTCGTGGCCACCACGTCGGACGGGCCGGGCACCGGCGCGTCCGGCACCGGGACGGCGCCCGCCGAACCCGCGCCGGCCGGCGGCACCCAGGCCCCGGGCAGCCCCGCCCCCGGCACTCCGGCGCCCGGTACGCCGGCCGGGGAGACGCCGCCGCCCGCCACGGGCGCCACGGGCGCCGCGCCGGCCACCACGCCGTCGGCCGCCACCGCGGCGTCGACGCCCACCCCGACCCCCACGCCGACCCCGTCCGGGGCCGCCGTGCCGGCCGGTTACCACGAGTACAAGGACTCGACCGGCTTCTCGGTCGTCCTGCCGGACTGGCTGCAGCCGGCCGGCTCGGACGGCGTCCGCCGGATCTTCAAGGGCAACGGCAGCACCCTGACCATCGAGTGGACCACCACCCCCGGCCCCAGCGCCGTCGCGGACTGGCAGGAATCCGAGCCGGGACTGCGCGGCAAGGTCACCAACTACCAGCGGGTCAACCTGGCGGCGATCACCTACCGGCAGTGGACCAACGCCGCGGACTGGGAGTGGATCAGCGGCTCGCCGCGGACCCACTCGCTCAACCGCGGCTTCGTGACCGGGAACCCGGCCAAGTACGGGTACGCCATCTACTGGATCACCCCGGACGCGGACTGGGCCGCGCCGGCCAACGCCCAGGCCCGGGACACGGCCTTCGCCACCTTCCAGCCGGCGCCGTAGCCGGATCCGGCCGCCGCCGCCCGCCGCGTCGGCACCGGCAGGCCGGCGGCAGGGCCTAGGGTTCGTCTTCGGAGCCCCGCAGCCGCGGGTGTGACGACACGCGCTAGCCGATGAGGCGGGCCTTGGCCCGGGTGAACTCCTCGTCGGTGAGCGCCCCGGAGCGGTGCAGGGCGGCCAACCGTTCCAGCTGGTCGACGAGTTGCCCGCCGGCGTCGGCCTCCGCCGGGACCGGCGCGGAGGCCGCGGCCGGTACGGTGCGGGCGCGCCCGGCGGCCGCCCGGAGCTGCTCGGCGAAGACGTCGGCCTTCACCACGTCCTCGAAGCGGTGCGAGCCGGTCAGCGCGACCACCGTGAGCACGTCGCCGTTCAGCTTCGTCCGGGCCACGGTCGCGTCGGTGACCGCCGAAAGCGGAACCGGGACCGGCGGTTTGCCGTCCTTGAGGAAGAGCAGCCGGTGCGTGGTGAGGACGAGCACGCCCTTGCGGAAGTGGTCGGGATGGCGCCCGGCCGTGGAGGCGACCGGGTTCTCGCCGCCGATGACCGCCGCCTCGACCGTCCGTACGGCATCGGCCCGGTCGCTGTTGCCCGCCACCGTGAAGGCGGTGTCGATCAGATCGGTCCAGTCCATGGCTCCGAGCCTAGGGCGTGTCGCTCAGTAGGCTGACCGGTGAGCGAGAGGAACTGGCATGCGAGGCGGTCCCGGACAGTTGCTGGGCGGGCGGTACCGGCTGACGGACCGTCCGCGACCCCTGCGTGCGGTGGCGGTGGACGAGCGGACCGGGGAGTCGGTGCTGCTGCGCGGCCTCGAACTGCCCGCGCTGCTGACCGCCGGTCAGGACCCCGAGGACGAGGTGCCCGAGCAGGCCGACCGGCTGGTGCGCCGGGTGGCGGCGGTGGGGTCGGCCGCGCCGACCCGGCACCCGCGGCTGCTGCGCGGGGTCGGCGCGTTCGTCGAGGGCGACCTGCTGTGGACGGTCGAGGAACGCCCGGCCGGCCTCTCCCTGGCCGAGCTCCTCACCGCCGGACCCGTGCCGCCGTACCGCGCGGCCGAACTCGCCGCGGACCTGGCCGGCGCGCTGCGGGCCCTGCACGAGGCCGGGCTCGTCCACGGGAACCTGACCGCCGACGCGGTGCTGGTCTGCGAGGACGGCGCGGCGATGCTCGGCGGGCTGCTGTCCGGGGTGGCGGAGGAGGCGCTGGCCGAGGACCTCGGCGGCCCCGGCGGCCGCCGCCGGTACGAGGTGCGGGCCGCCCTGGTCGGCCCGGTGGCCGAGCGCTGGCCGTTGGACGGCGGCCCGGCGGGCGACTGCTGGGCGCTCGGCGTGCTGGTGCAGCGGATGGTCGGCGGCCGCTCGCCGTTCCCGGACGGCAGCGTCCCCGAGCTGGTCACGGCCGTCCGGGACGGGCGGCGCGCGCCGGTGGACGTCTGCGGGCCGCTGGCGCCGGTGGCCGAGCGGCTGCTGCAGCCCGATCCGGCGCTGAGACCGACCGCGGAGGGCGTCCGGTCGGACCTGGCGGTGCTGCTGGCGGGCGCGCCGGAGCCGGTCGACGAGGAGTCGGCCGCGCGGGCGGTGGTGCTGCGGCCGGAGGGGCCGCTGGTCCCGCTGCGGCCGCGCCGCCGCGGGCGGGGCACGGCCGACGCGCCGGCCGCCCCCGTCGCAGGGGCGGCGGGCGGCGACGGGGGCACCGCGCGGGCGGGGCGGTCGAAGCCGTCGCGGATACCCCCGGCCCTGCTGGGGCCGTTGCTGGTGGGGGGCGTTTTCCTGGTGCTGGTGCTGGGGGTCGCCGCGGTGGTGCTGTTCGCAGGCTGACGGCCCGGGAGCGTCCGGCCGCGTCGTTCCGGCGGGTGGGCGTGATTACCGGGGGCGGCACGGTACGCCTAGGGTGTGCGTGGGATTTGTTCGAACAGTGGTCTGCACCAGGCCCTCCGTCGCGGTGACGGCAGGCGGATGTGAGGGGGAGCGGTCGCCGATGGGCGTGCAGGACCGGCCGGATGCGGCCGACGCGGAGCGGCTGCTGGCCGGGCGGTACGAGCTGGGCGACCGGCTCGGCCGGGGCGGGATGGGCACCGTCTGGCGGGCCTGGGACCGGATGCTGGACCGCGAGGTCGCGGTCAAGGAGCTGACCGTCAACCACCTGCCCGAGGAGGACCTGCAGATCCTGCACGCCCGGATGAAGCGGGAGGCCAGCGCGGCCGCCCGGATCAAGCACCCCGGCGTGATCACCGTGCACGACGTGCTGGAGCAGGACGGCCGGCCGTGGATCGTGATGGAGCTGGTCGACGGCCGTTCGCTGGCCGACGTGATCAGCCAGGACGGCACCCTGCCGCCGCGCGCCGCCGCCGAGGTCGGCAGCCAGGTGCTCGCCGCGCTGCACCGAGGCCACCAGCTCGGCGTGCTGCACCGGGACGTCAAGCCGGCCAACGTGCTGCTGGAGCGGGGCACCGGGCGGGTGGTGCTGCTGGACTTCGGCATCGCCAAGTACGAGGGCTCGACCGAGCTGACCCGGCCGGGTGACCTGGTCGGCTCGCCGGACTACCTGGCGCCCGAGCGGGCCCAGGGCGAGCGGCCCGGCCCGGCCTCCGACCTGTGGGGCCTCGGGGCGACGCTGTACGCGGCGGTCGAGGGCCAGTCGCCGTTCCGCCGGGACTCGCCGATCACCACCCTGGCGGCCGTGGTCGACGAGCCGCTGCCGGAGTCGCTCCGGGCCGGGCCGCTGGGGCCGGTGCTGGCCGCGCTGATGGCCAAGGACCCGGCGGACCGCCCGAGTGCGGACGAGGCGGCCCGGATGCTCGCCGAGGTGCAGGCCGGGCACACGATCGGCCTGAAGTCGGTGGCGTCGGTGCGCACCCCCACCCAGTCGGTGCCGGTGGTGGACCGCAGCGAGCGGACGGCCCCCGAGGCTGGCGCCGAGGAGGGCACGCTGGGGAAGGACGGCGAGGAGCCGACCGAACCGCGCGGGCCGGCCGTCCTGCCGGAGGCGGTGGGGAGCGCGGCCCTCGGCACGCCGGCGCAGACCACCGGCGTCACGCCGGTGGCACACCCCGTCGCGCCCGCGCGCGGCCCGGCCAGGCGCCGCAACCTGCTGAGGGTCGCCGCCGTCGCCCTCGCCGTCGGCCTGGTGGCCGCCGGCGCGACCTTCTTCGCCACCCGGCAGGAGCCCGGCACGCCGACCGCCGACCCCACCGCGACCACCAGCCCCACGCCGACCGGCGACGCCAGCCCCGAACCGGCGGCGCCCAGCGGCTACCACTGGGTCGACGACCCGGCCGGCTTCCGCTTCCCGCTGCCCTCGGGCAATCCGGTGTGGCAGCGCACCGCCACGACCGACAACCAGATCTACTACAGCCCCGACAACAAGGTGCACTACCTGCAGTTCGCCGTCACCGTCGGGCAGTCGGTCAAGCCGCTGGACCACATGCGGCAGATGGAGACCTCCGTCTCCAGGACGCTGAAGGACTACAAGCAGCACAAGATGACCGGCGTCGCGGTGAACGGCCACGAGGCGGCCGTGTGGGAGTTCAGCTACGCCGCCAAGGAGGGCGGCCGGCGCCGGGCGGTCGAGGCCGAGTTCATCGACGACGACGGCACCAGCTACGCGATCTACTCCTCCAGCCCGGAGCGGGGCAACGAGTGGAACGAGGCCGAACAGCGGTTCAACGCGGTGCTCCACTACTTCACGCCGACCCGCTGAGGCCGGCTGAGGCCGGCTGAGGCCCGCCGCGATCCGCCGGGGCCGGCCTGCGGGCGGGCGGCGGCAGATTCTTGTTACCGACGGGTACCGATCCGGCCCCCGAACGCCTAGGCTGCGCCGTATGTCGGACCTCACAGCAGACGCAGTGGCCACCGAACACTCCGCGACCGGGAACCCGCCCGCCCCCGGCGGTGGCCGGACCGTCGCCGCGGCCGTCCCGCCGTCCCTGGTCGCCCGGCTGGCCGCCGGGGTCACCGCCACCGGCGAGCCCAGCCTGGTGGACACCGTCGCCCCGCTGACCGGTGAGCGGCTGGCCAGCCTGCCGCAGTCCACCCCGGCCGACGTCGAGGTCGCCTTCCAGCTGGCCCGCCGCGCGCAGACGGCCTGGGCCGCCCTGCCGGTGCGCCGCCGCGCGGCCGTCCTGCTGCGCTTCCACGACCTGCTGCTGCGGCGGCAGGACGAGGTGCTGGACCTCGTCCAGGCGGAGACCGGCAAGGCCCGGCTGCACGCCTTCGAGGAGGTGCTGGCCGTCGCCATGGCCGCCCGGTACTACGGGCGGACGGCGCACGCCCACCTGCGGGACAAGCGGCGGGGTGGTGCCCTGCCGGTGCTCACCCACGCCGTCGAGGCCCGTCGCCCCAAGGGCGTGATCGGCCACATCTCGCCCTGGAACTACCCGCTGGAGCTGTCCGTCGGCGACGCCCTGCCCGCCTTCGTGGCCGGCAACGCGGTGGTCAACAAGCCGGACACGCAGACCGCGCTCACCGCGCTGTGGGCCCGGGAGCTGCTCGTCGAGGCCGGGCTGCCGGCCGACCTCTGGCAGGTCGTGATCGGCGACGGGCCGGTGATCGGCCCCGCCGTCGTGGAGCACGCCGACTACGTCTCGTTCACCGGCTCCACCCGCACCGGCCGCGACGTCGCCCAGCGCGCCGCCGCCCGCCTGGTCGGCGCCTCGCTCGAGCTCGGCGGCAAGAACGCCATGCTGGTGCTCGCCGACGCCGACCTCGACCGGGCCGCCGCCGGCGCCGTCCGGGCCTGCTTCTCCTCCGCCGGGCAGCTGTGCATCTCGATCGAGCGGCTGCTGGTGCACCGGTCGGTGGCCGACGGGTTCCTGGAGCGCTTCGCCGCCCGCACCCGGGCGCTGCGCCTTGGCGGCGGCCTCGCGTACGGCGCGGACATGGGCTCGCTGGTCTCGGTCCGCCAGTTGGAGACCACCACCCGGCACGTCGAGGAGGCCGTCAAGGCGGGCGCCACCGTGCTGGCCGGCGGCCGCGCCCGGCCCGACCTCGGCCCCTTCTTCTTCGAGCCGACCATCCTCGACGGCGTGACCCCCGAGATGGCGGTCTGCGGTGAGGAGACCTTCGGCCCGGTCGTCTCCGTCTACCGCTTCGACACCGACGACGAGGCGGTGGCCGCGGCCAACTCCACGCCGTACGGGCTGAACTCCAGCGTCTGGAGCGGGGACCAGCGGCGCGGCCGGGCGGTCGCGGCCCGGTTGCGGACCGGCACGGTCAACGTCAACGAGGCCTACGCGGCGGCGTACGGCTCGGTCGCCTCGCCGATGGGAGGCATGGGGGACTCCGGGCTCGGCCGCAGGCACGGGGCCGAGGGCCTGCTGCGGTTCACCGAGGCGCAGACCATCGCGACCCAGCGGCTGATGCCGATCGCGCCCTCGTTCGGCCTGGACGACCGGCAGTTCGCCGCGGTGATGACCGGCGGGCTGCGGGCGTTGAAGGCGCTGCGGTTCAAGTAGCCGCCGGCTCCGCGGTCCGACCGGCCGCGGGCGCCGCGGTGCGGGCGGGCGGCCCCGCCGTCATGGGTTCGGGGGTGCGGCTCGTCCGCGCCCGTGGTCAGGTTCGTGTCCCGAAGGAGCAGTGGCAGATGGTGGAGTCCGGCGGTGCGGCGGAGTTCGACTACGACGTGGTCGTGGTCGGGTCCGGGTTCGGCGGCTCGGTCGCCGCGTTGCGGCTGACCGAGAAGGGCTACCGGGTCGCCGTCCTGGAGGCGGGGCGGCGCTTCGAGCGGGACGAGCTGCCCAGGAACTCCTGGGACCTGTCGAACTACCTGTGGGCGCCGCAGCTCGGCCTCTACGGAATCCAGCGGATCCACCTGCTGGCCAACGTGCTCATCCTGGCCGGCGCCGGAGTCGGCGGCGGCTCGCTGAACTACGCGAACACCCTGTACGTGCCGCCGAAGGCCTTCTTCGAGGACCGCCAGTGGAGCCACATCACCGACTGGCAGCAGGAGCTGGCGCCGTTCTACGACCAGGCGCAGCGGATGCTCGGGGTCCGGCTCAACCCGACCGTCACCCCCTCGGACGTCCACCTCAGGGCGGCCGCCGAGGAGATGGGCGTCGGCGACACCTTCCACATGGCACCGGTCGGCGTCTTCTTCGGTGACGGCGAGGACGCCGGGGGCGCGGCCAAGGCGGCGCCCGGTGACGAGGTCGCCGACCCGTACTTCGGCGGTGCCGGGCCGGCCCGCAAGGCCTGCGTCGAGTGCGGCGAGTGCATGACCGGCTGCCGGCACGGGGCCAAGAACATGCTCACCGAGAACTACCTCCACCTGGCCGAGCGCGGCGGCGCCGAGATCCACCCGCTGACCACGGTGGCCCGGATCCGCGCGCTGGGCGGCGAGGACGGGTCCGGCGGCTACGCGGTGGACGTGCGCCGCACGGACTCGCGCTCCCGCACCGACCGGGTGAAGGCGGGTGCGCGGACCATCACCGCCGCCCGGGTGGTGGTGGCGGCCGGCACGTACGGCACCCAGTCGCTGCTGCACCGGATGCGCGACGCCGGGCACCTGCCCCGGATCTCGAGCCGGCTCGGCGAGCTGACCCGCACCAATTCCGAGGCGCTGGTGGGCGCGCAGACCACCGACCGGCGCTACGGCGCCCGGGCGGACTTCACCAAGGGCGTGGCGATCACCTCGTCGATCCACCCGGACGCCAACACCCACATCGAGCCGGTCCGGTACGGCAAGGGCTCGAACGCGATGGGCGCGCTGTCGATCGCCCAGGTCAAGGGCGGCGGTCGGGGCCCGCGCTGGCTGCGCTACCTGGGGAACTCGGCGCTGCACCCGGTGACCTTCGCCCGCTCGATGAACCAGCGCCGCTGGTCCGAGAAGACGATCATCGGGCTGGTGATGCAGTCGCTGGACAACTCGATCACCGTCTCGCTGAAGAAGGACCTGCTCGGCAAGAGCCGGCTCACCTCCACCCAGGGCCACGGCGCCCCCAACCCGACCTGGATCCCCGCCGCCGAGCAGGGCGCGCAGGCGCTGGCCGCACAGATCAACGGCTTCGCGGGCAGCACCGTGGGCGAGATCTTCGACATCCCGATGACCGCCCACTTCCTCGGCGGCTGCCCGATCGGCGACGCCCCCGAGACCGGCGTGGTCGACCCGTACCACCGGCTGTACGGCTACCCCGGGATCAGCGTGGTGGACGGCTCGGCCGTCTCCGCCAACCTCGGGGTGAACCCCTCGCTGACCATCACCGCGCAGGCCGAGCGCGCCATGTCGATGTGGCCCAACAAGGGCGAGACGGACCGCCGCCCCGCCCAGGGCGAGGCCTACCTGCGGGTCACCCCGGTGGCGCCGACCCGGCCGGCCGTCCCGGAAGGGGCGTTCGGCGCGCTGCGGCTGCCGCTGCTGCCCGTCCCGGAGGTCCCGAAGAAGCAGGCCTGAGCACGCCGGACGGGCCAACCGGCAGGCCCGGGTACCCGGTTGACATCCGTTCGGATCCGATGGGATAAACGGGCTTTCTGGGCGACCAGGAACTCGTCGAGCGGGGGGAAACCGGCCCATGGCCAACTGCGCAGCGTGCGGCGCGGCATCGGTGGAGGGGGCGCCCGCGTGCGCCTCGTGCGGGCGGCCGGCGGCACCGCCGCCCCCGCCACCCGCGGCGCCCCCGGCGGCGGCCACGCCTCCCGCCGGGCCGCCTCCCGCCGGGCCGTCGACCGCCGGGATGCCTCCCGCCGGGCCGCCGGCCGCGCCCCCGGGGGTGCCGCCCGCGACGCCGCCCCGGCAGGTGTACGGACCGCCGCCCGCCGGGCCGGGGTACCCGCCCCCGCCGCCCGGCCCGCAGCCGGGCTACCCGCCGCCTGCCGGCCCGCTCACCGGCCCGCCCACGCTGGCCAGTTGGGGCGCCGGTCGGCCGTACGACCCGAAGGCCGGTCAGTCGGCCGCGCTGCGCGGACTGCTCGGCGCGGACTGGCGCCCGGCACTCGTGGCGGCCGTCGCGCCGACCCTGGTGCTGCTCCTGGCGGCTCTGGTCGCGGCCGTCCCGAGCGACTACCAGTACGCCTTCCTGTTCCGGGCGCCCGAGTTCGGCGAGCGCTACGGCGCCGCCCTGGCGATGGCGCTGAACGCGCTCGGCGCGCCGTTCCAGGTGGGCTACCACACCACGTTCACGCGCGGCGACGCCGGAGGGACGGACCTCCTGCTCCGGGTCGTCCCGATGACGGTCACGGTGCTGTGGGCGGTGGCGCTCTGGCTCGGCCTGCGGGCCGGGGCCCGGCGCCGCCGGTCCGCCGGGATCCAGCTGACCAAGGGCCAGGCGGCCGGCGAGGCGCTGCGCACCGCGGTGGTCCTGTCGGCCGTGACGGCGCTGCTCGGGCTCCTCGGCGGGACGAGCTGGCAGCCGGAGCGCGGTGGTGCCGGCTACCCCGGCGGCATCGTCGGCCGTGCTCTCGGGGCGACGTACACCATGGACTCCGGCTGGCCGGAGGCGGTCGGCTGGACCGCGCTGCTGGCCGGCCTGTTGGCCTTCGCCGTCCACGGCACCGACGCGCTGCGCTGGGCCGCCTGGCGGAGCCGGGCGGTGCGCGGCTGGGCGGTGGCCGCGCTGACCGCCGGCCAGGCGCTGGCCCTGACCCTGGGGCTGGCCTCGCTGACCGGATTCGTGCTGGTCGCCGCGAACAGCGACAAGGGCTGGCAGACCGCGGTCTCGCTGGCCTTCCTGCCGAACCTGGGCCTGGGCCTGCTCGGCCTCGGCTCGGGGGCGACGCTGCGGTTCTTCAACGGGGTGGACGGCGTCTCCTCCGGCGGCGGTGACTACGGCGACTACGGGGGCAGCCCGGACCGGACGGAGCTGTCCTTCTTCGACCTGCCCGCCCAGAGCGCCGACTGGCGCTGGACCGGCCTGCTGGCGCTCGCCGCCGCCGGGATCCTCGGCTGGTCGGCGTACCGGCGGCAGCTGGACGCGGCCGACCGGCTCCGGCTGGCGGGCGTGTACGCCGTACTGCTCGTCGCGCTGTCGGCGGCGGCCGGCGCGCTGACGACGACCACCTCCTCCTCCGCGACCGGGGGCTGGGGCACCGCCGGCCGGCAGCTGGACACGACCCGGGAGACCTCGGTCGGTCTGGTGTTCGTGAGCGTGCTGCTGGCGAGCCTGGTCTGGGCGGCCGTGGGCGCGCTGCTGGTGCCGCCGCTGCTGGCGGCCGTCCGCGGCCGGGGCGCGGCGGCCCGGTACGGGGCCGCCCCGCACGCGGCCGGACCGCTCGAGGGTGCTCCGCATGAGGGCGCTCCGCACGAGGGCGCGCCGTTCGCCGGTGCCTCGCCGGGGGTGCCGCACCTGGCCGCGCAGCCGTCCGCCCCCGCGGCGGAGGTGCGCGAGGTGATCGGCTCGTCCGACGCCCCGCCGGCCGGCCACGCCCCGCCGGCGGCGGCCGGTGAGTCGGTCGACCCGAGCGTCTGGCGCAAGCAGGACTGAGCCCCGCCGGGGCGACCTGCCGCCGGGCCCACCCGGACGGTCGGGGTGGGCCCGGCGGCCCGGACAGGGCAAAGGGCCCCGCGGGGGAACGGGGCCCTTTGTCGTTCAGCACGCGGCGTCAGGGCTGCGCCGGTGCTGGGTGGACGGCGCCGGGGGAGGAGCGCCATCCGGTCGGTCGGCTCGGGGGTGCGCCGCCGCGGCCCGGCGTGGGTGACCGGTCGTGCGGGGCGCACGAGTGCCCGGGGCGGCGGGTCGGCGCAGGTCTGCGCCGGACCTTCGCTCACGGAGCGTGAGATCTCCTCCGGGGTTGCCGCAGCGCGCGGCGACCCCGGTCGGCCCTCCGCGGTGCGCCTTCCGGCGGCCGGGAGAACCTCTTCCACGCAGCATCGTGCTGGACGAAGGGCTTGCTCTGCAACCGATTCGGCACAGTTGGGTGCAATCCACAAAGTGCGGGTACCGACCTGCGGACGCCGTGCCGGCCGGTTCCGCGGCTCCGGTCGGAGTGACGGCACCAGGCCGTCGATGATCACGGTGTGTAGTGGTGTGGGCGTTGCGGCGCACGGGGACGCGCGTAGCGGCGTGGGACGGCGGGGGTTGTGCGCCCGGGTGTGTCCGGCTCGCGCCGGGGGTGCGACGGCCGGCCCCGGGCGTCCCCGGGCCCGGCCGTCCCACCTCTCGGTCCAGTCGCGGCCGGGGTCGCTGTCCCCTGCTGTCCGGCCGCGGCACCCGCGCACGGTCCCACGGCGCCGCGCTCCCGGCGGGGCCGGGGCGGTGGCGCCACGCGCGCCGGTGGACTGGGATGAAGCTCCACGCGTGGTCCTGCAGCCCGTACGGCGGCGCCCCTGGCCGGGGCGAAGGCGGCGCGCCTGGCGGGCGCGGCGCGGTCGTACGGTCGTCAGAAGCAACGAAGCGCGGCCCCGCCCGGTCACGGTTCTTTGGACGGGCAGACGAGTGAAACCGGACAGCCCGGTAGAATCGGTGTCCAGACACCCCCACCCGTCGCCGCCGCGGCCCCCGCCGGGGAAGCGGTTCGGTGTGACACCTCTCGTACCGCTGCCGGAAGGCCGTCTGTGTCCTCTGCAATCCCCGTCCAGTCCGCGCCGGACAACGACCCCGTCCTGGTGGTCGACTTCGGTGCCCAGTACGCCCAGCTCATCGCCCGTCGGGTGCGTGAGGCGCGGGTCTACAGCGAGATCGTGCCGAGCAGCATGCCGGTCGCCGAGATGCTCGCCAAGAACCCCAAGGCGATCATCCTCTCCGGCGGTCCGTCGTCGGTCTACGAAGAGGGCGCGCCGCAGATCGACCGCGCGATCTTCGAGGCCGGTGTCCCGGTCTTCGGCATGTGCTACGGCTTCCAGCTGATGGCCAAGACCCTCGGCGGCACCGTCGACAACACCGGTGCCCGCGAGTACGGCCGCACCCCGCTGGTCGTCAGCCGCACCGGCTCGACCCTCTTCGAGGGCGTCCCGGCCCGGCACTCGGTGTGGATGTCGCACGGCGACGCCTGCTCCGCCGCCCCCGAGGGCTTCACCGTCACCGCCTCCACCGAGGTGGTCCCGGTCGCGGCCTTCGAGAACGACGAGGCCCGCCTGTACGGCGTCCAGTACCACCCCGAGGTGCTGCACTCCGACCACGGCCAGCAGATCCTCGAGCACTTCCTCTACCGCGGCGCGGGCATCGCCCCGACCTGGACCACCGGCAGCGTGGTCGAGGAGCAGGTGGCGCTGATCCGTGCCCAGGTCGGCACCAAGCGCGCGATCTGCGGCCTCTCCGGCGGCGTGGACTCCGCGGTCGCGGCCGCCCTGGTCAACAAGGCCGTCGGCGACCAGCTGACCTGCGTGTACGTCGACCACGGTCTGATGCGCAAGGGCGAGACCGAGCAGGTCGAGAAGGACTTCGTGGCGGCCACCGGCGTGCAGCTGAAGGTGGTCGACGCCGCCGAGCGCTTCCTGACCGCGCTGAAGGGGGTCACCGACCCCGAGGAGAAGCGCAAGATCATCGGCCGGGAGTTCATCCGGGTCTTCGAGCAGGCCCAGGCCGAGATCATCGCCGAGGCCGGCGAGCAGGGTGAGTCGGTCGACTTCCTGGTCCAGGGCACCCTGTACCCGGACGTGGTGGAGTCCGGTGGCGGCACCGGCACCGCCAACATCAAGTCCCACCACAACGTCGGCGGCCTGCCCGAGGACCTGCAGTTCCAGCTGGTCGAGCCGCTGCGCAAGCTGTTCAAGGACGAGGTCCGGATGGTCGGCCAGGAGCTGGGCCTGCCGGAGGAGATCGTCCAGCGCCAGCCGTTCCCGGGCCCGGGTCTGGGCATCCGGATCGTCGGCGAGGTCACCCAGGAGCGGCTCGACCTGCTCCGCGAGGCCGACGCGATCGCCCGCGAGGAGCTGACCGCGGCCGGTCTGGACCGGGAGATCTGGCAGTGCCCGGTCGTGCTGCTGGCCGACGTGCGCAGCGTCGGCGTGCAGGGCGACGGCCGCACCTACGGTCACCCGATCGTGCTGCGCCCGGTCTCGTCCGAGGACGCCATGACCGCGGACTGGTCGCGCCTGCCGTACGACGTGCTGGCCCGGATCTCCACCCGGATCACCAACGAGGTCCGCGACGTGAACCGCGTCGTCGTCGACGTCACCAGCAAGCCGCCGGGCACCATCGAGTGGGAGTAGCCACTCCCGCCGGACGCTGAGCCGGTGCTGAACGGCCGCGCCGTCGTTCCCGTA
Organism: Kitasatospora sp. NPDC051705; assembly: GCF_044453265.1. Taxonomy (NCBI): domain Bacteria; kingdom Bacillati; phylum Actinomycetota; class Actinomycetes; order Kitasatosporales; family Streptomycetaceae; genus Kitasatospora; species Kitasatospora sp. NPDC051705. The sequence goes on along the minus strand of NZ_JBITCO010000005.1, from coordinate 134,528 downwards.
TACAGGGGAGCGGCGGCGCGGCCGTTCGCGGTGGGGCTTCCGCCCACCGGGTGGGCCCTCCCACCGAAAGCGATCGGGACCGGGCAGAATGCGGACCGGACCTGTCAGGACGTGGCAGGCCGCGAGGGAAGGTGTGACGGATGTCGGAGGCCAGCAACTCCGTGGCGGTCGACGGGGGAGCGGCCGGTCGGGCCGACCGGGCGGCGCAGCGGCGGGCGTTCGCGTCCCGGTACGCGCTGCTGCCGCTGCGCCTCTTCCTCGGCGTCACGTTCGTGTACGCCGCCCTCGACAAGCTCTCCGACGGGCACTACCTGGCCGGCTCCGGCGACCCGGCCTCGTTCGTCTCGCAGACCCAGGCCGTCAGGGCCGGCAGCCCGATCTCCTTCCTGCTCGGCCCCGCCCTGGACGCCCCGACCCTGTTCGCGCTCGCCATCGCCTTCGGCGAGCTGGCGGTCGGCCTCGGCACCCTGCTCGGCCTCTGGGGCCGGGTCGCGGCGCTCGGCGGCGCGCTGATCAACCTGAGCCTCTGGCTGACCGTCAGCTGGAGCGTCTCCCCGTACTACCTGGGCAACGACCTCGCCTACCTGATGGCCTGGACCCCGCTGCTGCTGGCCGGCACCCCGTACCTGTCGGTGGACGGCTACCTGGCCGCCCGGGCCGGCCGGGACCGGGCGCGCGGCCTCGCCGAGGACCGGGTCAAGCGCCGGGCCCTGGTGGACGGCGGGATCGCCGCCGTCGCGATCGGCGGCGCCGGGCTGCTCACCGGCTCGCTCACCCGGACCTTCGGCCGGGGCGGGAAGTCCGCGGCCAAGCAGTCCGCGGCCCCGGTCAGCTCCGCCCCGGCCCCCGCCGGGCCGGCCCCCTCGGTGCCCGCCGCGAGCGTGCCGGTCGGCGGCTCGGCCCAGGTCAAGGACCCGGCCACCGGTGACGCCGTCTACATCGTGCAGCCCAAGGCCGGCCAGTACTGCGGCCTCTCCTCGGTGTGCACCCACTCCGGCTGCGCGGTCGACGCCCCGAAGAACGGCCAGCTGTACTGCCCCTGCCACGGCTCCCGGTTCGACGCCGCCACCGGCGCGGTGGTCAACGGCCCGGCGGTGAAGCCGCTGCCGAGGTACGGCGTGACCAAGGACGGCGACCAGCTGAAGCTCGGTCCGCTGCAGAGCTGACCGCTCCGCCCGTCGCCACGGTCACCCGCCGTCGCGTTCGCCGCCGTCGCCGCGGTTGCGCCGGGCGACCGCGGCGACGGCGCCGACCAGGCCGCCGAGGCCGAGCACGAGGAAGGTGACCGGGATGACGATCCGGCCGTTCACGGTCTGGTCGTTGAGCGCCGCGACCAGGTAGAGCACGGCGATCGTGGTGAACAGTCCGCCCGCGATCAGCGAGAACGGGTCGAGCCGGTGCTTCCTCACTGCTGGACCTCCACCTTGATGTTGCCGAGGCCGACCGAGAGTTCCAGGTCGATCGTGCCCTTGGACGCCTGACCGCCGACGGGTTGCAGCAGGTAGGTGTGGCGACCGGTGCCGTCGTCGCGGCCGCCCGGGACGGAGACGTTGCCGAGGCCCGTCCGGGTCACCAGGTTCACCGTCGCGTCCGGCGGCAGCACCACGGTCAGTTCGCCGACGCCCAGCTCGGCGCGGCTGGTGAGGGTCGCGCCGGTGGTGTCCAGCGCGCTCAGGTCGAGGTGGAGCTCGCCGGCGCCGAGGGTGTACTTGGGCGCCAGGTCGGTCGTCGCGGTGACGGTGAAGTCGCGCCGCCCGACCGCGTCGCGCACGGAGTCCGGGGAGTGGCCGACGAAGGTCAGCGCCAGGGTGATCAGCAGGCCGATCGCCGCGAGCTTGCGGGCCCGGCCGAACTTCGCGCCGAGCAGCAGGGTCAGACCGACCACCAGCAGCGCGGTGGCCAGCACCGTCGTGCTCAGCACGCCGAGATCGGTGTGGCCGACCGAGGCGGACCAGACCGCGGCGCCCGCGCCGATCGCCAGCAGCAGGCCGAAGAACCCCAGCGCGGAGCGCTCCCGCGGGTGCCGGACGGCGGCGGGCCGCGGCCGGCGGGGCGGGCCGTCCTTGCGCAGCGGATCGCCCTCGGGCAGGTCGGCGCGCTGCCACCAGGGCTGGGCCGGGCCGCCGGCGGGCGGCACCGGGGTGCCGTACGGCGGGGTGCCGGTGCCGCCGTAGGGGTTGCGGTCGGGGTGGCGCGGGTCCCACAGGTAGCCGCTCGGGCCGGGGGCCGGGGAGTCGGCGGGCACCGTGCCGGCGGCCTGCGCGGCGGCGTGCCGGGCGCGGGCGGCCGCGTCCTCCTCCGGCCGGGACCAGGGGTGGCCGCCCTGGTCGTCCTCGGGGAAGTGCCGGTCGTACGGGCCGCCGCGGCGGCGTCCGCGCACCCGGCCGCGGCGCCGCTCGGGGTCGTAGCGCACCGCCAGGAAGACCAGGCCGGCGAGCAGCAGCAGCGGGAAGAGCTGGCCGTCGTCGCCCATCGAGGAGAAGAACACCCCGGTGCCGATCACGGTCAGCAGCACCGCGCCGACCGACTGGCCGTCCACCCGGCCGGTGAGCACCCGCTGGAGTTCGGTGCGCCCCTGCCGGTCCTCGCCCCGGCCGTCCGGCACCGGCTCGGTCGGGACGACCAGCCAGGCCAGGCCGTACAGGAAGAGCCCGAGGCCGCCGGAGAGGCAGAGCACCACGATGACGACCCGGAAGACCACCGGGTCGATGTCCAGGTGCCGTCCGAGACCGCCGCAGACACCGGCCACCACGCGGTGGTGCCGTGCCCTGGTCAGCGGCGGGCGGTCCGGTTCCGGCGGGGCGGCGGGCCCGGCCTCCTCGATGCGGTGGTCCTCGGTCATGGGCACCATCCTCCCGGCTGGGCCCGGCCCGCCCAACCGGTGGGAGCCCTGTCCGTACCCTGACCCGTCCCTGAGAAGGGCTTAGGGACACACCCTGATGCGCCCGCGTGCGCGAGCGTGGAACCATCGGTGCCGTGGCAGCACCCGGTACCGATCCCCGACCCCTCGCCCCCGACACCGCGTCGGCGGGCACCGACCCGAGCGTGCCCGACGGCGGGCGGCCGCCCTACCGACGGCTCTACCGCAGCCCGCAGGGACGGATGCTCGGCGGTGTGGCGCACGGCCTCGCGGTGCACCTCGGGCTGCCGGTGCGGTGGGTCCGGCTGGCGTTCGTGCTGCTGTTCTTCGCGCAGGGCATCGGCGCCCTGCTGTACGCGGCGTTCTGGTTCGTGGTGCCGATCGGCATCGGCGAGCCGGCGCAGCGCGGCGGCGCGCACTGGGTGTACGTCAACGGCGGCTTCGTCCCGACCGGCCAGGGGCAGCAGCAGGGCGGGGCGCTGACCAAGGGCGGCCGCGGCGGCTGGCTCGGCCGGCTGCGCGAGCTGCTGCAGCACGCGCTGCAGGGCGAACCGGCCGCGCCGGCCGCGGAGGGGGAGGGCGCCGCGCCCGGCGGCCGCCCCGGTCAGGGCGGGCTCGGCCAGCTCGCCGCCCTGGTGATCACGGTGATCGGCCTGATCGCGCTGCTGAACGTGCTGGGCGTGCAGACCGCCAAGCCGTACACCTGGCCGCTGCTCGCGATCGGCGTCGGCGTCGCGCTGGTCTGGCGGCAGGCCGACGACTCGCGCTGGCAGCGCTGGTTCGGCCTGGAGGAGGGCGACCGGCGCCGCGGCGCCTACACCCGGGTCGGCGTCGGCGTGCTGCTCGTGGTGGGCGGCACCATCGCCTTCCTCGCCGTGCAGGGCAGCGGCTCGACCCTCGGGTCGGTCGTCGAGGCCTCGCTCGCGGTGCTCGCAGGGGTGCTGGTCCTGCTCGGCCCGTACGGGCTGCGCCTGTGGCAGGACCTCGGCGCCGAGCGCACCGCCCGCATCCGGGCCCAGGAGCGGGCCGAGATCGCCGCGCACGTGCACGACTCGGTGCTGCACACCCTGACCCTGATCCAGCGTCGGGCCGAGGACCCCAAGGAGGTGCTGCGGCTGGCCCGCGCCCAGGAGCGCGAGCTGCGGCTCTGGCTGTACCGCCCGGAGGCCGCCGCGGAGGCCGCCCCGGACACCATGGCGGAGAGCCTGCGGGCCGTCGTGGCGGAGGTGGAGGACCGGCACGGCGTCCCGGTCGAGCTGGTGATCGTCGGCGACTGCCCGATGGACGAGCGGATCGCGGCACAGATGCAGGCCGCGAGGGAGGCGACCGTCAACGCGGCCAAGTACGGTGGCGGGGGACCGGTCCAGGTCTACGCCGAGGTCGAGGGGAGGACCGTGATGGTGTTCGTCCGCGACCACGGCCCCGGCTTCGACCCCGACACGGTGCCGGAGGACCGGATGGGCGTACGGGAGTCGATCATCGGCCGGATGAAGCGCAACGGCGGCACCGCACGGGTGCGGCCCGCGCCGGACGGCGGGACCGAGGTCGAGCTGGAGATGGAGAGAACGAATGACTGAGGCAGCTCCGGAGCGCACGGCGAGGGTCGTCCTGGTGGACGACCACCGGATGTTCCGGACGGGGGTCAGGGCCGAGATCGGCCGCACCGACGTGACCGGCATCGACGTGGTCGGCGAGGCCGACGACGTGGAGTCGGCGGTCCGGGTCGTCGCCGAGACCAGGCCGGACGTGGTGCTGCTCGACGTCCACCTGCCCGGCGGCGGCGGCGTCGAGGTGCTGCGCCGCTCGGCCGGGCTGATGGGCGAGGCGGGGGGAGCGGTCAAGTTCCTGGCGCTGTCGGTGTCGGACGCCGCCGAGGACGTCATCGGCGTCATCCGCGGCGGTGCCCGCGGCTACGTCACCAAGACCATCACCGGGACCGACCTGGTCAACGCGGTCTTCCGGATCGCGGACGGCGACGCGGTGTTCTCGCCGCGGCTGGCCGGCTTCGTGCTGGACGCCTTCGCCGCGACGGACACCCCGCCGGTCGACGAGGACCTGGACCGGCTCACCCAGCGCGAGCGCGAGGTCCTGCGCCTGATCGCGCGCGGGTACGCCTACAAGGAGATCGCCAAGCAGCTGTTCATCTCGGTGAAGACGGTGGAGAGCCACGTCTCCGCCGTGCTGCGGAAGCTGCAGCTCAGCAACCGGCACGAGCTGACCCGCTGGGCCACCGCCCGCCGCCTGGTCTGAGCCCGCACCCGGGCCCCGTCGAGCCCGCCCGGCCCGTTCCGTACGGGCCGGGCGGGCTTGTCGGTGGGTGGCCATAGACTCGGAGTGCCATGAGTAGCCTCTTTGACGACCTCCCGCTCCCCGGTTTCGAGGCCCCCGCCGCCGGGTCGAAGCAGCCCGCCGCACCCATCGACGAGGAGCCTCCGCCGTACGAGGGCGACGTCCCGTACGACGCCTACGAGGAGGCGATCCCGGACGGCTTGTTCCACACCGACCACGCCGCCGAGGCCGAGCGGGACGCCTGGTACCGCAACGGCGCCGCCCGCCCGGTGGTGGACCCGGCGCAGCTGCTGGAGGGCATGAACGACCCGCAGCGCGAGGCGGTGCTGCACGCGGGTTCGCCGCTGCTCATCGTGGCCGGCGCCGGCTCCGGCAAGACCCGGGTGCTGACCCACCGGATCGCCCACCTGCTCGGCGCCCGCGGCGTGCAGCCCGGCGAGATCCTGGCCATCACCTTCACCAACAAGGCCGCCGGCGAGATGCGCGAGCGCGTCGAGGCCCTGGTCGGCCCGCGGGCCCGGGCGATGTGGGTCTCCACCTTCCACAGCGCGTGCGTGCGGATCCTGCGCCGCGAGTCCAAGCTGCTGGGCTTCACCTCCAGCTTCTCGATCTACGACTCGGCCGACTCGCAGCGCCTGATGTCGCTGGTCTGCCGCGACCTCGACCTGGACCCGAAGCAGTTCCCGCCGAAGTCCTTCACGGCGAAGGTCAGCAACCTCAAGAACGAGCTGATCGACGAGGAGACCTTCGCCGACCAGGCCGCCAACCCGATGGAGAAGAAGCTCGCCGAGGCGTACGCCCTCTACCAGCGGCGGCTGCGCGAGGCCAACGCGCTGGACTTCGACGACATCATCATGACGACGGTGAACCTGCTGCAGGCCTTCCCCGACGTCGCGGAGCACTACCGGCGGCGGTTCCGGCACATCCTCGTCGACGAGTACCAGGACACCAACCACGCCCAGTACATGCTGGTCCGGGAGCTGAGCGGGGGCTCCGTCGCCGCCGCGCCCAGGCGCACCGTCGACGGGGACTTCGTGAACCCGGCCGCCGCCCACCTCGCCGAGGTGCCGCCCGCCGAGCTGTGCGTGGTCGGTGACGCGGACCAGTCGATCTACGCCTTCCGCGGCGCGACGATCCGCAACATCCTCCAGTTCGAGGAGGACTACCCGAACGCGACCACGATCCTGCTGGAGCAGAACTACCGCTCCACGCAGACCATCCTGAGCGCCGCCAACTCCGTCATCGAGCGCAACGCCAACCGGCGCGAGAAGAAGCTCTGGACGGCCGGCGAGCACGGCGAGAAGGTCGTCGGCTACGTCGCGGACGACGAGCACGGCGAGGCCCAGTTCATCGCCGACGAGATCGACCGGCTCACCGACGCGGGCGACGCCAAGCCCGGCGACGTCGCGATCTTCTACCGGACCAACGCCCAGTCCCGCGTGTTCGAGGAGGTGTTCATCCGGGTCGGCCTGCCGTACAAGGTGGTCGGCGGGGTGCGCTTCTACGAGCGCAAGGAGGTCCGGGACGTCCTGGCGTACCTGCGGGTGCTCTCCAACCCGGAGGACACCGTGCCGCTGCGCCGGATCCTCAACGTGCCCAAGCGCGGCATCGGCGAGCGGGCCGAGGCGATGATCGACGCGCTGGCCGCGCGGGAGCGGATCTCCTTCGCCCAGGCGCTGCTGCGGGTCGACGAGGCGTACGGGATGGCCGCGCGCTCGGCCAACGCGGTGAAGAAGTTCAACGTGCTGCTGGCCGGTCTGCGGCAGGTCGTCGAGTCGGGCGCCGGCCCGGCCGCGGTGCTGGAGGCCGTCCTGGAGGAGACCGGCTACCTCGCCGAGCTCCAGGCCTCCACCGACCCGCAGGACGAGACCAGGGTGGAGAACCTCCAGGAGCTCGCCTCGGTGGCGCTGGAGTACGAGCAGGACCCGGGCGAGCGGCCGGACGCCGGCGAGGACGGCGCGCCGCCGGTCGGCTCGCTCGCCGACTTCCTGGAGCGGGTCGCGCTGGTCGCCGACTCCGACCAGATCCCGGACGAGGACGAGGAGGGCCGGGGCGTCATCACGATGATGACCCTGCACACCGCCAAGGGCCTGGAGTTCCCGGTGGTCTTCCTGACCGGCATGGAGGACGGCATCTTCCCGCACATGCGGGCGCTCAACCAGGTCAAGGAGCTGGAGGAGGAGCGGCGGCTCGCCTACGTGGGGCTCACCCGCGCGCGGGAGCGGCTCTACCTGACCCGCTCGGTGCTGCGCAGCGCCTGGGGGCAGCCCGCCTACAACCCGGCCTCGCGGTTCCTGGAGGAGATCCCGGACACCCTGGTGGAGTGGAAGCGGACGGGCGCGGCGCAGGCACCGGCCGCACGCGGCTTCTCCTCGGGCTCGTCCTGGGGCAGGTCCTCGTCCGGGGGCGGGGGGCAGCGCTCCTCCGCGTCCGCCTCGGCCGCCCCGAAGGCGGGCTGGGGGCAGTCGGCGCGGCGCGGCGGCAAGGTCGTCGAGCGGGACGTCGTCTCGCTGGCGGTCGGGGACCGCGTCACCCACGACACCTTCGGGCTGGGCACGGTGGTGGGCGTCACCGGTGTCGGCGACCGGGCCCAGGCCACCGTCGACTTCGGCACGGAGGGGCGCAAGCAGCTGCTGCTGCGGTACGCACCGGTGGAGAAGCTCTGACCCCCGGGCCGGGCGCCGGGCAGGGGCCGGCGGGGGCCGGTCCCAGCAGGGGTCCGGCCTGGCGGGGGTCCGGTCCTAGCGGGGGTCCAGTCCGTTCGAGAGGAACCACGGCAGCGGGTCGACCGGCCCGCTGCCGGCCGGGCGGATCTCGAAGTGCAGGTGCGGCCCGGTGCTGTTGCCGCTGCTGCCGACGAAGGCGATCACGTCGCCCTGCTTCACCGGGCCCTTGCGGACCTTGTACGCCCGCAGGTGGCAGTACCAGGCCTCGGTGCCGTCGGGCATCTTCAGTATCGACATGTAGCCGTACGACGGGTTCCACTGCGTGCGGATGGTGCCGTCCGTGACGGCCACGACCTGGGTGCCGCCGTCCACCGGGAAGTCGATGCCGGTGTGGCGGTTCGCCCAGTGGGTGCCCGCCTCGCCGAACAGCTCGCCGAGGCCGTGCTGGGCGACCGGCATGACCACCTTGGGCTGGGCGGGTTCGGCGGTCGGCTGGGCGGTCGGGGTGGCGCCGGGGGCCGTGGCATCGGTGGGCTGGGCGCCGGACAGCGGCTGCCGGGCGTCGCCGCGGGAGGCCTGGGCCTGGTCGCCGACGGCGAGCGCCTGCTGCGCGGACGCCTTCGCGGCCGTGGCGGCCGTGCCGTCCGGGGCGTCGGCCGCCGTCGACTGCGGGGGGACCCGGCCGGCCGCCTGCGCGCGCTGGTCGGCCTCGCCCTGCACGGTGACCGCCGCGGCGGCGGCGGCGACCCCGAGCGCGGCCACCGACGGCAGCGCGACCCGCAGCAACGCCGTCCGGGTGGCGGCCCGGGCGGCGCCGCGGCGCTGGGCGCGGGACTGCTCGCGGGCCGCGAGGCGCAGCTCCGCACGGGTCGGGCGGGCTGCTTCGGGAGCCATCGGGGGCTGCCTCCTCGGTGGGCCTCGGGCGCGTCGTCGGGCGTGGGGGAAAACCGGGGGGAAAACAGCCGAGACTGTAGTCGCAAGGCCGACGCCCCCGAAAAACCAGCGCTTGTCAAGGGGTCGGCCGGGGGTCCGTGCGGACGGCGGCGGACGGGTATACCCACTGGTAGCAAGGCCGGTGGCTTGTGACTTTGCCCTCCTCTTGGGGGGTGGCACGACCAACGGGGCCGGGTGGCGCTAACCTCCCCTCAGGTTGGTTATTGACCGTTAACCGAGCCCGCGGCCCACGAGGTCCGGTCGGACGGTGGACGACGATGTCCAGGAGGCAGTCATGAGTGTGTCGGGGCCGATCCGTGTGGTGGTCGCCAAGCCGGGGCTCGACGGTCACGACCGTGGCGCCAAGGTCATTGCGCGCGCCCTGCGCGACGCCGGTATGGAGGTCATCTACACCGGGCTGCACCAGACGCCCGAGCAGGTCGTCGACACCGCGATCCAGGAGGACGCGGACGGCATCGGGCTGTCGATCCTGTCCGGCGCCCACATGACGCTGTGCGCGCGGGTGCTGGAGCTGCTGAAGGAGCGCGACGCCGAGGACATCAAGGTGTTCTGCGGCGGAATCATCCCGGACGAGGACATCGCCGAGCTCAAGGCCATGGGCGTCGCCGACATCTTCACCCCGGGCACGCCCACCCGGGACGTCGTCGCCTGGGTCGAGGCCAACCTGCGGGCGGCCGGCTGAGGCCCGCCCCTCCCCCGAAGCGGTAGCGCGCACGGCCGAGCGGGCCGCCCCCTCCGGAGGGGGCGGCCCGCTCCGCCGCGTCAGCCGCCGAGTTCGGCGAGCATCGCCGCCCGGAAGCGCAGGGTCCCGGCCAGCCGGGCGAAGGTCTCCGACCACGCGGAGTCCGGGGCGGCCCCGGCGGCCAGCTCCTCCACGGCGGCCGCCGTCTCCGGGGCGAGCGCCCGCTCCGTCATCCCGAGCACCCCGCTGTGGCTCCACGGGTACGCGCCCGAGCCGGCGGCCCGGGCCAGGGCCGTCACCACGGCGGTGGACAGCGGCGGCGTCCACGGGGTGGCGCAGGCGCCCAGCAGCTGGAAGGCCTCGCCGAGGCCGTGCACCTCGATGAACGCGGCCGTCCAGGCGGCCCGCTCCCCGGGCGGGAGGACGGCCAGCAGCTTGGCCGGGGCACCGGTGGCGCGCGGCGCGCGGGGCCGTCCGGAGCCGCGGACGGGCGGGGCGGGGGCGGGGCCGAGCAGCGCCCGGGCCCAGTCGGCGTCGTGCTGGCGGACGGCGGCCCGCGCCCAGGCCTCCCGCAGGTCGTCGGCCCAGCTGCTGCTGGTCTCGTCGATGCTGTCGCCGACCCGCAGGGCGAGCAGCTGCTCCGGGGTCAGACCGGTGCTGCGGGGCCAGGTGGCGAGCGGCGCGGCGGCGACCACCTCGCCGAACCACCAGGCCCGCTCGCCGCGCCCGGTGGGGGAGGTGGGCGCGATGCCGTCGCGCTGCATGGCCGCGTCGCACTCGGCGGGCGGGGTGACCAGCAGGTGCGTGCCGGCGTCGGCGAGGCGGACGGCGGCCAGCGCGCGCTCGGCCATCCGGTGGGCCAGGGCCGAGCCGGGCAGGGTGGAGAGCAGCTCGGCGGCCGTGGCGCGGACGTTCTTGCTGCGGTCCCCGAGGGCGGCCTCCAGGAACGGTTCGTCGGCGGCGGAGAGGCCGTCCTGCAGGGCGTCCAGGAAGAGCAGGCGGTCCTCGGCGCGCTCGGTGGGCCAGGTGCCGCTCAGCAGTTCCAGACCGGCCGCCGGGTCCCGGCGGCGCAGCAGGGTGAGGTGGGTGACCCGTTCGGCGAACAGGCCCTCGTGCCACAGGTGGTGGTCGACGGGCTGCCCGGGCCGTCCGGCCGGATCGCCCGCGGTGCGCAGCACGAACCGCCAGTCGGGGTTCTGCTCGGCCAGCCAGCGGCCCAGCGGGCCGGCCAACGCGACCGCGTCGGGGCGCAGTTCGCTGCGGGCCCGGGCGGCGTCGAGCAGGCCGGGTACCAGGGCGCCGGGCGGCCGCAGGCCCCGGGCGCGCGCGGTGGCGAGCCACTGCGGGAGCAGTTCGGCCAGGTTGGCCAGGGTGCTGCCGCCGGTGCCGCCGGAGCGGCCGGCCAGCAGCACGGCGAGCCGGCGGGCGGCCGGCTCGGGCAGCACCGGGCGCCGGTCCTCCGGCGCGGGCGGGCCGGGCGGGCCGGCGGCTGGCACGGGCAGGGCGCCGGCCCGGCGGCGGACGGTGGCGAGCGCGGCCAGCTCCAGCAGGGCGGTGGCCGGGTCGGACCGGTCGACCTCGTCGGCGAGCGGCAGCGCGGCGGCCGGGAGCGGGCGGCGGTCGGTGCCGAGCAGCGCGGTGGTGTGCAGGGTCTCCCACGGGTCCTGGGTGGTCGTCATGTCCGTTGCTCCTACGCAGTGGTGAGGCCGATCGGGCGGTCCTGGCCGGACCAGGCCGTGACCGGGGCGAAGCCCTGGTGGCCGTACTCGCCGAAGACGGTCAGCGGGCGGCCGGTGGAGACCGCGGCCAGCCGCCACAGCGCCGCCTCGGGGACGGCAGGGCCGTGCACGGGCACGGTGTGGTGGCCGTCCGTCAGGTGCCAGCCGTCCGGGGTGCGGACCGGCACGACCCCGGCGAGGACGGTCGGCCAGCTCTCCAGCCACGGGTCGTCGGCGACGGCGGTGCCGTAGCCGGCCACCGCCTCGGCGACGGCGAGGCCGTCGGGCGGGCCGGCCGGGCCGGGGGCGGGGGCGCCGTAGCGGGTGCCGAGGGCGGCGCGCAGCGGGCGGGCACCGGGGTGGAAGGCGAGGTCGGCCTCCAGCAGGTGGCCGGTGGGCAGGGCGAGGTCGGGGGCCTGGCCGGGCCGGCCGAAGGCCAGCAGCAGGGCGGGCCGGCCGGTCTTGGCGCCGCGCAGCCAGACCCGGCGGGTGGTCAGCCGGTCGTCGGAGCCCCCTTCCATCTGCACCGTCCGGCTGCCGAGCACCTGCCAGCGGTCGCGGACGGTGGGCCCGGCCAGGACCTCGGCGGTGTCGGCGGGGTAGCCGACCCGGGTGCGGACCGTCGCGGCGAGGTCGGCCGGCAGTTCGTCGAGGCGGGTGGCGGCGGTGGCGAGCAGGTGGAGCATCGCGTACTCCTCCAGGAGGAGGTCGGAGGGGACGGTGTCGAGCGTGCGGACCCGGGTGGCCAGGCCGGGTGCCTGCGCGTCGACCATCCGGGCGGCGACCGCCTCCCAGGGGCCGGCGGCGGACTGGTCGGCCAGGCCGTGCCGGACCCGGTCGGCCAGCCGCAGCCGGAGCTCGGCGGCGCCGGCGGCCACCCGGGCGCCCCGCTTCTCGGCCCGGCGGCGGGCGGCGGCAGGGTCGGCCGGGGCGGCGGCGCGCTTCTCGGCGCGCTCCCCGCGGGCCCGGAGCCAGTCGGCCGCCCAGTCGGCCGGCTCGGCGGCGGGGACGGCCTGCGGGGCGCCCGTCCAGAGCAGGAGGAGCCCGAGCGCGTGCTTGCACGGGAACTTCCGGCTGGGGCAGCTGCACTGGTAGGCGGGCGTGGCGAGCTCGACCACGGTGCGGTACGGCGTGCTGCCGCTGCCCCGGCACTCGCCCCAGACCGCGGTGCCGTCGGTGCCCGCCCCGGACCACGGCGCGGGCGAGGAGAGCTTGCCGGCCGCCTTCTGCGACGCGGCGTCAGGTGCCAGGGACAGGACGTGTTCGGTGCTCCAGCGTTCCTCCATGCGACCGACGGTAGGCGGCGGCACTGACATCGCCCGGGTGCCCGTCCGGCCCGCGCGCGAGGGCGCCCGCCGGTCCGTCAGGTGATGTCAGTGGCCCGGTGCAAGGTGGTTCCGCAGGCCGGGACGCCGACCTGGCTCCCCCCGATCACCCCGCCGCCGGGGCACCCGTGCACCCGGCGGCCGACCCGAAGGAGCCCCCCGATGACCGACGTTCTGCGGCAGCACGCCGAGGACGCCTTCGCCGGCGAACTGGCCGCCCTGGCCGCGCAGGACGACCGTCCGCGCCCGGAGCGCTGGAAGCTCTCGCCGTGGGCGGTGGCGACGTACCTGCTCGGCGGCGAGCTGCCCGACGGCACCCGGGTCACCCCCAAGTACATCGGTCCGCGCCGGGTGGTGGAGGTCGCCGTCACCACCCTGGCGACGGACCGCGCGCTGCTGCTGCTCGGTGTGCCCGGCACCGCCAAGACCTGGGTCTCCGAGCACCTGGCCGCGGCGATCAGCGGCGACTCCACCCTGCTGGTGCAGGGCACCGCGGGCACCCCGGAGGAGGCCGTCCGGTACGGCTGGAACTACGCCCGGCTGCTCACCCACGGCCCGAGCCGGGACGCCCTGGTCCCCTCGCCGCTGATGCGGGCGATGGCCGACGGGAAGATCGCCCGGGTCGAGGAGCTGACCCGGATCCCGGCCGACGTGCAGGACGCCCTGATCACCGTGCTGTCCGAGAAGACGCTGCCGGTACCGGAGTTGGGCTCCGAGACGCAGGCCGTGCGCGGCTTCAACCTGATCGCCACCGCCAACGACCGCGACCGCGGCGTCAACGAGCTGTCCAGCGCGCTGCGCCGCCGGTTCAACACCGTGGTGCTGCCGCTGCCGGGTTCGCTGGAGGAGGAGGTCGACATCGTCACCCGCCGGGTGAACCAGCTCGGCCGCTCCCTGGAGCTGCCCGAACTGCCCGGCGGCGCCGCGGAGATCAGGCGGGTGGTGACGGTATTCCGCGAGCTGCGGGCCGGGATCACGGCGGACGGCCGGACGAAGGTCAAGACCCCGAGCGGCACCCTCTCCACCGCCGAGGCGATCTCGGTGGTGACCAACGGGCTCGCCCTGGCCACCCACTTCGGTGACGGCGTGCTGCGCGCCGGGGACGTGACGGCCGGCATCCTCGGCGCCGTGGTCCGCGACCCGGTCGCGGACCGCGCGGTCTGGCGCGAGTACGTGGAGGGCGTGGTGCGGGAGCGCGACGGCTGGAAGGACTTCTACCGGGCCGCCCGCGAGGAGGTGCGATGACGGCCGACGTCGCGCTGCTCGGCATCCGGCACCACGGCCCGGGCTCGGCCCGGGCGGTCGCCGCCGCCCTGGAGCAGTGGCGGCCCGACGCGGTGCTGATCGAGGGCCCGCCCGAGGCCGACGGCCTGCTCCACCTCGCCGCCGGGACGGGCCTGGTGCCGCCGGTCGCGCTGCTCGCCCACGCCGTGGACGACCCGGCGAAGGCCGCCTTCTGGCCGTACGCCGAGTTCTCCCCGGAGTGGGTGGCGATCCGTCACGCCGTCGAGCGGGAGCTGCCGGTCCGCTTCATCGACCTCCCCGCGGGCCACGGTTTCGGTCCGGCCGCCGGGGAGGCGGACGGCGAGCCGGAGGAGCCGGCGGCCGATCCGCTGGCGCTGCTCGCCGAGGCCGCCGGGCACGACGACCCGGAGCGCTGGTGGGAGGACGTGGTCGAGCACCGCGCGCCCGGTGCGGACGCGCTGGCCCCGTTCGCGGCCGTCGCCGAGGCGATGGCGGCGCTGCGGGCGGAGGGCCTCGGCGAGTCCCGGCGGGACACCCTGCGCGAGGCCTACATGCGCCAGCAGGTCCGCGCCGCCCGCCGGGCCGGGCACGGCCGGATCGCCGTGGTCTGCGGGGCGTTCCACGTGCCCGCGCTGGCGGCCGCGCCGAGCGTCGCGCACGACCGGGCGCTGCTCGCCGGACTGCCCCGGAAGGTGCGGACGGAGGTCACCTGGGTGCCGTGGACGCACCGCAGGCTCTCCCAGGCCGCCGGCTACGGCGCGGGTGTGCGGTCGCCCGGCTGGTACCACCACCTGTTCACCACCGAGGGTGACCCGGTGCCGCGCTGGCTGACCCGGGCCGCCGAACTGCTGCGCGCCGAGGACCACCCGGTCTCCTCCGCCCACGTGATCGAGGCGGTCCGGCTCGCCGAGGCCCTCGCGGTGATGCGCGGCCGCCCGCTGGCCGGGCTGACCGAGACCCTGGATGCCGTACGGGCCGTGCTGTGCGAGGGCTCGGACGTCGCCCTGGAGCTCGTCCGGGACCGCCTGGTCGTCGGCGACGCGCTCGGCGAGGTCCCGGACACCGCCCCGGCGGTGCCGCTCCAGCGGGACCTCACCAGGCTGCAGCGCTCGCTGCGGCTCAAGCCCGCGGCCGAGCCCAAGGACCTGGACCTCGACCTGCGCAAGGACACCGACGCGGCCCGTTCCCGGCTGCTGCACCGGCTGCGGCTGCTGGGCGTCGACTGGGGCGTGCCCGCCCGGTCCGCCGTGAACTCCACCGGGACGTTCCGGGAGAGCTGGCGGCTCTGCTGGCAGCCCGAGTTCGCGGTCCGGATCGCCGAGGCCGCCCAGTGGGGCACCACGGTGGAGGAGGCGGCCACCGGCAAGGCCGTCGGCACCGCCCGCGCGGCGGCCGAACTCGCCGAGCTGACGGGCCTGGTGGAGACCTGCCTGCTGGCCGGCCTGCCCGGCGCGCTGCCCGCGGTGATGCGGGTGCTCGCGGACTGCGCGGCCCTGGACACCGACGTCGCCCACCTGGCCGGGGCGCTGCCCGCGCTGGTGCGGGCGCTGCGCTACGGCGACGTCCGCGGCACCGACCACGGTGCGCTCGGCGCGGTGGCCGCAGGGCTCGCCGACCGGATCTGCGTCGGGCTGCCGCCCGCCTGCGTGGGGCTGGACGCCGAGAGCGCTGCGGCCATGCGCGTCAGGATCGACGAGGTGCACGGTGCGATCGGCCTGCTCGGGCCGGGCGGACCGGCCGACCCGAACGCCGCGGGCGACCCGGACGCCGCGGACGGGCCCGGCGGCCCGGGCCCCGACGGCCGGAGCCCGGACGGCCTGGCCGGGCGTTGGGCCGCCACCCTGCGGGGCCTGGCCCGCCGGGAGCCGAGCGCCGGACCGGCCACCGGCGTCCCCGGGCTGCTGCGCGGCCGCGCCGTCCGGCTGCTGCTGGACGACGGCCGGCTCGACTCCGACGAGGCCGGCCGGCGGCTGCGCCTGGTGCTGTCCGCCGCCAGCGCCCCGCTGGACGCGGCCGGCTGGATCGAGGGCTTCCTCACCGGCGGCGGAGCCCTGCTGCTGCACGACCCGCGGCTGCTCGCCCTGCTCGACGCGTGGGTGAGCGGCGTCCCCGCCGGGGTGTTCACCGACGTCCTGCCGCTGCTGCGCCGCACCTTCACCGGGCTGGAGGCGGGCGTGCGGACCACGATCGGCGGCCGGGTGGCGGCCGGCCCGCTGGGCGAGGCCCCGGCCGGTGCCGACCAGCCGGGCGAGCTCGACCGGGGCCGGGCCGACGCGGCGGTGCCGGTGGTGGCGCTGCTGCTCGGGGTCCGGCCGCGGATCCCCCGGCAGGCTGCCGGGCGCAACACCTGACGCGGCCTCCCCGGGCCGCCCCCCCGGTCACCCCCGGTGTCCCCGTCACCCCTCTTACCCCCGTTGTCCCCGTCGAAGGAGGACGAGATGGCTGCGACCACGACCGACGACCGGCTGCGCCGCTGGCGCCTGGTGCTCGGCGGCGAGGCCGACGGCACCGGCTGCACCCTGCGCGGCCGGGACGCCGCGATGGACGGCGCCCTCGCCGCGCTCTACCGGGGCGCACCCGAGGAGGGCGGCCGTCCGGCCCGCGGCGGCCGGCGCGGTGCCGGGCTCGGCGGCTCGGCCCCGCAGGTGGCCCGCTGGCTGGGCGACATCCGCGAGTACTTCCCGTCGACCGTCGTCCAGCTGATGCAGCAGGACGCGATCTCCCGGCTCGGCCTCGACCGGCTGCTGCTGGAGCCGGAGATGCTGGAGGCCGTCGAACCGGACGTGCACCTGGTCGGCACCCTGCTCTCGCTCCGGCACGCGCTGCCCGAGACCACCCGGGAGACCGCCCGGGCCGTGGTCGGCAAGGTGGTCGCCGACCTGGAGCGGCGGCTCGCCGACCGCACCAGGGCCACCGTGGGCGGCGCCCTCGACCGCAGCGCCAGGGTGAACCGGCCCCGCCACCGCGACATCGACTGGGACCGCACCGTCCGGGCCAACCTGGGCAACTACCTGCCCGAGCACGGCACCGTCGTCCCCGAGCGGCTGGTCGGCCACGCCCGCGCCCGGCACGCGGTGCGCAAGGACGTCATCCTCTGCATCGACCAGTCCGGTTCGATGGCGCCGTCCGTGGTGCACTCGGCGGTGTTCGGCGCGGTGCTCGCCTCGATGCGGAGCCTGGACACCCGCCTGGTCGTCTTCGACACCTCGGTGGTCGACCTCACCGAGCAGCTCACCGATCCGGTCGACGTCCTGTTCGCCACCCGGCTGGGCGGCGGCACCGACATCAACCGCGCGCTCGCCTACTGCCAGTCGAGGATCACCCGGCCCGCCGAGACGGTCGTGGTGCTGATCAGCGACCTCTACGAGGGCGGGATCCGGGACGGCATGCTGCGGCGGGTCGCCGCGATGAAGGCGGCCGGCGTGCAGTTCATCGCCCTGCTGGCGCTCTCCGACGAAGGTGCGCCCGCGTACGACCACGCCCATGCGGCCGCCCTGGCCGCGCTCGGCGCACCGGCCTTCGCCTGCACCCCCGACGCCTTCCCGGAGGTCATGGCCGCGGCGATCGAGAAGCGCCCCGTCCCGGTGCCTGACCAGGGAGTGTGAGGATTCACCCGGACGCGCTAAACCCGCCCGCCGGTGGGCGGGGCCCGCGCCGCACCGCTCTAGGCTGTCTGTGACGGTTCTCACCCAAGACGGGAAGGCCCCGGGCGAAACAGTCCCGTCGTACGGGGATAACCTGCCAGACGGACGTGACGCGCGTGTTGATTGACGTGTGCGCCCGTGGCTGTGTGGGCCGCAAGGCCGTACCTCTGCGTACCCGCACCGCCCCGACGACCCGCAGCGAAGATCCTGCCGTGGCACGCTCGTAGAGACACAATCCGCGACCACGAACAAGGACAAACACGTGGACCTGTTCGAGTACCAGGCGAGGGACCTCTTCGCCAAGCACGGCGTGCCCGTGCTTGACGGCGATGTCATCGAGACCGCCGCAGACGCTGCCGCCATCGCGGAGCGCTTCGGCGGCCGCGCCGTCGTCAAGGCTCAGGTGAAGGTGGGTGGCCGAGGCAAGGCCGGTGGCGTGAAGCTCGCCTCCGACCCGGCGGACGCCGTCGCCAAGGCCGAGCAGATCCTCGGCATGGACATCAAGGGCCACACCGTTCACAAGGTGATGCTGGCCCAGACCGCGGACATCAAGGACGAGTACTACGTCTCGTTCCTGCTGGACCGCACCAACCGCACCTTCCTGGCCATGGCCAGCGTCGAGGGCGGCGTGGAGATCGAGGTCGTCGCCGAGCAGAACCCCGACGCGCTCGCCAAGATCCCGGTCGACGCCAACGAGGGCTGCACCCCGGAGAAGGCCGCCGAGATCGTCGCCGCGGCGAAGTTCCCGGCCGAGGTCGCCGACCAGGTCGCCGAGGTCCTGCAGAAGCTGTGGACCGTCTTCATCAAGGAGGACGCCCTCCTCGTCGAGGTCAACCCGCTGATCAAGTCCGGTGAGGGCAAGATCATCGCGCTCGACGGCAAGGTCTCCCTGGACGAGAACGCCGAGTTCCGCCAGCCCGAGCACGAGGCGCTCGAGGACAAGGCCGCGGCCAACCCGCTCGAGGCGGCGGCCAAGGCCAAGGGCCTGAACTACGTCAAGCTCGACGGCCAGGTCGGCATCATCGGCAACGGCGCGGGCCTCGTCATGAGCACCCTCGACGTGGTCGCCTACGCCGGAGAGAACCACGGCGGCGTCAAGCCCGCCAACTTCCTCGACATCGGTGGCGGCGCCTCCGCCGAGGTCATGGCCAACGGCCTGGAGATCATCCTGGGCGACCCCGACGTCAAGTCGGTGTTCGTCAACGTCTTCGGCGGCATCACCGCCTGTGACGCGGTCGCCAACGGCATCGTGCAGGCCCTGGAGCTCCTCGTGAGCAAGGGCGAGAGCGTCACCAAGCCGCTGGTCGTTCGCCTGGACGGCAACAACGCGGAGCTGGGTCGCAAGATCCTCGACGACGCCAACCACCCGCTGGTCCAGCGCGTGGACACCATGGACGGCGCCGCGGACCGCGCCGCCGAGCTGGCCAACAAGTAAGGAAGGGGACTTAACACCATGGCTATCTTCCTTACCAAGGACAGCAAGGTCATCGTCCAGGGCATGACCGGCGCCGAGGGCATGAAGCACACCCGCCGCATGCTCGCCTCGGGCACCCAGATCGTCGGCGGCGTCAACCCGCGCAAGGCCGGGACCACGGTCGACGTCGACGGCACCGAGATCCCGGTCTTCGGCTCCGTCGCCGAGGCCATGGAGAAGACCGGCGCCGACGTCTCCGTCCTCTTCGTGCCGCCGGCCTTCACCAAGGCCGCCGTCATCGAGGCCATCGACGCCGAGATCGGCCTGGCCGTCGTCATCACCGAGGGCGTCCCGGTGCACGACACCGCCGCCTTCTGGGCCTACGCCGGCTCGAAGGGCAACAAGACCCGGATCATCGGCCCGAACTGCCCCGGCCTGATCAGCCCCGGACAGTCGAACGCCGGCATCATCCCGGCCGACATCACCACCTCCGGCAAGATCGGTCTGGTCTCCAAGTCGGGCACCCTGACCTACCAGCTCATGTACGAGCTGCGCGACATCGGCTTCTCCTCGGCCGTGGGCATCGGCGGTGACCCGGTCATCGGCACCACCCACATCGACGCCCTCAAGGCGTTCCAGGAGGACCCGGAGACCGAGCTCATCGTCATGATCGGTGAGATCGGCGGCGACGCCGAGGAGCGTGCCGCGGCCTACATCGCCGAGCACGTCACCAAGCCGGTCGTCGGCTACGTCGCGGGCTTCACCGCCCCCGAGGGCAAGACCATGGGCCACGCCGGCGCCATCGTCTCCGGCTCCTCGGGCACCGCCCAGGCGAAGAAGGAGGCCCTCGAGGCCGCCGGTGTCAAGGTCGGCAAGACGCCGTCCGAGACCGCCCGCCTGGCGCGCGAGATCATCGCCGGCTGACCTCGGTCAGCGGCGCGACGAGCGCCCCCGCCCTCCCGGGCGGGGGCGCTCGCCCGTTCCCGGGCCGTTCAGCGCGGTGCCGGCCCGGTGGTGCAGGGCAGCGGCGACCACAGCGGACAGGCCGCCGGCCCCTGCGGCGGGGGCGCCCCGGCCCCCCGGGCCGCCGCGGGCAGCTCCCACCGGGCGAGGGCCTCCGTCCGCGGCTCCACCACCACCGCCTCGATCCCCGGCGTCGGACTGCACCACAGGCTGCGCACGCCGTTCGGCGGGCCGCCCGGCAGCACCGGCACGCCCGGCTCGTCGGCGTCCGGGGCGGGCACGCACACGGCCGGCTCCGGCGGCTCCGGCTCCCGGAAGAGTGCCGCCGGTCGGATCCCCACCAGGGTCGCCAGCACCGCTCCGCCCACCGCCACCGTCAGGGCCGCCGCCGCCCCGGTCCGGCTCGCGCTCCACAGGCGGTGCCGCGCCCGCAGCACCGGCACCGGGGCCCGGTGGGGCTCCGGGCAGCCCCGCACCGCCGCCCGGTGCAGCAGGCCGCTGAGCCGGTCCGCGAATCCGGGCGCCGTCGGGTCCGGGCCCACCAGGTCCGGCACCGACTGGGCCAGCGCCGCCCGGGCCGCCCACACCCGGCCCTCGGCGGCCGCCAGCGTGGACTCCACCTCGACCGAGACCGCCGCGGCCGGCAGCCCCAGGCCGTCGTGCAGCACCAGCGCCCGCCGCTGCGGCCGCGACAGGCGGCGCAGCGCCTTCAGCAGCGCGCGGTCCCGGTCGGTCAGCCGGTCGTGGTCCGGCAGGACGGCCTGCGACTCGTCGGCCGGTCGGACGGTGATCCGGCGGTGCGGCAGGCTCCAGAGGTGCGAGCGCCGCGGGCCCCCGCGATGCCACGGCGACAGCCCCAGCTCGCAGGCCCGCACCCGTACCCATCCCTCCGGATTCCCCGATGCGGCCACCGCCTCCCACTCCCGCCGCGCCTGTCCGAACGCCAGCCGGACGCAGTGCACCGCCCGGTGCCTGCAGGTGGTCAGCAGGAACACCTGCTGTACCAGGCGGGTGTGGGCCGCCTCGTACAGCTCCTCGAAGTTCCGGGGGACGGCGGCCGTCGCGGAGCCGGCCGGGGCGGGCGCGGGGGCGTCGACCGGCTGCTCCGCCGCCCGGGCGGGGGCGGGCTCGCCGCGACCGCCCCGGTCGGCCGGGCCCGCCGGGGCCGGTTCACCCGCCCGGGCCGGTGCGCCGGGGCCGGTCGCTCCCGCGACCGCTCGGGGGCGCCGGCCGGCGCGGGCGGGCCCGGTGCCGGTGGGGGCGGTGCCGGTGGGGGCGGTGGTCTGCCGCCCGGCCGTGGCCGGTGCCTCGGTCGGTGCCGTGGTCGGCGCGGTGGGGGTCGCTGTTTTCACGGGCGCGGGCTTTCCGGTGCTGGTGGGCGGGTTGCCGGGCTCCGCGGGGGCGGGGGCGGCTGACGGGGCGGCGGGGGCCGGGGAGCTCGCGGAGCGTGGGGGCGTGCGGCGGCGGCCGGTGCCGGGGGGTGCGCCGCCGGGCCGCTCGCCGGGGGACGGCTGCGGGCGGTGGCCGTCCGGGGCGGGTGCGCGGTTCTCCTTCGGCCGTCCGCCGGTGCCGAGGACCGGGGCCCGGCCGGCGCCGTCGGCCGGGGGAACGGCCGGGCCCGGGGGCCTGGCCGGAGCCGGAGCCGGTGCCGCCGACGTGGCCGGGGGAGCCGCCGGGGGCGAGGTCTGGGGCGCGCGGAGGCCGGCGGTGAGGGCGACGGCCTCGGCCTCCGTGGCGGCGCCGAGCTTGCGCATGGCCCGCTGGACGTAGCTGCGGGCGGTGGCCGGGGTGACGCCGAGGGCGGCCGCGGTCTGCGGGAGGTCGCGGCCGGTGGCGAGGTGGCCGAGGGCCTGGGCCTCACGGGGGGTCAGCTTGCGCAGGAGGCGGGCGGTGTCCTGGTCGGCGCGGGCGGCCCGGGGCTTGCGGGGTCGGCGGCCGGGGGTGGGGGAGTCGGCCCCGGCGGGGTGTTCGGCGGTGGGTGGCGTGGTCATCAGACGCTCCGGGCCGGGGCGCCGGCGGCTTGGGGGCAGGGTCTGAAAATGCGCATAAGCCAATAATCTGGGACACGGCGGCGGTTTGCCGCTTCACCGAGCATGGCGAGTCGCCTTGGCACCATGAGGCGCATGACGCAGCTGATGGGCCGTCCGATCCTCGAAGTGCCGGGCGAGCTGGGTGGACGCCCGCTGCCGGCCGACCTGTTGGCGGGGGTGCGGACGGCGCTGGTCGGCCTGGCGGCGGTCGGGGTGCCGGTGCTAGGGCTCTGGGTGGCCACGCCGTACGCGGACAACGGCGCGGCCGGTGCCACCCGGTTGGCGGGTGCGCTGTGGCTGCTCGGGCACGGCGCGCCGCTGGTGCGGGGGGCCGCGGACGCCCCGCTGACCGTCACTCCGCTGCTCCTGGGCGTGCTGGCGGTGGTTCAGCTCTACCGGGCCGCCGCCGGCGTGGCCGCCCGGCGCGGGCCCCGGCGGCGGTGGGGCGGCCCGGTCGCGGTGTGGGCGGGCTACTGCGCGGTGGCGTTCGCGGTGGTCCTGCACTGCACGGGCGACGGGCTCTTCCGGACCAGGGTGCTGCCGGACGTGCTGGTGGTGGGCCTGGTGACCGGGCTGGCGACGGCGGCGGGCGCCCGCTCGGCGCGGGCCTCCGGTCCGGGTCGGCCGCTGCTGGACCGGCTGCCGCCGTCGCTGCGCCCGTCCGGTGGCGAGGCGGCGGTGCGCGGGGCCGCGCTGGCCGCCGGTGCGGGGCTGGCGGCGGCGGGCGGGCTGCTGGTGGCGGTCGCGGCGGTGCTGGCCGCGGTGGTCGGGGGCGGCCGCGGGGCGGCGGTGCTCGGGGGCGGTCCGGCGGCCCTGGCCGGCTTGCTGCTGCTCGGGGTCGCGCTGCTGCCGAACGCCGTGCTCTGGGGGGCCGCGTACGCGCTGGGGCCGGGCTTCGCGGTGGGCGCCGGGACGGCGGTGACCCCGGCCGGTACGGCGCTCGGCCCGGTGCCGGAGTTCCCGCTGTTCGCGCTGCTCCCGGCCGAGGGGCCGGGCGGCTGGCGGTGGGCGGCGCTGCTGCTGCCGGTGCTCGCGGCCGTGGTGCCGGCGGTGCTGCTGGGCCGGGCGGCGGCCGGTCACGGCCGCCCGGCGGAGCCCGCGGGGGAGCCCACTGGGGAGCCCGGTGCGGTGCCCTGGTCGCCGGCCGCCACGGCGGCGGCGGTGCTGGCGGCGGCGCTGCTGACGGGTGCCGGGGCGGCCGCCCTGGGCTGGCTGTCGGGCGGCGCGCTCGCCGGTGGGCGGATGGCGTGGATCGGCCCGGTGCCGTGGTGGACGGGCCTGGCGGCGGCGGGCTGGCTGGTGCTGGTGGCCGTGCCGGGGGCGCTGCTGACCCGTCACCGGGCGCTGCGTCCCGCGGTCGCCGCCTCTGGGGTCGCCGCCCCCGGGGACGGCGGTGTCGGGGACGGCGGTGTGGGGGGCGCTCCGCTCACCGCCCGCGCCCGGCTCGCGGCGCAGGCGCACCGGGGTGCGCTGCTGGTGCGCGCCCGCGCGTACGCCGCCGTGGTGCGCCTGAGCGGACCTCGGGAGGGGTGAGGTCCGGGACCTACCCGGCGTTCCCGGTGAAGTCCACGTACCACTTGGGCGCCAGGCGGTTGCAGTTCTCGGCGCCGACGGAGGTCAGCGAGTCCCGGACGCAGGTGACGTAGTCGTCGTAGTACACCCCGAGGGCGATCACCGAGGAGGCGACCACGACGGTCATCGCGCCGGTGAGGATGCCCGCGAGCGCGGCCGGGGTGAGCGGGTTCGGGGCGGCGGGCCGGGGCGCGGCGCCGGGGCCCGCGGCTGCGCGCCGCGGGGTGCGCATCGCGCTGACGCCCAGGACGATGCCGAGCACGCCGAAGAACAGGGCCGCCCACTGGAGGCCGATGAACAGGCAGACCAGCGCGGCCGGTCCGGCGAGGGCGGCGTTGCGGGCGCGGCGCTGGGCCGGGTCGGTGGGGTCGAGCTTCGGCGGCTGCGGGGCGGGGGGCCGCGGCCCCCGGCCGTCACCGTGCTGGACGGGGCCCCAAGGGTGCGGCGGCGGGAACTGCGGGCGCTCGCCGGTGCCCTGGCCGTCGGGCCCCTGGCCGCCGTCGCCCCGGGGGTGCTCGCCGGGCCAGGGGTTGCGCGGCTGCCACGGCTGGTCCGGGGCATCCGCCGGCGGCGGCGCGAAGGGGTTGCGCTCGCCGGTGTCGTCACCGCTGCTCATGGTTCAGCCATTCCTTCTCGGTCGGAGGGGCGGTCTCCCGCGCCCCCTATGATCCCGCAGCCGTTCGCCGGGGCTCCGGCGGCCCGCCCGCTGCCCGGGCCGGGAGGGGCCCGCCGTGGCCGTCCGGCGCGGGACGGCCGCCCGGGTTCCGGACGCGCCCCGCCGCGGCAACTGCGCTGCGGGGGGCGGGAGGAGATCCCCGTCTCAACTACGCGCGTAGCGCCGACAGGAGGGTTCGAGGGGCGTCCGACCAGCCGTTATCGTGGTGACGGTCAGCAGCTCACATAGGTTCCCGGGGGCCCGCGTCGCGGCGGGTTCTCCTGGTGTTCCCCCTCGCTCGACCTGCCGTTCGTAGTGGCCCCACCGCCGGTGGACGTACCAGCGGGCGGCGCCCGACCTACGGAGAATCGCGCAGTGGCCGCCCCCGCCCAGCTCTTCCCGCCCCGTACGCCCGGACCGGCCCGACTGGTGGTGCTGGTCTCCGGTTCCGGCACCAATCTGCAGGCGCTGATCGACGCCGCCGCCGATCCGGCCTTCGGGGCCGAGATCGTCGCCGTGGGCGCGGACCGCGACGGGATCGCCGGTCTGGAGCGCGCCGGGAGGGCCGGACTGCCGGTCTTCGTGCACCGGGTGAAGGACCACCCGGACCGGGCCGACTGGGACCGCGCGCTGACCGCCTCCGTCGCCGCCCACGAACCGGACCTGGTGGTCACGGCCGGGTTCATGAAGATCCTCGGCCCCGAGTTCATCGCGGCCTTCGCCGGGCGGATCGTGAACACCCACCCCGCGCTGCTGCCGTCCTTCCCCGGTGCCCACGGCGTGGCCGACGCCCTCGCCTACGGGGTCCGGGTCACCGGCTGCACCGTCCACCTGGTCGACGCCGGGGTGGACACCGGGCCGATCATCGCGCAGGGCGTCGTCGAGGTCGTCGACGCCGACCACGCCGATGGCGGCGACGCGCTGCACGAGCGCATCAAGACTGTCGAGCGCAAGCTGCTCGTCGACGTCGTGGGCCGGCTGGCCCGCGAAGGTCACCGCATCGAGGACCGAAAGGTATGGATTCCGGCATGAGCGCAAGCTCCACCACCCCTCCTGTCTCCGAGGACGTCCGTCCGATCCGTCGCGCGCTGATCAGCGTGTACGACAAGACCGGTCTGGAGGAGCTGGCCCAGGGCCTGCACGCCGCCGGGGTCGCCATCGTCTCCACCGGCTCGACCGCAGGCCGGATCGCCGCCGCCGGCGTCCCGGTGACCGAGGTCTCCGAGCTGACCGGCTTCCCGGAGTGCCTGGACGGGCGCGTGAAGACCCTGCACCCGCGCGTGCACGCCGGCGTGCTCGCCGACCTGCGGCTGGAGTCGCACCGCGCGCAGCTGGCCGAGCTGGGCGTCGAGCCCTTCGACCTGGTCGTGGTGAACCTCTACCCGTTCAAGGCCACCGTCGCCTCGGGCGCCACCCCGGACGAGTGCGTCGAGCAGATCGACATCGGCGGCCCGAGCATGGTCCGCGCCGCCGCCAAGAACCACCCGTCGGTGGCCGTCGTGGTCGACCCGGCCCGCTACGGCGACGTGCTGGAGGCCGTCGCCGGCGGCGGCTTCGACCTGGCCACCCGCAAGCGCCTGGCCGGTGCCGCGTTTGCGCACACCGCCGCCTACGACGTCGCGGTCGCCTCGTGGTTCGAGGCCGGCTACGCGCCGAGCGACGAGCGCTTCCCGGAGTTCCTGGGCGCGACCTGGGAGCGGCAGAACGTGCTGCGCTACGGCGAGAACCCGCACCAGGGCGCCGCGCTGTACAGCGACGGCACGGGCGGCCTGGCCGGCGCGCAGCAGCTGCACGGCAAGGAGATGTCGTACAACAACTACGTCGACACCGACGCCGCGCGCCGTGCCGCGTACGACCACGCCGAGCCGGCCGTCGCGATCATCAAGCACGCCAACCCCTGCGGCATCGCGACCGGCGCGGACGTCGCCGAGGCGCACCGCAAGGCGCACGAGTGCGACCCGGTGTCGGCGTACGGCGGCGTGATCGCGGTCAACCGCCCGGTCACCGTCGAGCTGGCCGAGCAGATCGCACCGATCTTCACCGAGGTCGTGGTGGCCCCGGGTTACGAGGACGGCGCCGTCGAGGTGCTGGCCCGGAAGAAGAACCTGCGGGTGCTGCTGGCCCCCGAGGCGCCGGCCGGCCGGCAGGAGGTGCGCCCGGTCTCCGGCGGCGTGCTGCTGCAGGACACCGACCGGGTGCACGCCGAGGGCGACGACCCGGCGAACTGGACGCTGGCCACCGGCGAGGCGCTGTCCGGCGCGGAGCTGGCCGAGCTGGCCTTCGCCTGGCGGGCCTGCCGGGCCGTCAAGTCCAACGCGATCCTGCTGGCCAAGGACGGAGCCTCGGTGGGCGTCGGCATGGGCCAGGTCAACCGGGTCGACTCGTGCAAGCTCGCGGTCGAGCGGGCCGGCGAGCGCGCCAAGGGCGCCTACGCGGCCTCGGACGCG
The DNA here is from genome assembly GCF_044453265.1 of Kitasatospora sp. NPDC051705. Classification (NCBI taxonomy): domain Bacteria; kingdom Bacillati; phylum Actinomycetota; class Actinomycetes; order Kitasatosporales; family Streptomycetaceae; genus Kitasatospora; species Kitasatospora sp. NPDC051705. The sequence goes on along the minus strand of NZ_JBITCO010000005.1, from coordinate 108,064 downwards.
TTCTTCCCGTTCGCGGACGGTGCGGCGATCCTGATCGCGGCCGGTGTGCGGGCCATCGTGCAGCCGGGTGGTTCTATCCGGGACGAGGAGGTCGTCGCGGCGGCCGCCGAGGCGGGCGTGACGATGTACTTCACCGGCGCGCGGCACTTCTTCCACTGATCGCCCGGTCGCCCGACCGTCACCGGCTGACGGTGTGACGGAGCGGCCCGGCCCCCTCCCGCGGGAGGGGGCCGGGCCGCTCGTCGTTCCGGCCCGGCGGCCGGTGGCCCGGTGCGGGCGCCGCCCGCCGGGCCCGGTGCTCAGTAGCGCGGCCGGGAGAACCAGGCGACGCCGTCCTTCACGCTCATCGAGACGATCATGATGATCGACACCGCGAGCCACATCAGCACGAAGACCAGGCCGACCGGGTTGGCCTTGTTGGCGAAGGTGCCGAGCAGCCCGAGCAGGCCCAGCAATGCGCCGAGCGCGCCGTACACCAGGGTGGTGACGCGCACGGCCGGGCCGCCCTTGCCGAACTTCGCGCCCAGCGTGATCGAGAACGCCGCGAACAGCGCGCACACGACGCCGATCACCACCAGCACACCGGCCGCCGCGTTGCCGAAGCCGTTGAACGGGTCGCTTCCGTCGATCTGCTGCGCCCGGTTGGTGACCTCCTTGGCCGCCGCGGCGGCGATCAGGTAGACACCCGCGCCGATGATCTGCACGGCGCCGATGACGAACAACAGCACCCGGGTGGTGACGACCAGGCCCGGCATGCTCTGCGGGACGGCCGGCGGGTAGCCGTAGCCCGGGGCGCCGTAGCCCGGAGCGGCCTGCGGGTAGCCGTACGCGGCGGCCGGCGGGGCCTGCTGGGGGTAGCCGTAGCCGGGGGCCTGCGGCGGCTGGCCGTAGGGGTTGTTCGGGTCGGGCGGGTAACTCATCGATGCCTCCGGGCAGTTACGGGGACGTGGGGACGGTGCGGAGGTCCCGGTTCCGGTCGGCGGGTCGGGTCGGCGACGGAACGGGGCGCGGGCAGGGCGGAGGCCCGGCACGGGGCCGGGCGGCGCGGTCGGCTCAGCCGCGTGGTGAGCGCGGTGGCGGCGGCGCGAGCGGAGTCGTCGACGGGCACGCCGCGGGCGGGACGACGCCTCGCTGGTCGGGCTGCTCGATCTGAAGTGGTCGGCTCACGTGCTCTTTCCCCCGGGTACGCCCCGCCGGGAGTCCGTCGGCCCGTCACCGGGCCGGTTCGCGGCAGGGAATGCCCGCATATCGTCGAACGGACGGCCTGGCCGTGTCCAGCCGGTTCCCCGCGCGCGGGCCGGACTGTGGCGCAACCGCAACGTGGCCAGGACGTTCCGTGTCCGTTCGGTCGGCTGGCGGGCCCTGGTACGGCGGCGCGCCGCGATCCGGGAGAATGGGGTCATGACTGCCCAGATTCTCGATGGCAAGGCCACCGCCGCCGCGATCAAGTCCGAACTCGCCGCCCGCGTGGCGGCCCTCAAGGCGAAGGGCGTCACGCCCGGCCTCGGCACCGTCCTGGTCGGCGACGACCCGGGCAGCCGCTGGTACGTGAACGGCAAGCACCGCGACTGCGCCGAGGTCGGCATCGCCTCGATCCAGCGCGAGCTGCCCGCCACCGCCACGCAGGAGGACGTCGAGAACGTCGTCCGCGAGCTCAACGCCGACCCCGCGTGCACCGGCTACATCGTCCAGCTGCCGCTGCCCAAGGGCCTGGACCAGAACCCGGTCCTGGAGCTGATGGACCCGGACAAGGACGCGGACGGCCTGCACCCGACCTCGCTCGGCCGCCTCGCCCTGGGCATCGAGGGCCCGCTGCCCTGCACCCCGCTGGGCATCGTCGAGCTGCTGCGCCGCCACGGCGTCGGGATCGACGGCGCCGAGGTGGTCGTGATCGGCCGCGGTGTCACCGTCGGCCGTTCGATCGGCCTGCTGCTCACCCGCCGCAGCGAGAACGCCACCGTGACCCTGTGCCACACCGGCACCCGGGACCTCGCCTACCACCTGCGCAAGGCCGACATCGTGGTGGCCGCCGCCGGTGTGCCGCACCTGGTCAAGCCGGAGGACGTCAAGCCGGGCGCGGCGGTGCTGGACGTGGGCGTCAGCCGCAGCGAGGGCAAGATCGTCGGCGACGTGCACCCCGGCGTGGCCGAGGTGGCCGGGTGGATCTCCCCCAACCCCGGCGGCGTGGGCCCGATGACCCGGGCCATGCTGCTCAACAACATCGTCGTGGCGGCCGAGCGCCGCGCCGGCGTCTGACACCCGACCGACACCACGACGAGGGACGGCGAGCATGACGGAACCGCGACCGGCGCGGACCCGGCGCAGGCCGGTCAAGACCACCGGCACCCTGCCGCCCGAGGGCTCGGCCGCGGCCCTCGGGCGTGACCACGCGCTGCCCGTCCGGCAGTGGCCGATAACCCTGGTCCTGCTGGTGGTCGGCGCCGGTCTCGCGGTCACCTGGTTCGCCGACTTCAAGGACGGCTTCAAGTACGGGCTGCTGATCCTCGGCGGCGGGGTGCTGCTCGGCGCCGTGCTGCGGCTGGTGATGCCCGAGGTCGGGATGCTGGCGGTGCGCAGCCGCTTCACCGACGTGATCGTGCTGACCTTCCTGGGCGCGTCGATCGTGCTGCTGACCCTGGTGGCACAGCCGAACCCGTGGCTGGAGATCCCGCTGCTCGACAACATCGGCCAGCTGATCGGCCGGCCCAAGCACTGAGCCGGGCCCCCGTGACGGCCCCCGCCCGGACCCTCCGGGCGGGGGCCGCCGTCGTTGTGACGCATCAGCCAGTCCGGTACCCGCGGCGTACGCTTCGCTTTGCGATAACCTGACGCCGGTCTCTCGATGTCGAGAGACCATCCTCGGCTCCAGTGCGCCGGTGTGCCTGGGGCACCTGGCGATTTGCTGGAGAAGGTAGAAATGACCCGCACCCCCGTCAACGTCACCATCACCGGAGCGGCCGGCCAGATCGGCTACGCGCTGCTCTTCCGCATCGCCTCGGGCCACCTGCTCGGTGCCGACGTGCCGGTGAACCTGCGCCTCCTGGAGATCCCGCAGGGCCTCAAGGCCGCCGAGGGCACCGCCATGGAGCTCGTCGACTGCGCCTTCCCGCTGCTGCGCGACATCACCATCACGGACAACGCGAACGAGGCCTTCGACGGCGCCAACGTGGCGCTGCTGGTCGGCGCCCGTCCGCGCACCGCGGGCATGGAGCGCGGCGACCTGCTGCAGGCCAACGGCGGCATCTTCGGCCCGCAGGGCAAGGCGATCAACGACCACGCCGCGGACGACATCAAGGTCCTGGTGGTCGGCAACCCGGCCAACACCAACGCCCTGATCGCCCAGCGCAACGCCCCGGACGTCCCGGCCGAGCGCTTCACCGCGATGACCCGCCTGGACCACAACCGGGCCGTCGGCCAGCTGTCCCTGAAGACCGGTGCGCCGGTCTCCGAGATCAAGCGCGTCACCATCTGGGGCAACCACTCCGCCACCCAGTACCCGGACGTCTTCCAGGCCGAGATCGCCGGCAAGCCGGCCTTCGAGGCCGTCGGCAGCGACCAGGCCTGGCTGGAGAACGACTTCATCCCGACCGTCGCCAAGCGCGGCGCGGCCATCATCGACGCCCGCGGCGCCTCCTCGGCCGCCTCGGCCGCCAACGCCGCCATCGACCACGTGCACACCTGGGTCAACGGCACCGCCGAGGGCGACTGGACCTCCATGGGCGTCGTCTCCGACGGCTCCTACGGCGTCCCGGCCGGTCTGATCTCCTCCTTCCCGGTCACCACCAAGGCCGGCAAGTTCGAGATCGTCCAGGGCCTGGAGATCTCCGACTTCTCGCGCGCCCGCATCGACGCCTCGGTCAAGGAGCTGACCGAGGAGCGCGACGCGGTCCAGGAGCTCGGCCTCATCTGAGCCCCGCGCGACGCCTCCCGACGGCCCGCCGCCCCTCCCGAGGGGCGGCGGGCCGTCGCCCTACACTGGCCCGCTGTGAACGAAACCCTCGGGGACGCCGCGCTCGTCCTCGTCTTCATCCTGCTGGGCGGACTGTTCAACGTCGCCGAGATCTCGCTGATCTCGCTGCGCGAGGGCCAGATCCGGACCCTGGAGGCGCACGGCACCCGCCGCTCCGCCCGGGCCGCCCACCTGGCCGCCGACCCCAACCGCTTCCTGGCCGCCGTCCAGGTCGGCGTGACCTGCATGGGCTTCCTGTCCGCGGCCTTCGGCGCGGACACCCTGTCCGGCAAGGTCGCCCCGCTGTTCGTGCGGGCCGGGCTGACCGAGGGCGTCGCCGACGCGATCGCCCTGGTCGGCCTCACCCTGGTGATCAGCTACGCCTCGCTGGTGCTCGGCGAGCTCACCCCCAAGCGCATCGGCCTGCAGCGCGCCGAGTCCATCGCGGTGCTCGCGGCGCCGGTGGTCGACGTGATGTCGGTGGTGCTGCGCCCGGTGATCTGGCTGCTCGGTCACTCCACCAACCTGATGGTCCGCCTGCTCGGCGGCGACCCGGCCGCCGGCCGCGGGTCGATGAGCTCCGAGGAGCTCCGCGGCCTGGTCGCCGCCAACACCGAACTCGGCAGCGACGAGCGCGCGTTGATCGCGGACGTGTTCTCCGCCGGGGAGCGCCAGCTGCGCGAGGTGATGGTCCCGAGGACGGAGGTGACCTTCCTGGACGCCGAGCGCCCGCTGGCCGCCGTCCGGCACCAGGCGGACACCTCGCCGCACTCGCGCTACCCGGTGGTCGAGGGCAGCGCCGACGCGGTGGTCGGCTTCGTCCACGTCCGCGACCTGTACGGCGCGCGCGGCGAGCAGGCCGTCAAGGCCCGCGACCTGGCCCGCCCGGTCAAGCTGCTGCCCGGCACCAAGCTGGTGCTGGAGGCGATGGGCGAGATGCGCCGGGAGGGCCACCACCTGGCGATCGTGGTGGACGAGTACGGCGGCACCGCCGGGATCGTCACCCTGGAGGACCTGGTCGAGGAGGTGATCGGCGAGATCCGGGACGAGTACGACCGGCCGGAGACCGCCGCCACCCGTCGGCTGGCCGGCGGCGGCATGGAGCTCGACGGCCTGCTCAACCTCGGCGACTTCACCGAGGAGACCGGCGCCACCCTGCCCGAGGGCCCGTACGAGACGGTGGCGGGCTGCCTGGTCGCCTCGCTCGGCCGGCTCCCCCGGGACGGCGACCAGGTGCGCGTCCCGGTCGACGGCGGGGGCGGCGTGCTGCTGACGGTGGCCAAGATGGAGGGCCGGCGGATCGCCAGGGTGAGGGTGAGTGCGGTCACACTGGCGGAACCTCCAGGGGCAGACGTTTCCTGAGCGACCGGTGGAACTGGAACAATGGCGCGCATGGTCAACGCAGCGGTCACCGGTCCGGTCAAGGACCGTCCCCGGGTGCTCTCCGGCATCCAGCCCACCTCCGGCTCGTTCCACCTCGGCAACTACCTGGGCGCGGTGCGCCAGTGGGTCGACCTGCAGAAGGAGAACGACGCCTTCTACATGGTCGTCGACCTGCACGCGATCACCGTGGAGCAGGACCCGGCGACGCTGCGCCAGAACACCCGGATCTCCGCCGCACAGCTGCTCGGGGCCGGCCTGGACCCTGAGCACTGCACCCTGTTCGTCCAGTCGCACGTGCCCGAGCACGCGCAGCTCGGCTGGGTGATGAACTGCCTCACCGGCTTCGGCGAGGCCTCCCGGATGACCCAGTTCAAGGACAAGTCGGCCAAGCAGGGCGCCGCCGGCACCTCCGTGGGCCTGTTCACCTATCCGATCCTCCAGGTCGCCGACATCCTGCTCTACCAGGCGGACGCCGTCCCGGTCGGCGAGGACCAGCGCCAGCACGTGGAGCTCACCCGCGACCTCGCGGAGCGCTTCAACACCCGCTACAGCCCGACCTTCACGGTCCCGAAGCCGTACATCCTCAAGGAGACGGCCAAGATCCAGGACCTCCAGGACCCGGCGATCAAGATGAGCAAGTCGGCCTCCTCGGCCAAGGGCCTGGTCAGCCTGCTGGACGACGCGAAGACGAGCGCCAAGAAGTTCAAGAGCGCCGTCACCGACACCGGCACCGTGGTCTCCTACGACGAGGAGGAGAAGGCCGGCGTCTCCAACCTGCTGCGCATCCACTCGGCGCTCAGCGGCCAGTCGGTCGAGCAGCTGGTCGCGCACTTCGAGGGCAAGATGTACGGCGCCCTGAAGACCGAGCTGGCCGAGCTGTTCACCGAGTGGGTCACCCCGTTCCAGGAGCGCACCCGCGTCTACCTGGACGACCCGGCCGAGCTGGACCGGGTGCTGGCGATCGGCGGCGAGAAGGCCCGCGAGGTGGCCGCGCAGACGCTGGCGACGGTGTACGACCGGATCGGCTTCCTCCCGGCCGCCAAGCGGTGACTGCGCTGCCGCGACTGCCCGATGGTGAGGACCTCCCGGAGGTCCTCACCATCGGCGTGTCCGTGAGCGTCCCGGACCCGTACGGGACGGAGATCCAGGACGCCCGCGCCGGGCACGGCGATCCGCAGGCCCGGTCGATACCGACGCACGTGACCCTGCTGCCGCCGACCGAGGTGCCGGCCGGGGCGCTGCCGAAGATCGAGGAGCACCTGGCCGCGGTGGCCGCCGCGCACCGGCCGTTCCGGATGCTGCTGAGCGGCGCCGGGACCTTCCGCCCGGTCTCCCCGGTGGTGTTCGTCCGGGTCGAGGAGGGCGCGCAGGAGTGCCGCCTGCTGGAGGCGGACGTCCGCTCCGGCCCGCTGGCCCGCGAGCTGGCCTTCCCCTACCACCCGCACGTGACGGTGGCGCACGGCCTGTCCGAGGACGCGCTCGACCAGGCGTACGCGCAGGCCCGCGGTTTCCGGGCGGCCTTCGACGTGTCGGGCTTCAGCCTCTCCCGCTTCGACGCGGACGAGGTCTGGCGGCCCTGGCGCGGCTACCGGTTCTCCTGACCCGCCCCCAGCTCCAGCATCCGGTCCACCACCCGGCGGGACGCCCCGCCGTCGTCCAGGACGCAGTGCTCGGCCCGGAAGCGGCGGTGGCGCTCGGCGTAGCCGGGCGGCAGCCCGGTGCCGCCGTCGGCGAGTTCGCGCAGCGCGCGGAGCAGTCCGGCGGAGGTGGGGACGAGCGGGCCGGGGGCCTGCGGCTCGAAGTCGAAGTAGAAGCCGCGCAGGGTGTCCCGGTAGTGCTCCAGGTCGTAGGTGAAGAAGAGCACCGGGCGGCCCGTGACGGCGAAGTCGAACATGATCGACGAGTAGTCGGTCACCAGCACGTCCGCGACCAGCAGCAGCTCCTGCGGGTCCGGGTAGTCCCCGCAGTCGTACAGGAAGCCGTCCCCGGCGCCGGGCAGCGGTTCGCGGACGTGCGCGTGGGGGCGGACCAGCAGCACGTGGTCCGGGCCGAGCAGGCGCCGGGCGTGGTCGAGGTCGAGGCGCAGGTCGAAGCGGAAGCCGTCGCCGTCGCCGCGCTGCTGGTCCTCCCGCCAGGTCGGCGCGTACAGCACGATCCGCTTGCCGTCCGGGACGCCGAGCCTGCGGCGGACGGCCGCGGCGGTGCGTCGGTCGGGTCTGGCGAGCACGTCGTTGCGGGGGTAGCCGGCCTCCAGGATCTCGCCCTGGTAGCGGAAGGCGCGGCGCAGGATCGGGGTGGCGAACGGGCTGGGGGAGAGCAGCAGGCTCCACTGCGGGGTCTCCCGGTCGAGCGCGTCCAGGTAGCCGTGGTCGGCCAGCCAGGGGTTGTCGACGTCGTGGGCGATCCGCTTCAGCAGTGAGCCGTGCCAGGTCTGCACCACCACCTGGCCGGGGCGGCGTTCCAGGAAGTCCGGGAAGTGGGTGTTGCCGACGAGGTAGCGGCAGGTGGCCAGGGCCCGGTACCACTCGGGGCTCCAGATCCGGACGGCGCGCACCCCGGGCGGGAGTTCGGCCTGGGCGTCGTCGACCACCCAGAGGTGCTCCAACGGCGCGCTGCGGCGGTCGAGTTCGGCGTGCACCGCGCGCGGCGAGTCGGCGTAGCCGCGGCCGCCGAACACGTCGTACAGCACGGCCTCGCGCAGCGGCTCGCGGCGGGCGGCGGGGTACGCGCGGGTGCGCAGCCGGGCCTGCGTCCAGGCACTGCGCTCGGTGGCGGTGAGCACCGGGGTGGAGTCCACCAGCAGGGTGTCGTGCCAGCGGCGCTGCAGCAGGATCCGCTTGCCGCCGACGGAGGTGGCGGCGGGCAGGGCGGGGAGCGCGGCGGGCGCGGCGAGCAGCGGGCGGCTCGGGCCGGAGTGCCCGACGGGCTCCAGCGACGCCTCCCAGACGCCCTTGCGCAGCGGCAGGCCGGCGCCGTCCGAGCCGGTGCGGGTCGCCGGCACCCGGACCAGGAACCGGCCGCCGGGGCCGGTCTCGACGGGGCTGCGCACCTCGCCGGCCACGCCGGTGTGCCGCAGCACGAGCTCCAGCCGGTCGGCGGAGCCCCCAGGGCAGTGGCCGGTGAGCTCGAAGCCGCCGGCCCGGACGGCGATCCGCTCGACCAGGCCGGCCGCCGGCTGGACACACAGCTGGAGCCGCCCGTCGGCGAGGTGCTTGAGGTAGAGCGCGCGGTCCGGGGCGCCGGGCAGCCGGTGCTGGCCGGCCACCCGGCCGTGGCGCTCATCGAGGCAGAGCTGCTCGGTGGTGCCGTCGGGGCGCTGCAACTCGGCGTCCCAGTGTTCGAGGTCGTCGGCGCCGCGGCCGTCGGCGGTGAACGGCCGGTACGGGACGTGGACGGCGAAGCGGTCGCCGGTGCGGGCGACCGGCCGTTCGATGACGGCCGGGCTCTGCCGGTGGCGCAGCCGCAGCACGGTGCCGTCGGGCTGGTCGTGCGCGGTGCCGCGCAGGTCGAGGCCGTCGGCGGTGGGGGCGGCGTGGGTGAGCCGGACGCCGGGGCGTTCGAGCCGCAGCCGCAGCCGCCCGTCGGAGAACTCCGGCTGGAGGCGGACGTCCCGGTCCAGCCAGCGGGCCGGCGGGTACTCGCCGGAGCCGCACCAGTGCGGGGCGAGGGAGCCGTACTGGCGCCGCACCCGGGCCGGGCGCGGGCGGGTGAACAGGGTGGCCTCGACCTGCCAGTCGCCGAGCGGCCAGTCGGGGCCGCGGCGCAGCCGGGCCGGGTCGACCAGGGCCGTGAAGCCGGACCAGTCGTGGTTGAGGTCGGGCTGGGCGCTGTCGTCGGTGACCTCGGGCAGCCGGCGCGGCCGGGAGCGGAGGTGGACGGGCGGGAGGTCCGGGTCGGGGTGGCGCAGGGTCAGCCAGGTCCAGGCGGAGCCGGGGCGGCCGGTGTCGAGGTCGTCCGGCCGGGCGAAGCCGGTGAGCTCCAGCCCGCGGCCCGTCCAGCGGGCGCGCAGCAGGCCGAAGACGACGTCCTCGTCCTCGGCGGGCCGCTCGGTGCCGACCCGCGGGCCCGCGTGGGGGAGGACGAACCGCGTGAGCACAGACATCGGGGGTGGGCCCTTCGGGACGGCGGCCGGGCCATGGCGGTGGACCGGGGCTCCGGGCCGATATCCACCGGGCCGGATCCGAATTGACATCCCATACCGGGACGACACCCGGGGTCAACTGTACGGTCCGGCGAATTTCCCGCGAAATTCGTCAACGAAACACGAGTTCGAGTGCAATGCGGACGTAAAGGGCGGGGAAGTGTCCAGGAAACGTCCAGAATGCGCCGAGGCGCCCCCCGCCGGGGGCGGGGGGCGCCGCGGGGGGGGGGGGGGGGGGGGTAAGCCCGTGGGTGCCACGCGGCGCCCCCCCCGGCGGGGGGCGAGCCGGCGGCCCGGGGGCCCGACGTCGCGCGGGCCGC
>NZ_JBITCO010000005.1:0-98261 GCF_044453265.1 Kitasatospora sp. NPDC051705 | reverse complement strand
CGGGGGGGGTGCGGCGGCCGGCGGGGGGGGGGGGCCCGGGGGGCCCCCCCCGCCCGCCGGGGCCCCGCGGGGGGGGGCGCGGCCCCCCGGGCCCCCCCCCCCCCCCCGGGGCGGGGGGGGCGGTTACTCCTTTCGGAGCATCGCGTCGACCACCCGGGCGGCGGCCTTGCCGTCGTCCAGGTCGCAGTACTTCTCGCGGAACGCGGCGGCCCGGTCCGCGTGCTCGGCCGCGACCTCGTCCACCCGGCCGAGCGCGTCGACCAGCTGCTCGGAGGTGGCCAGCAGCGGGCCGGGCGCCTCCGCCTCGAAGTTCAGGCTGAAGCCGCGCAGGTTGTCGCGGTAGTGCTCCAGGTCGTAGGTGAAGAACAGCACCGGCTTGCCGGTCGCGGCGAAGTCGAAGACGCTCGCCGAGTAGTCGGTGACCAGCACGTCCGCGATCAGCAGCAGCTCCGCCATGTCGGGGTAGCTGCCGACGTCCCAGACGAAGCCGTTGCCGGCGTCCGGGATCTGGCCGCACATCATGCTGTGCCGGCGCACCAGGAGCACCTGGTCGTCGCCGAGCGCGGCCTTGGCCGCCTCCAGGTCGATCCGCAGGTCCAGCTGGTAGCCGCCGTCCGGCCGGCGCCGGTCCTCGCGCCAGGTCGGCGCGTAGAGCACGACCTTCTTGCCCTCGGGCAGGCCGAGCCGTTCCCGGACCTGCTCGGCGGTCTTCTCCCGGTCGACCGCGAAGAGGAGGTCGTTCCGGGGCGAACCGCTCTCCAGGATCTCGCCCTTGTAGTCGAACGCGCGTCGCAGCACCGGAGCCGACCAGCTGTTCCCGGCGACCAGCAGGCTCCAGTTCGGAACCTCCTTGGCGAGGCCCTTCAGGTAGTTCGAATCGGTGAACCAGACCTTCTCGAAATCGAGGCCGATCTGCTTCAGCGGGCTGCCGAGCCAGGTCTGCACGACGACCTGGCCGGGGCGGCGGACGAAGAAGTCGGGCAGGTGGGTGCTGGTGACGATGTACTTGGCCGTCGCCAGCGCCTCGAACCACTCCGGGCTCCAGAGCCGCAGCGCGCCCGCGGTCTGCGGCAGCTCGGCCTGCAGGTCGTCGCTGCCCCACAGGTGCTCCAGCGGCAGGCCGCGGCGGACCAGCTCCTCGTGGATCGCCCGCGGGGAGTCGGCGTACAGGCCGCCGAGGCCGACGTTGTACAGCACGGCGTCGCGCAGCGGGTGCCGGCGGGCGCCCGGGTAGTCGACGTTGCGCAGCTGGCGCTGGCGGTAGCCGCTGCGCTCCTCGGGCAGCAGCGCCGAGTGCGACTCCAGCGAGATCCCGTCGTGGTGGCGGCGCTCCAGCACGACGCGCTTGCCGCGCGACTCCACCTCCAGCGGCAGCGCGCCGAAGCACTCCGGCGCGATCAGCGCGTACGAGCTCGGCATCTCCTCGACGGGGGCGCCGAGCGGGCGGAAGAAGACGCCCCAGGTGCCCTGGGCGAGCGGCACCCGGCCGGCGAAGGAGGCCGTCGGCACGGCCGGCATCGCGGTCCGGAACCGGCCGTCCGCGATCTCCACGGGGTAGACGTGCTCCTCCTCGCGCCAGTTGTGCCGGACGACGAGCTCCCAGCGGTGCGTGCCGGGCAGCGGGAACGAGCCGCTGAGCAGGAAGCCGTCGGCGCCGCGGGAGGAGACCTCGTCCACCACCGGCTGCAGCAGCTGGTCGGAGAACTGCAGGTAGCCGCTGGGGGAGGGCTTGGAGTAGAGGGCCCGGCGCCGGTCCGAGGGGGCCTCCGGGTTCAGCGCCAGGTGCAGCTGCGAGGGGGCGTTGCGGTCGTCCCAGGCGATCGCGACGGTGCTGCCGTCGGCGAGCACCAGCGAGGTGTCCCAGCGGTCGCGGGCGCGGTCGGCCGCCACCGGGTCCAGCTCGGCCCAGGACTCGCGCAGGGCGGTCAGCTCGGCCACCGGGAAGGAGACCGTGAACGGCTGCAGGCTGCCGACCGGCGTGCCCAGCTCCACCGGGTAGGCCAGCTCGCGGTCCGACTCGACGTGCAGGAGCCGCAGCTTGGCCCCGGCGAAGCTCGCGCCGGAGCGGGCCGCACCCGAGACCTCCACCCGGCCGCCGTGCGCGGCCAGGCCGGTCACCCGGGCCTTGACGGTCTCCACCCGCAGGTAGACGCTGCCGTCCCGGACCCACGGCACGATCCGCACGTCCGGCTCGACCCAGTGCGCCGGGATGTACTGGGCGGTGTCGCTCCAGCCGGCCCAGATCCGGCCCTTGTAGACGCCGCCCTTGCCGGCGCCGGCCACCAGGACGCGCCAGTTGCCGTCCTTCCACTGACCGCGGTGCCGGAGCTTCTTCGGGTCGATGGAGACGTTGAAGCCGGCCCAGTCGCAGTTGTACAGGTCGTGGTGGCAGCTGGCGGTGGCCTCGGGGCTGTACGTGGTCTTCATCGGCACCGCGATCACCCGGCGGCCCTTGGCCTCGCGCAGCACCAGGGTGCGGACCATGTCGTGCTTGCCGGCCGCGCCCATCTGCTCCGGGTACGCGTGGCCGGACAGCTCCAGCCGCCCGCCGACCCAGCCGGTCTCGTACAGCCGGCTGCGCATGACCAGCGAGTTGTCGAGCTTGAGCACGCCGGACGGCACGCTCTTGCGCCCGCCGCGCAGGAACGGGTAGTCGGCGTACGGCCGCAGCAGGCCGCGGGCCTGGACGCCGCCGTTGCTCTCGCCCTCGTACTTGATCTGCTCGACGAACTCGTCGATGCGGCCCTGCAGGGTCAGGTGGTACTTCAGCCGCAGCGGCGCCCGCAGCTTGCGGACCTGCTCGGGGCCGATCGCCCGGAGCAGCCGGCTGACGTTCTTGAGGTAGGCGTCCCGGTACTCCTTGTCGCCGTCCACGACGGACCAGAAGAACATCGGGATCTCCTCGACGAGGGTGTTCTCGTCGTAGGAGCGCAGGTACTGGGCGAAGCGCGGCTCGGTCTGCTTCTTCAGCCAGCCGCGGACCAGCTCGACCGAGGTGACGCGGTCGATCAGGCCCTTGGGGTTGGTCCGCATCTGCGTGATCGACATCTCGCCGACCTCGCGCTCGCGCCAGTGGTAGATCGGCTCGGAGAGGACGTCCACGCTCTTGGCGAGGTAGTGGTGCGGCACGCTGACCGGGGCGTCCTCGTACAGGATGCCCTCGGGGTAGAGGATGCCGGCCGCGTCGAAGAAGGAGCGGCGGTACACCTTGTTCCACGCGGTGCGGTCGGTGACCAGCGCCGGGATCTCGGTGATGTGCGTCTTGAGCTTGGTCTCCCGGAACGGCCTGGAGTGCCCGCCGGACTGGTAGTAGCCCACGGCGCGGAAGCGCAGCACGTTGCCGGTGGCGAAGTCCGAGCCGGTCTCGTCGAGCGTGCTGATCATCAGCTCGTACGCGCTCGGCGGCATCGAGTCGTCGCTGTCGACGAAGCACAGGAACTCGGAGTCCGGGTCGATGTGCCGGATGCCCGTGTTGCGGGCGGCGCCGAGGCCCTTGTTCACCTGGCGGACCAGCCGGAACCGGGAGTCCTTGGCCGCGTAAGCCTCGGCGAGGGCCGCGCTGTCGTCCTTCGAACCGTCGTCGACCATGACGCACTCGAAGTCCGTGAAGGTCTGGGCGGCGATCGAGTCGAGGCATTCGACCAGGTAACGCTCGACGTTGTAGATCGGAACGACGATGGAGAGGCGGGGAGCCATCGGCTACGCAGGCCTTTCTCGGGAAGGAGCGTGGCAGCCCGTGGGGGGCGTGACCGCATTTGATCGGTGCGTACGTGCGCCCCGATCCTACCTCCGGGCTCCGCGGCCCCTCCGGGCCACTACTCTGGGGCCCGTGCCCCGCTTCAGCGTGATCGTCCCCGTGTTCAAGGTCCAGGACTACCTCGCCGAGTGCCTCGACTCGGTCCTCGGCCAGGGCGGCCCCGACCTGGAACTGATCGCGGTCGACGACCGCTCCCCGGACCGCTGCGGCGCGATGCTCGACGAGGCCGCCGCCGCGGACCCGCGGATCCGGGTGCTGCACCTGCCGGAGAACGTCGGACTCGGCCGGGCCCGCAACGCCGGCCTGGAGGTCGCCACCGGCGACTACGTGGTCTTCCTCGACAGCGACGACACGCTCACCCCGAACCTGCTCAAGAGCGTCGACGACCGGCTCACCGCCACCGGCGACCCGGACGTCCTGGTCTACGACTACGCCCGCACCTACGTCGACGGCCGGATCACCCGCGCCGCCTCGGCCCACGTCTTCGGCGCCGCCTCCCCCGAGGTCTTCGACCTCGCCGCCCGCCCGGACCTGCTCGACCTGCTGCAGGTCGTCTGGAACAAGGCCTACCGCCGCGACTTCGTCACCGCGCAGCGGCTGGTCTTCCCGGCCGGCTACTACGAGGACACCCCCTGGACGTACCCGGCGCTCCTCGCCGCCGCCCGGATCACCCTGCTCGACGAGGTCGGCGTGCACTACCGCCAGCGCCAGGAGGGCGGCAACATCCTGGCCACCGCCAGCCGCAAGCACTTCGACGTCTTCGACCAGTACGACCTGGTCTTCGGCTTCCTGGACGGCCGCCCCGACCTGGACCACTGGCGCCCCGTCGTCTACGGCCGGATGCTGCACCACCTCAACACGGTCGTCTCCAAGCCCGGCCGGGTCCCGCCCGGCGACCGCCGCGAGTACTTCCGCCGCGCGGCCGCCCACTGCGCCCGGCTGCGCCCGGCCGGCTACCGCCCCCCGGCGGGCGTCGACGGCGTGCGCACCGAACTGCTGAGCCACGGCCGCTACGGCGCCTACCAGGCCGTCAGGGCGCTCGCCCGGGCCCGCCGGCTGGTCCGCGGCTAGCTGCGGCGGGCCCCGGCGGCCACGACGCGGCCCCGGCCGCGCGTCGAGCCTGACGGCCGTTCGGGGGACGGGCCGGTATAACCGGTCGGGTGGACTTCCTGACCCGCCTTCCGGTCATCGGCCCGCTCGTGACGCGACTGCTGCGCAGCCGCCCGTACCGGGTGTACGAGCACTTCACCGCGGCCCGCGGGAACAGACTGGCCGGCGCGGTCACCTTCTTCGGCTTCCTCGCCCTGTTCCCGCTGCTCACCGTCGCCCTGGCGATCGCCGTGGCGACGTTCAGCGACAGCCGGGTGGCGGACATTCAGAAACGCATCTCCGACCAGCTGCCGGGCATCTCCGACGCACTCAACCTGCCGTCGCTGGTGGCCAACGCGGGCGCCGTCGGACTCGTCAGCGGGGCACTGCTGCTGATCTCCGGCCTCGGCTGGGTGGACACCATGCGCACCTCGATCCGGGACGTGTGGCAGCTGCCCGAGGAGGACGGCAACCCGGTGCTGCGCAAGGCGTGGGACTGCGTGGTGCTCGGCGGCCTCGGCCTGGTCTCGCTGGTCTCGCTGGGCGCCTCCGCCGCGGGGACGACGCTGGCCGGGCGGATCGCCGACCAGCTCGGCCTGCACAACGGCTACCTGCTCACCGGGATCGGCATCCTCATCGCCATAGGGTGCGACACCCTGCTCTTCGCCTACCTGCTGGCGCCCTTCCCCGGCATCGGCGGCCAGCGCCGGCGGGACGTGCTGCAGGGGGCGCTGATCGGCGCGGTCGGCTTCGAGGCGCTGAAGATCCTGCTCGCCTCCTACCTCGGCTCGGTCGCCGGGAAGAGCCTCTACGGCGCCTTCGGCGTACCGGTGGCGCTGCTGCTCTGGATCAACTTCGTCAGCCGGCTGCTGATGTACTGCGTGGCCTGGACGGCCCTCGCCGACCCGGAGGCCGCCCGGGAGCGGGCCAGGGCCCACGGCCGGGCCGTCATCGAGGCGGCCGACGAGGCGGGGGCCGCGGCGGAGCCGGCGGCCCGGGCCCAGGGTCCGGCCCAGTCCTGAGCGTCCTGGGAGCCGGCCCCTGAGCCCTGGGCCCGTGCCCGGGCCCGTCGGCGGATCAGCCCGCGGCCCTGCGGCGGCGGTGCACGACCAGCGCCCCGTAGCCGCCCGCGGCCACGGCCAGCGCGACGGCCAGCCAGCCGCCGAGGCCGGGCCCGGTGCCCCGGGAGGCCGCGACGGGGGCCGCCACCGGGGTGGCGGGTGCCGTGGCGGTGGGGGACGGGTGCGGCGGGGGCGCGGGAACGCCGGCGGCGCCGCCGGCCTGGCCGGTCGGCTCGCTGCCGGGCGGCAGCTCGTCGACCAGCCGGCCGACCGGTCGCACCTTGTCGGCCGCCGCGAAGCCCCAGTCCAGCAGCGCGGCCGTCTCGTCGTAGACCTTCTGGTAGCTGGCCGGGTGCATCACCGTCACCAGCAGGGTCCGGCCGTTGCGCTCGGCGGCGCCGACGAAGGTCGAGCCCGCGTTGGTGGTGGTGCCGTTCTTCACCCCGATCAGGCCGGGGTACTTGCCCAGCAGCCGGTCGGTGTTGGCGATCCCGAAGCTGCCGCGCTGGCCGGTGTTCTTGTCCACCGCGCCGGGGAACATCGCGTCCCGGGTGGCGCAGTACATCCGGAAGTCGGGATTGCGCAGGCCGGCCCGGGCGAACAGGGTGAGGTCGTAGGCCGAGGAGACCTGGCCGTCCATGTCGTACCCGTCCGGCGAGATCACCCGGGTGTCCCGGGCCTGCAGGGCGTCGGCGCGGGCCTGCATCTCGCCGACGGTCTGCTGCACGCCGCCGTTCATGTGCGCGAGGACGTGCACGGCGTCGTTGCCCGAGCTCAGGAACACCCCGCGCCACAGGTCCTCGACCCGGTAGTCGAGGTTCTCCTTGATGCCGACCAGGCTGCTGCCGGCGCCGATCCCCAGGATCTCCTCGTCCGCGACCCGGTGCACCAGGTTGCGGTCGAACTTGGGCAGCACGGTGTCCGCGAAGAGGATCTTCAGGGTGCTCGCCGGGGGCAGCTTCAGGTGCGGGTTGTTCGCCGCCAGCACCTCTCCCGACGTGGCGTCGGAGACTATCCAGGACTGGCCGGTGAGGTCCCCGGGCAGCGCCGGGGCGCCGGCCAGCGGGTCGACCTGGACCCCGGGGAGCCCGAGCCGGCCGCCGCCGACCGCGGTGGGCGGGGGCGGCTCGTACGGGGCGGCGGCCGCCGCCGGGGCGACGAGCAGGACGGGGAGGGCCGCGGTGACCGCGGCGCACAGGTGGGCGAACGTGTGACGGGCTGTGGGCACCAGCTGACCGTACCCACTCCGGGCGCCGGCCGTCCGCCGCACCGGGCCGGTCCTCCGCAGGAGGGCCCCGCCGTACGCCGATCGGCCGTCCGCGCATACTGGGGACGCACACCGCCTTCACACCCCCGCCGAGGATCCCATGAAGCTCAGCCGCCGCACCTCCTGGTTCCTGACCGCCTTCGGCGTCTGGTCGATGATCATCTGGACGACCTTCGTCAAGAACCTGTGGAAGGACTCCGGCGGCCAGGCCTTCACCGGCGGCGACCACTCCCAGCCGACCGCCTTCTTCTGGGTGCACCTCCTCCTCGCCGTCACCTCCTTCCTCCTCGGCATCGCCGTCGGCTCCGTCGGGGTCCGCGGCCTGCGCGCCGCCCGCCGCGCCGCCCCGGCCGCGGACTGAGGCCGGCGACCGCGCCGCCGGTACGCGCGAAGGCCCCCGTCCGCGGTGCGGACGGGGGCCTTCGTCGGGCCGGGCCGGGTGGCTCAGAAGCGGCGGGTGACCAGGGCCCGCTTCACTTCCTGGATCGCCTTGGTGACCTCGATGCCACGGGGGCAGGCCTCGGAGCAGTTGAAGGTGGTGCGGCAGCGCCACACGCCCTCACGGTCGTTGAGGATCTCCAGGCGCTGCTCGGCGCCCTCGTCACGCGAGTCGAAGATGAAGCGGTGCGCGTTGACGATGGCGGCCGGGCCGAAGTACTGGCCGTCGTTCCAGAACACCGGGCAGGACGACGTGCACGCGGCGCACAGGATGCACTTGGTGGTGTCGTCGAAGCGCTCGCGGTCCTCGGCGGACTGCAGGCGCTCGCGCGTCGGGTCGTTCCCCTTGGTGATGAGGAACGGCATGACGTCCTTGTACGCCTGGAAGAACGGGTCCATGTCCACGACCAGGTCCTTGAGGACCGTGAGGCCCTTGATGGCCTCGATCGTGATCGGCTTCTCCGGGTTGACGTCCTTGATCAGGGTCTTGCACGCCAGCCGGTTGCGGCCGTTGATCCGCATGGCGTCGGAGCCGCAGATGCCGTGCGCGCAGGAACGGCGGTAGGTGAGGGTGCCGTCCTGCTCCCACTTGATCTTGTTGAGCGCGTCCAGGACGCGCTCCTTCGGGTCCATCTCGAGCTGGTAGTCGACCCACACCGGGTCCGGGTGCTCCTCCGGGTTGAACCGGCGGATCCGGAAGGTGACGGTGATCAGCTGGGTGGCACCGCTCTCGGCCGCGTCCAGAGCGGCCGAGTGCTTCTCCACGGTCGGAGTGCTCATCAGTACTTACGCTCCATCGGCTGGTAGCGGGTCGTGACGACCGGCTTGTAGTCGAGGCGGATGGAGGTGGTGCCGTCGGCGGCAACCTCCTGGTACGCCATGGTGTGCTGCATGAACTTCACGTCGTCACGGGTCGGGAAGTCCTCGCGGTAGTGGCCGCCGCGGGACTCCTCGCGGGCCAGCGCGGACACGGCCAGCACCTCGGCCAGGTCGAGCAGGTTGCCCAGCTCGACGGCCTCCAGCAGGTCCGTGTTGTAGCGGAAGCCCTTGTCCTGGATGGAGACGTGCTTGTAGCGCTCGCGCAGCGCGGCGATGTCCTCGACGGCCTGCTTCAGGGTGGCGCCGGTGCGGTAGACCATGGCGTTGGCGTCCATGGTCTCCTGCAGCTCCTTGCGGATCTGCGCCACGGACTCGGTGCCGGTGGACTCGCGCAGGCCGTCGACCATGGCCTGGACCTTCTCGGCCGGGTTCTCGGGCAGCTCGGTGTAGTCCACCGTCTGCGCGTAGTCGGCGGCGGCGACGCCCGCGCGCTTGCCGAACACGTTGATGTCCAGCAGCGAGTTGGTGCCCAGGCGGTTGGCACCGTGCACGGACACGCAGGCGACCTCGCCGGCCGCGTACAGGCCCGGGACGACGTCGGTGTTGTTGCGCAGCACCTCACCCTCGACGTTGGTCGGGATGCCGCCCATGGCGTAGTGCGCGGTGGGCTGGATCGGGATCGGGTCCGTGTAGGGCTCGATGCCGAGGTAGGTGCGGGCGAACTCGGTGATGTCCGGGAGCTTGGCGTCCAGCTGCTCCGGCGGCAGGTGGGTGAGGTCCAGGTAGACGTGGTCGCCGTCCGGACCGCAGCCGCGGCCTTCGCGGATCTCGGTGTAGATCGCGCGGGAGCAGACGTCACGGGACGCGAGGTCCTTCATGACGGGGGCGTAGCGCTCCATGAAGCGCTCGCCGTCCTTGTTGCGCAGGATGCCGCCCTCGCCGCGGGCGCCCTCGGTGAGCAGGATGCCCATGCGCCAGATGCCCGTCGGGTGGAACTGGAAGAACTCCATGTCCTCCAGCGGCAGGCCGCGGCGGTAGACCAGGGCCTGGCCGTCACCGGTGAGGGTGTGGGCGTTGGAGGAGACCTTGAAGAACTTGCCGGTGCCGCCGGAGGCGAACACGACCGACTTGGCCTGGAAGACGTGGATCTCGCCGGTGGCCAGCTCGTAGGCGACGACGCCGGCCGTCCTGCCCTCGTTGAGCAGCAGGTCGAGGACGTAGAACTCGTTGAAGAACTCGACGCCGTGCTTGACGCAGTTCTGGAACAGCGTCTGGAGGATCATGTGGCCGGTGCGGTCGGCCGCGTAGCACGAGCGGCGGACCGGGGCCTCGCCGTGGTTGCGGGAGTGCCCGCCGAAGCGGCGCTGGTCGATGCGGCCCTGCTCGGTGCGGGAGAAGGGCAGACCCATCTTCTCCAGGTCGAGGACGGCGTCGATGGCCTCCTTGCACATGATCTCGGCGGCGTCCTGGTCGACCAGGTAGTCACCACCCTTGACCGTGTCGAAGGTGTGCCACTCCCAGTTGTCCTCCTCGACGTTGGCGAGGGCGGCGCACATGCCGCCCTGGGCCGCGCCGGTGTGGGACCGGGTGGGGTAGAGCTTGGTCAGGACCGCGGTGCGGCTGCGCTGCGTCGACTCGATGGCCGCGCGCATGCCGGCGCCGCCGGCGCCGACGATGACGGTGTCGTACTGGTGAATCTGCATGGGGGGTTAACTCGCCTCTGGCCTCTGCCGATGTCCGATGTTGCTCGCGGCTCAGATGTTGGGGTCGAAGGTGAAGATCACCAGGGTGCCGAGCAGCACGGTGAAGACCGTGGCGGTACCCATGAGCCCCTTGAGCCAGAGCCGGGTCGAGTCCTTCTCGGCGTAGTCGTTGATGACCTGACGCATGCCGTTGGCGCCGTGCAGCATGGCGAGCCACAGCATCGCGAGGTCCCAGACCTGCCAGAACGGCGAGGCCCAGCGGCCGGCCACGAAGGCGAAGCCGATCTTGGAGACGCCGCCGTCGAGCACCAGCATGATCAGCAGGTGGCCGAGGATCAGCACGACCAGGACGACACCGGACAGGCGCATGAAGAGCCAGGCCAGCATCTCGAAGTTGGTGCGGGTGCGGCGCGGGGTCTTCGCGGTCCGCTTGCGCGGAGGCTCGATGACGAACTCGTCGGCCGGGTTCCCGGTGCCGAGGCCCTTGCCGGTGTGCGCCTGGGCGGAGGGGACCACCAGCGCGTCGGAGATTTCCGTGGACATGTGTCGGCTCACTTCCCGAACCAGGAGATCAGCGTGTGCTGCAGGATCCCGTAGAAGGAGCCGGCCATCAGGACGACCCAGACGCCGACGACGGTCCAGAGCATCTGCTTCTGGTACTTCGGGCCCTTGGCCCAGAAGTCGACCGCGACGACCCGCAGGCCGTTGAGGGCGTGGAACAGGATGGCGGCCACCAGGCCGTACTCCATCAGGTTCACGAGAGGCGTCTTGTACGTCTGAATGACGGTGTCGTAGGCCTCGGGCGACACCCGCACCAGCGCGGTGTCCAGGACATGGGCGAACAGGAAGAAGAAGATGAGGACGCCGGTGACTCGATGAGCCACCCAGCTCCACATGCCTTCCCGGCCGCGGTACAGCGTTCCAGCCGGCACGGAAAAACCCTCCGGAAGCGATTGGGGGCTCGGCCGGCTTCGGTGTCGGTCAGCCCGGCCGGGTACGGTCCACCGGCCGCCAGCATCCTATCGACGCCGTCTGGTGAACCGCCTCCGGGGGCCTCAGGTGTGATCAATCAGGCACGACTGGCCTAGTTGGACGGGAACCGGAGCCCGTTCCGTCGCTCTGGGTGACGGTTCGGCTGCGCTACGGTGGCGGCCCGCCCCGCCGCCGGACCCACCGCGCCGGATCCGCCGCCGACACCCTGCCGAGGCCCCCGTGCCGTTCCGCCCCGCCCGACCGTCCGCCGCCGCCCTCGCCGGTCTGCTGCTGCTCGCCGCGGGCTGCACCACCGTCGGCGGCCCCTCCGCGGACCGGGCGGCGCCCGCCCGGGAGCTGTCCGCGGCCGAGCTGCGCGCCGCCGCGGTGGCCGACGCGGACCTCGGGGCGGGCTACGCGGTGACGGTGATGACGCCCGGTCACGGGGACACCGGGGCCGGGGCCGGGCGGGAGGTGGCGGACGTGCCGGCCTGCCAGCCGCTGCTGGACGCGGTGACCCCGGCCGCGTCGGGCGCCGCCACCGCCTCGCCGGGGCCGGGCTACCCGTACGCGGAGACGGACCTCGGCGTGGCGCGGGCGACCGACCCCGAGCGCGGGCTGTACGGCGGGCTGCTCGGCTACCGGACGGGGCGGGCCGCCGCACTGCAGGCGGAGCTGGAGAAGCTGTTCGGCCCGTGCGCCGCGTTCACCTCGGCGGCGCCGGCCCCGCCCGCCGAGAAGCAGGGGAGGAAGGCGCCGATCCGGACCGGGCACCGGCTGAGCCGGGTGGACACGCCCACTCCCGGGGGAGCGGACGCGGCCCTCGGATTCACCCTCACGAATGAATCGGGGAGCGCGGTGCTCTCCCAGCGCGCGGTGCTGGCCCGGGTCGGGCCGGTGCTCGCGGTGTTCACCACCTTCGGCGTCGCCACCGAGCCGGCCGCCGCGCCGGACGAACTGGTCGTCCGGCGACAGGTGGCCAAGCTCCGGGCCGCGCAGGCGGTCGGGCCGACGGGCGGGTAGGGCGGGTGGGTCGGGGCGGCGGCCGGCTCAGCGCGCCCCGGCCTCCGAGTGGGTGGCGACCAGGTGCTCCAGCCGGGTGAGGGCGATCCGGCGGAGTTCGTCCGCCGCGATCAGCCGCTCCTCGTCCGGGTCGTTGGCGAGTCGGGTGCGGATCGAGGAGAGCACGGTGTCGAGCATCTCCTCCGGGGCGACGCCCTCCAGGCAGACCACGAACACGTGGCCGAACCTGGCCTCGTACGCCGCGTGGGCGGCCCGCAGCGCGGTGTGCGCGGCCTGGCTGCCCGGCGCCCGCATGCCGAGCAGCGGCTGCGGCATCCAGCTCTCGTCGGCGAGCGCCTCGGCGAGGTCGGCCGGGCGGAGGTCGTAGGAGGCCTCGCTGGCGGCGGCCAGCAGGGACCCTATGTCGGGGTAGGGCCGGTGGGCGGTGAGCCGCAGGGCCCACCGGCGGCTGCCGCAGCAGGCCAGGAGGGCCTCCTCGGCGGCGCCGGCGTCGGCCTCGTTGAAGCGGTGCAGCCCGAGGAGGGTCGGCTCCGAGCTGGGTTCGGGCCGCTGTGGCGGGATGTCGCTGGCCAGCGGGTCCTCCTCGTGAGGGCGGGAAGGTGCCGGTGGAGTGGGGTGGGTGGAGCAGCTGAAGTATGGGGGGCCGCGAGCGGCTTCGAGCGCCCGTCGACAACTCCTCAAAGGTAGTTGAGCGGTCATCAGTTGGGGAGGGCGCGCGCGGAATTCATCCGGACGAGCTATCAAGTTGTGACGTTGACACCTTCGTGTCAGCGCCCTCCCCGCCGTCGTCTGCTAGGTCCGGCCCGGTGGGCGGCCGGTGGCCGGCCCGGTCGGGGTCAGGAGCAGCGGGTCCCCTCGGCCGGCATGGTGCCGTCGATCAGGTAGGTCTCCAGGGCCTGGTCGATGCAGGCGTTGCCCTTGCCGAAGGCGCCGTGGCCCTCGCCGACCCGGGTGAGCAGGGTGGCCTTGGCGAAGCCCTTGGCGAGCGCCTCGGCCGAGGCGTACGGGGTGGCCGGGTCGCCGGTCGAGCCGACCACCAGGATCGGGGCGGCGCCCTCGGCCCGTATGGTGTGCGGCTTCTCGGGGGACTTGTAGGGCCATCCGTGGCAGGAGTCCTCGGTGAAGTCCTCGACGCTCACGCCCTTGGTCATCAGCGGGGCCTGCTGCTGGAGCTGCTGCACGGCCTGCTGGGCGCGCTCGGGCGTCGGTGCCGGGGCCGCCCCGTCGGCGCAGCCGATCGCGGCGTGCGCCTCGTGGAGCGGCGTGTAGTGGCCGTTCTCGTCGCGCTCGTTGTAGTCGTCGGAGAAGGCCAGCAGGACGTCGCCCTTGCCGGCCTTGATCGCCACGGTGAGGCCGACCCGCAGGTAGTTCCAGGTCTGGTTCTCGTCGCCGTAGAGCGCCGAGCGGACGGCCGTCCAGGCCAGGTCGCTGCCGACCTTGCGTCCGTCCTTGGTCGGCAGCGGGTGGTCGCGCAGGCCGTCCAGGAAGTCGGCGGCCTTCTTGGCGGCGCCGGCCGGGTCCTTGCCGAGCGCGCACTCGTCCGCGTGGTTCTCGACGCAGTCGGCGGCGAAGCGGTCGAAGGCCGTCTCGAAGCCGACGATCTGCCTCACGGAGGCGTCGAGGTCGTCGGCGGCCGGGTCCACGGCGCCGTCCAGGACGAGCCGTCCGGTGTTGCCGGGGAACTCCTCCGCGTAGAGCGAGCCCAGGTAGGTGCCGTAGGAGATGCCCAGGTAGTTGAGCTTGCGGTCCCCGGCGGCGGCGCGCAGCACGTCCAGGTCGCGCGCCGTGTTGCGGGTGCCGACGAAGGGCAGCAGCTTGCCGGACTTCGCCTGGCAGGCGGCGGTGAACTCGGCGTCCTGCCGGTCCGACTGGGCCTTGCGGGCCACCGGGTCGAGCGGGGCGTCCTGCTGGGACTCGGCGTCGCGCTGCTTGTCGTCGAGGCAGTGGATCGGCGAGCTGGCGCCGGTGCCGCGCGGGTCGAAGCCGATCACGTCGTAGCGGTTGTGCAGGCTGCCGGCGAAGTCCTTGGTGCCGAAGGTGACCATCTCGACGCCGGAGCCGCCCGGGCCGCCGGGGTTGACCATGAGCGAGCCCAGGCGCTGGTCCGGCTTGGCGGCGGGGTACTTCACCAGGGCGAGGTCGAGGGCGTCGCCGGCGGGGTTCGCGTAGTCGAGCGGGACGTGCAGCTTGCCGCACTTCAGCGTGGAGAGGTCGACCTTGGCCTGCTCGGCCTTCGGGTCCGCGGGGCAGTCCGCCCAGGTGATCTGCTGGCCGTAGAACGGCTTGAGGGCCGGGTCGGCCTCCCCGGTGGGCTCGGGGGTGGGCGTCGGCGTGGCGGTCGGACTCGCGGCGGCGGGCGCGGTGGTGCCGGCGGCCTGGCCCCGGGCGGGTCCGGCGGTGTCGTCGCATGCGGTGGCGAGCAGCAGGGTGCCGGCCGCGAGGGCGGTCAGCAGCACCCGTGGGCGGGCGGCCCGGAAGGTTCTCATCGCACGTGTGTATCACTCGGCACGGTGCGCATGATCACCGGGCCCCGGGCCGCCCGGACCGGCGCTGATCAGGCGCGATGCACCTTGTGGTTGGCCGCCTGGGCGCGCGGCCGGACCACCAGCAGGTCGATGTTGACGTGCGGGGGGCGGGTGACCGCCCAGGCCACGGTGTCCGCGACGTCCTCGGAGGTCAGCGGCTCGGCCACGCCGGCGTACACGGCGGCGGCCTTCTCCTCGTCGCCGCGGAAGCGGGTGACCGCGAAGCCCTCGGAGCGCACCATGCCGGGGGCGATCTCGATCACCCGGATCGGCTCCCCGCACAGCTCCAGCCGCAGCGTGGCCGCGATGGTGTGCGCGGCGTGCTTGGCGGCGACGTACCCGCCGCCGCCCTCGTACGCGGTGAGTGCGGCGGTCGAGGAGAGCACCAGCACCGTGCCGTCGCCACTGGCCCGCAGGGCCGGCAGCAGCGCCTGCGTCATGTGCAGCACGCCGAGCACGTTCACCTCGTACATCGCCCGCCAGTCGGCCGGGTCGCCGTGCTCGACGCTCTCGGCGCCGATCGCCCCGCCGGCGTTGTTCACCAGCACGTCCACCCGGCCGACCTCGGCCGCGAAGGCGTCCACGGCGGCCCGGTCGGTGACGTCCACGGTGTGGGCCCGGCCGCCGATCTCCTTGGCCAGCGCCTCGATCCGCTCGGTCCGCCGGGCGGTCAGCACCACGTCGAAGCCCTCGGCCGCCAGCCGGCGGGCGGTCGCCGCGCCGATTCCGCTGCTGGCACCGGTGACCACGGCCACCTTCTGCTCGGTCATTGCCACTCCCTGGGGGCTCGGTGTGGGGGTACGCACATTCGGTCGTTCACCCGATCATCTCAACCCCGTCCGCGCGCCCGCCGCCCGGTCACGCCCCTGCGCGGCCGGCACCCGGACGCCGCGCGCCGGGCCGCCGGGAACCGCCGGACGCGCCCTACATTGCGAGGACCACCGCTCCCGCCCCCAGGAGGGCCCATGGCCGCGGAACCGCGCCGCTCCGAGTCAGGATTCGAGATCGAGCCGCTGTACGGCCCGGAGGCGCTGGCCGGCTGGGACCCGGCGAGCCGGCTCGGACGCCCGGGGGAGTACCCGTACACCCGGGGCGTCCACCCGACGATGTACACCGGGCGGCCGTGGACGATGCGGCAGTACGCGGGCTTCGGCACCGCCGCCGAGTCCAACGCCCGCTACCGGCAGCTGATCGCGGGCGGCGGCACCGGACTCTCGGTGGCCTTCGACCTGCCCACCCAGATGGGCTACGACTCGGACGCGCCGCAGGCCGCCGGGGAGGTCGGCAAGGTGGGCGTGGCCGTCGACGGGGTCGAGGACATGGCGACGCTGTTCGACGGGATCCCGCTGGACGCGGTGTCCACCTCGATGACCATCAACGCGCCCGCCGCGCTGCTCCTGCTGCTCTACCAGCTCGTCGGCGAGGCCCGGGGGGTGGCGCCGGCCCGGCTCACCGGCACCGTCCAGAACGACGTGCTGAAGGAGTACATCGCCCGGGGCACCTACATCTTCCCGCCGCAGCCCTCGCTCCGGCTGGTCGCGGACCTCATGCGCTACTGCCGGGCCGAGATCCCGCGCTGGAACACCGTCTCGATCTCCGGGTACCACATGGCCGAGGCCGGGGCGGACCCGGCGCAGGAGATCGCCTTCACGCTGGCCAACGGCATCGCCTACGTCCGCACGGCGCTGGCCGCCGGGATGGCCGTGGACGACTTCGCGCCGCGGCTCTCCTTCTTCTTCGTGGCCCGCACCACGTTGCTGGAGGAGGTCGCCAAGTTCCGCGCCGCCCGGCGGATCTGGGCCCGGGTGATGCGCGAGGAGTTCGGCGCGCGGGACCCCCGCTCGCGGATGCTGCGCTTCCACACCCAGACCGCCGGGGTGCAGCTGACCGCCCAACAGCCCGAGGTGAACCTGGTCCGGGTCTCGGTGCAGGCGCTCGCCGCGGTGTTCGGCGGTACCCAGTCGCTGCACACCAACGCCTTCGACGAGGCGATCGCGCTGCCCACCGAGAAGGCGGCCCGGCTCGCCCTGCGGACGCAGCAGGTGATCGCCCACGAGACGGACGTGACCGCCACCGTGGACCCGTTCGCCGGTTCCTACGCCGTGGAGTCGATGACCGACGAGGTGGAGGCCGCCGCACTGGCGCTGATGGCCCGGGTCGAGGAGCTGGGCGGCGCGGTGGCCGCGATCGAGCAGGGCTTCCAGAAGGCCGCGATCGAGCGCACCGCCTACCGGATCCAGCAGGAGACCGACTCGGGCGAGCGGACGGTGGTGGGCGTCAACCGCTTCCGGCTGGAGACCGAGGAGCCCTATCACCCGCTGCGGGTGGATCCGGCGATCGAGCGGCGGCAGGCCGAACGGCTGGCCCGGCTGCGCGCCGACCGCGACTCCGCGGCCGTCACCCGGGCCCTGGACGCGCTGCGCCGCGCCGCGGAGGGGGCGGACAACGTGCTGTACCCGATGAAGGAGGCGCTGGCCGCCCGGGCCACCGTCGGCGAGGTCTGCGACGCACTGCGCGGGGTGTGGGGCGGGTACTCCCCGGTGGACCGCTTCTGAGCCGCCGTCAAGGCACCGCGCCCGTGTCCACCGGCCCGGGTGATCGTTGCACAGGGCAAGCAACCCGGGGAAGGCGGCTGAAACGAGATGTCATACCCACCTGTTCGGCCGGTATGCGCCCATCCGGGGACTAGTTTTCCGGAAGTCGGGCCAAATCCCCCCAACAGGCCTACTCTTGTTGAGATGAACCGTCCTGAGCCCGCTCAGCCGGGCGCCACTCTCGCCGCCGCACGCCCCGCCGCCGATCTGCGCGCCAGGGTCAGGAGGCTGGAGCCCGAGCTGATCGCCTTCCGCCGTGATCTGCACCGGCATCCGGAGCTCGGCCGACAGGAGTTCCGCACCACCGGTCTGATCCGCGACCGGCTGGTGGCGGCGGGCCTGAGCCCGCGGGTGCTGCCCGGCGGCACCGGGCTGATCGTCGACGTCGTCCCGGCCGGCACCGCCCCGGACGCCGAGTTCCTGGCCTTCCGCGCCGACATCGACGCGCTGCCCATCGACGACGCCAAGAGCGACGTGCCGTACCGCTCGACCGTCCCCGGGCGGGCCCACGCCTGCGGGCACGACGTGCACACCTCGGTGGTGCTCGGCACCGCCCTGGTGCTGGCGGAGGCCGCCCGCACCGGCGAGCTGGGCCGCCCGGTGCGGCTGGTCTTCCAGCCGGCCGAGGAGGTCATGCCGGGCGGCGCGCTGGACGTCATCAAGGCCCGCGGGATGGACGGGGTCGGCCGGATCTTCGCCGTGCACTGCGACCCCAAGGTGGAGGTGGGCCGGATCGCGCTGCGCACCGGCGCCATCACCTCGGCCTGCGACCGCCTGGTGCTCCACCTGGACGGCCCCGGCGGCCACACCGCCCGCCCGCACCTGACCACCGACCTGGTGACCGCGATCGCCCGGATGGCCGCCGACCTGCCGGGTGCGCTGGCCCGCCGGATGGACCCGCGCTGGGGCGTCAGCCTGGTCTGGGGCCGGATCGCCGCCGGCTCCGCGCCCAACGTCATCCCGCAGCACGCCGAGCTGGAGGGCACCGTCCGCTGCCTGGAGCTGGACGGCTGGCGCGAGGCGCCGGACCTGCTGCACGAGCTGATCGCCAAGCTCGCCGAGACCTACCGGGCGAAGTGGACGCTGGACTACCACCGCGGGGTGCCGCCGGTGGTGAACGAGGCGGTCTCGGTCGCGCTGCTGGACGCGGCGATGACGGCCCGGTTCGGCACGGCCGGCGGGGCGGACGGCCTGCAGGTGGTGGAGGGCACCGAGCAGAGCCTGGGCGGCGAGGACTTCTCCTGGTACCTGGAGCACGCCCCGGGCGCGCTGGCCCGGCTCGGCGTCCGCGCCCCCGGTGACACCGCCGTCCGGGACCTGCACCAGGGCCGCTTCGACGTCGACGAGCGGGCGATCGGGATCGGCGTGGAGCTCTTCGCGGCGCTGGCCCTGGACGAGCCGGAGCTCTGAGCCGGCGGACCGCCGCCCGTGCGGCAGGTCCCCGCGACGTGTGCGAACGACCCCCCGGACCGGCCGGTGCCCAGCAGGGCGCCGGCCGGTCCGCGCTGATCCGGGCTTTTCGAACAGTTCCGTAGACTGGTCTGAAACCAGTTCCGGATCACCGTCCGCGCACGGGAAGAGGGCCTCGGGACGACCGTGAGACCACGGTTTGATAACAACCCGAATGCTCCGGCAGCCCGTAACACAACCGTGTTCTACGCGCGTTACGGTGGCGTCCGACCACGCTAATCAGGTGCGTGTGAGAAGGAGATACTCCCTTGCGCCGTTCAATGAAGCTCGCCGCGGTTGTGCTCTCGGGTTCCCTGGGCATGGCCTCGCTCGCCGCTTGCGGCGCAAAGAGCACTGACAACGCCTCCTCCGGTTCCTCCGACGGCTCGCTCAAGGTCGGTATGGCCTATGACATCGGCGGCCGTGGCGACCAGTCCTTCAACGACTCCGCCGCCCGCGGTCTCGACAAGGCCAAGTCCGAGCTCGGCGTCTCCGTCACCGAGGCCGACGCCAAGACCGGCGAGGCCGAGGCCGACAAGGAGACCCGCCTCAAGAACCTGATCGACGGTGGCTACAAGACCATCATCGCGGTCGGCTTCGTCTACCAGCAGGCGGTCGACAAGGTCGCCAAGGACAACCCGGACGTCAAGTTCGCGATCATCGACTCGAACGACAAGGACCAGCCGTCCAACGTCACGTCGCTGGTCTTCGCCGAGCAGGAGGGTTCCTACCTCGCCGGCGTCGCCGCCGCGAACAAGTCGAAGAGCAAGCACGTCGGCTTCATCGGCGGTGTGCAGTCCGAGCTGATCAAGAAGTTCGAGGCCGGTTACAAGGCGGGTGTGAAGTCCGTCGACCCGAACATCCAGGTCGAGACCACCTACCTGACCACCCCCCCGGACTTCTCCGGCTTCAACTCGCCCGACAAGGGCAAGGAGGCCGCGCAGGGCCAGCTCGACAAGGGCGCGGACGTCATCTACTCCGCCGCCGGCTCCTCCGGCAACGGCGCCATCGAGGCCGTCGCCAACAAGCAGGGCGCCCTGGCCATCGGTGTCGACTCCGACCAGGCCAACCAGCCGGCCCTGGCGAAGTACAAGAACAGCATCCTGACCTCGATGGTCAAGAACGTCGACAACGCGGTGTTCTCCTACATCGAGTCGGTCAAGAAGGGCGCGCCGTTCACCGGCGTCAAGCTGTTCGACCTGAAGGCCAACGGTGTCTCGCTGGCCACCACCGGTGGCAAGATCGACGACATCCAGGACAAGCTGAAGGCCGCCGCCACGGCGATCACCTCCGGCGCCACCACCGTCCCGACCGCCCCGGCCCAGTAAGGCCCGCGCGTCCCGGACGACGTAGCGACTGCCGCCTGCCCGGCAGCGCGATGATTGACACGGCACAACGGGAGGGGCCCGGCAGGGTGCGCTGAACGCGTACCCCCGGGCCCCGTCCCGTCCCCACGTCCTCACCCTTGGCCCTCCCAGCGCAACGACGCGCCTCCAGACCACCAGGAGATCGCCATCACCGCATCCGACCCCGTCCCCCTGCGCAAGGACGGAACCCCCAGCGCGGGGACGGCGACACCGGCCGTCGAACTGCGCGGCATCACCAAGCGCTTCCCCGGCGTCGTGGCCAACCACGACATCAACCTCACCGTCCGCAGCGGCACCGTGCACGCCCTGATGGGTGAGAACGGCGCCGGCAAGTCGACGCTGATGAAGATCCTCTACGGCATGCAGAAGCCGGACGAGGGCACCATCGCGATCAACGGCGAGCAGTGCGAGTTCAACACCCCGGGCGACGCCATCTCCCGCGGCATCGGCATGGTGCACCAGCACTTCATGCTGGCCGACAACCTCACCGTGTGGGAGAACGTCGTCCTCGGCGGCGAGAACATCCACGGCATCGGCGCCAAGGCGAAGGCGAAGATCCGGGAGATCTCCGACCAGTACGGCCTGGGCGTGCGCCCGGACGCCCTGGTCGAGGACCTCGGCGTCGCGGACCGCCAGCGCGTCGAGATCCTCAAGGTGCTGTACCGCGGCGCCAAGATCCTGATCCTCGACGAGCCCACGGCCGTGCTGGTCCCGCAGGAGGTCGACGCGCTGTTCGACAACCTGCGCGACCTGAAGTCCGAGGGCGTCACCGTCATCTTCATCTCGCACAAGCTGCACGAGGTGCTGGCGGTGGCCGACGCGATCAGCGTCATCCGGCGCGGCACCACCGTCGGCGACGCCGACCCGAAGGCCGTCACCGCCCGCCAGCTCGCCGAGCTGATGGTCGGCGCCGAGCTGCCCTCCCCGGAGAGCCGCGCGTCGACCGTGACCACCGACGTGATGCTCGCCGTCGAGGACCTGCGGATCGCCAAGACCGACGCCGAGGGCATCGAGCGCGTCGTCCTCGACGACATCTCGCTGCGCATCCACAAGGGCGAGATCCTCGGCATCGCCGGTGTCGAGGGCAACGGCCAGGCCGAACTGGTCGAGGCCATCATGGGCATGCTGCCGCTGGACGGCGGCACCGTCGCCCTGGACGGCAAGGACCTCTCGGGTTCGCTCACCCGCGCCCGCCGCGAGGCCGGCATCGGGTACATCCCCGAGGACCGCCACCGGCACGGCCTGCTGCTGGAGGCCCCGCTCTGGGAGAACCGGATCCTCGGTCACGTCACCGAGGAGCCCAACTCCAAGGGCGTCCTGCTCGACCCCTCCGGCGCCCGGCAGGACACCTGGCGGATCGTCGAGCAGTACGACGTCCGCACCCCCGGCATCGAGGTCACCGCGGCCTCCCTCTCCGGCGGCAACCAGCAGAAGCTGATCATCGGCCGCGAGATGAGCCACCAGCCCAAGCTGCTGATCGCGGCGCACCCCACCCGCGGTGTGGACGTCGGCGCCCAGGCGCAGATCTGGGAGCACATCCGGGTCGCGCAGCGCGCGGGCCTGGCGGTCCTGCTGATCTCCGCCGACCTGGACGAGCTGATCGGCCTCTCCGACACCATCCGGGTCAT
Organism: Kitasatospora sp. NPDC051705; assembly: GCF_044453265.1. Lineage (NCBI taxonomy): Bacteria > Bacillati > Actinomycetota > Actinomycetes > Kitasatosporales > Streptomycetaceae > Kitasatospora > Kitasatospora sp. NPDC051705. The sequence goes on along the minus strand of NZ_JBITCO010000005.1, from coordinate 76,569 downwards.
CTACCGCGGGCGCCTGGTCGCCGACGCCGACCCGGCCACCGTCACCGCCGAGGACCTCGGCACCGCGATGACCGGTGCCGCCAGCGGCCACATCGAGTCCGACGCGGACGCCGTCGCCGAGGCGCACGCCGCCGCGGCGGAGGGCACCGAGGCCGAGCACTCGCACACCGACACCGCCGGCGACGCCGAGGCGGGGGAGTAGCCACATGACCAGTCCCAACCCCCCTGCCGCCAAGCGCAGCCTGACGCAGCGGATCAGCGGTGAGCGGATCGTGCTCGCACTGGCGGCGCCGGTGCTCGCGGTCGTGCTCTCCGTGGTGATCTGTTCCGTCCTGCTGGCGACCTCGGGCAAGAACCCGTTCGAGGCGTGGAACGTGATGCTCACGTACGCCACCAAGTCGGACGGCCAGGTGGCGATCCTCAACCGGTCCACCACCTACTACCTGGCCGCCGCGGCCGCCGCGTTCGGGTTCCGGATGAACCTGTTCAACATCGGCGTCGAGGGCCAGTACAAGGTCGCGGCGCTGTTCGCGGCCTTCATCGGCGCCCAGGTCGACCTGCCGGCGATCATCCAGATCCCGCTGCTGCTGGTCACCGCCATGCTGGTCGGCGGTCTGTACGCCAGCATCGCCGGTCTGCTGAAGGTCTACCGCGGCGTCAGCGAGGTCATCTCGACCATCATGCTGAACTCGATCGCCGTCGCGATCGTCGGTCTGCTGCTCGTCCCGGGCATCTTCGCCCCGGAGCAGAGCGGCACCAGCAACTCGATCCAGACCGCGCCGATCTCGCAGTCGAGCCACTTCTTCTCGTTCGACACGGCCGGCGGCCCGCTCTGGGGCTTCCTCTTCATCGCCGTCCTGGTCGGCGTGGCCTTCCAGTTCACCCTGACCCGCACCCGCTTCGGCTTCGACCTGCGCGCCACCGGCCGCTCGGAGTCGGCGGCCACCGCGTCCGGCGTGAACGTCAAGCGCATGGTCATCATCTCGATGGCGGTCTCCGGCGGCCTGGCCGGTCTGATCGGCATGCCCGAGCTGCTGCAGAACTCGTACTTCTACGGCCAGACCTTCCAGCCGGGCCTCGGCTTCCTCGGCATCTCGGTCGCCCTGCTCGGCCGGAACAGCCCGATCGGCATGGCCTTCGCGGCCCTGCTGTTCGCCTTCCTGGACGCCACCGGCAACCAGCTGCCGCTGCCGAAGAACGGGGCCTTCCCGTTCGAGATCGTCCAGGTCATGCAGGGCACCATCGTCATCTGCGTCGTCGTCGCGTACGAGCTGGTGCGCCGCTACAGCCTGAAGCGCCAGCAGCAGAAGGTCGGCGCCCAGCTCGCCGCCCAGCTCGCGGCCACTGAGAAGAAGGAGGTGTCCGCATGAGCACGGCTACCGCTGCTCGTCCGAAGGCGCCCGGCGCCCCCGCCAAGAAGCGCAAGCTCTCCTGGCCGGTCGTGCTGCTGCTGATCGCGGGCGCCCTGGTGCTGTTCTCCGCCGTGGGCATGGCCACCGGCAACCACTCGCTGACCTCCTCCGGGCAGGTCACCGCGGCGCTCAGCGCCGCCGTGCCGATCGGCATGGCCGGTCTGGGCGGTCTCTGGTCCGAGCGGGCCGGCGTGGTCAACATCGGCCTCGAGGGCATGATGGTCGCCGGCACCTTCTGCGGTGCCTGGGCGGGCTACCTGTACAACCCGTGGGTCGGTCTGCTGGCCGGCATGCTCGGCGGTGCGCTGGGCGGTCTGCTGCACGCGGTGATCACCGTCAGCTTCGGCGTCGACCACATCGTCTCCGGCGTCGGCATCAACCTGCTGATCCCCGGCATCTGCGCGTACGTCAACCGGATCTACTACAAGGACTACATCTCGGTCGGCGCCGGTGCGAACCAGTCGCCGCCGGCGGATCCGCTGCCGTACATCACCGTCCCGGGCCTGTCCTCCTGGCTGAAGGACATCGAGGGCCACCACTGGTTCTTCGTCTCGGACGTCGCCGGGGTGCTCGGCGGCCTGGTCACCAACATCTCGGTGGTCGTGGTGCTGGCGGCCGCGCTGATCGTGATCAGCTACTTCGCGCTCTGGCGCACGGTGTTCGGCCTTCGGCTGCGCTCCTGCGGTGAGAACCCGACCGCCGCCGAGTCGCTGGGCGTCAACGTCTACAAGTACAAGTACCTCGCGGTCATCGCCTCCGGTGCCTTCGCCGGTCTCGGCGGTGCGTACCTCTCGCTGGTCGCGGCGCACTTCTACAAGGACGGCCAGACCCTCGGCCGCGGCTTCATCGGCCTCGCGGCGATGATCTTCGGCAACTGGATGCCGGGCGGCCTCGCCATGGGCGCCGGCCTGTTCGGCTTCACCGACAGCCTCCAGCTGCGCGACCCGGAGTCGGTGCACGTCCTGATCCTGACCGTCTCCATCGCGATGGCCCTGCTCGCGCTCTGGCAGCTGTACCGGCGCAAGTTCACCTCCGCCGCGGTCTCGATCGTGATCGCGGGCGGCCTCGGTGCCTGGTACGCGCTCACCGACGAGGTCCAGCGCCCGCTGATCGTCGCCACGCCGTACGTGATCACCCTGGTGGTGCTCTCGCTGGCCTCGCAGCGCCTGCGGATGCCCAAGGCGGACGGCCAGATCTACCGCAAGGGCCAGGGCAAGTGACGGCGGCTCCGGTGAGCCCCGCGGTCGACTGGGAGCGGCTGCGCGCGGCCGCGCGCGAGGCCATGGGCCACGCGTACGCCCCGTACAGCAAGTTCCCGGTCGGCGCGGCCGCGCTGGTGGACGACGGGCGGCTGGTCACCGGCTGCAACGTCGAGAACGCCTCGTACGGGCTCGGGCTGTGCGCCGAGTGCGGGCTGGTGTCCGCGCTGCACGCCTCGGGCGGCGGCCGGCTGACGGCCTTCACCTGCGTCGACGGCGCGGGCGAGCTGCTGATGCCGTGCGGGCGCTGCCGCCAGCTGCTGTACGAGCACGGCGGACCGGAGCTGCTGATCGAGCTCCCCTCGGGCGTGCGCCCGATGAGCGAGGTCCTCCCCGACGCGTTCGGACCGGAGCGCCTGTAAGCCGGAGCGGCTCTAGCATCTGCATTTGTTACGCGCGTAGAGTGTCGCGAGTGGGCCGTAACCCGGTCATCTCGCGACACTCTTCGCTTTTGAACCCCCTCTTGGAGCACGCATGGACGCCATCTCCGTCATCAGGACCAAGCGCGACCGCGGAGAGCTGAGCGACGCTCAGATCGACTGGGTCATCGACGCCTACACCCGTGGCGAGGTCGCCGACGAGCAGATGTCCGCGCTCGCCATGGCCATCCTGCTGAACGGCATGAAGTCGCGCGAGATCAGCCGCTGGACCGACGCCATGATCCGCTCCGGCGTCCGGATGGACTTCTCCTCGCTGGCGCAGCCCACCAGCGACAAGCACTCCACCGGCGGCGTCGGCGACAAGATCACCCTCCCGCTGGCCCCGCTCGTCGCCGCCTGCGGCGCCGCCGTCCCGCAGCTCTCCGGCCGCGGCCTCGGCCACACCGGCGGCACCCTCGACAAGCTGGAGTCCATCCCCGGCTGGCGCGCCCTGCTCTCCAACGAGGAGATGCTCGACGTACTGCGCGGCACCGGAGCCGTCATCTGCGCCGCCGGCGACGGCCTGGCGCCCGCCGACAAGAAGCTCTACGCGCTGCGCGACGTCACCGGCACCGTCGAGGCCATCCCGCTGATCGCCTCCTCCATCATGTCCAAGAAGATCGCCGAGGGCACCGGCGCGCTGGTCCTGGACGTCAAGGTCGGCTCCGGCGCCTTCATGAAGAACCTGGACGACGCCCGCGAGCTGGCCCGCACCATGGTCGGCCTCGGCACCACCGCCGGCGTCAACACCGTCGCCCTGCTCACCGACATGTCCACCCCGCTCGGCCTCACCGCCGGCAACGCGCTGGAGGTCCGCGAGTCGGTCGAGGTGCTGGCCGGCGGCGGCCCGGCCGACGTCGTCGAGCTCACCCTCGCCCTCGCCCGCGAGATGCTCGCCGCGGCCGGCGTGCACGGCAAGGACCCGGCCGACGCGCTGCGCGACGGCTCCGCGATGGACCACTGGCGCCGCATGATCGCCGCCCAGGGCGGCGACGTCGACGCCCCGCTCCCGGTCGCCCGCGAGCAGCACGTCATCCCCGCGCCCGCCTCCGGCGTGCTCACCACCCTCGACGCCTACGCCGTCGGCGTCTGCGCCTGGCGCCTCGGCGCCGGCCGCGCCCGCAAGGAGGACCCGGTGCAGGCCGGCGCCGGCGTCGAGATGCACGCCAAGCCCGGTGACACCGTGGTGGCCGGTCAGCCCCTGCTGACCCTGCACACCGACACCCCGGAGCGCTTCGCCTACGCCGTCGAGGCCCTGGAGGGCGGCATCGAGGTCTCCCCGGCCGGCACCGCGTTCACCCCGAACCCGATCGTGCTGGACCGCATCGCGTAGTCATGCGATTACTTCCTGTGCGGCAGCGTGCTCTACGCTGCCGCACATGGGAGTCGACCGCTTCTCCATCGAGATCGAACCCGAAGTCCGGACGTGGCTCGCCGCGCTTCCGCCGCTGCACTATTGCAGGACCGAGCGCGCCGTCGACCTTCTGGCCGATCGTGCGACGACGCTCGGCGAGCCGTACTCGCGCCACCTGGACGGGTTGGTGCGCGAGCTTCGCTTCGATCTGGGGGGCGCGGCCACGAGGATCACCTACTGGCTCGCGCCCGGGCGACGGATCATTCTGCTGACGGTGTTCACCAAGAGGCGGATGCGCGAGACTGCTGAGGTCACCCGGGCTCTGTGGGCTCAGAAGATCTGCGAGTCCGAACACGAACCCGCGCACGAGGAGTTCAGCCGGATCGTCTCGGAGGGAGAGCAGTAGTGAACCACTCTCAGTGGCGGACCCGCCGCACGCGCGAGCTGCTGGGCGAGCATGTCCAGGAGAGCCCGGAGAGCGCCGCGGAGCGGCTGGAGTTCCACTACTCCTGGGCGTTCGGGCAGGCGCTCTACGACCGCCGCACTGCTCTCGGCCTGTCGCAGGCGGAGGTGGCCCGTCGGGCCAACCTGACGGAGGACGAAATCGAGCGCATCGAGGGAGCCGGCACCGTGCCCACGCTTCCGCTGCTGCAGCGGTTGGCGGCCGCGCTGGAGTCCGAGCTCGACATCCACGTCACGCCCGACGTCGAGGCCGCCGTCCGCTTCCACCCGCCGGCGGCCTGACGGGCCGCTTCAGGCGGAGGTCCGCAGGACGCTGGTGTCAAGGGCTCACCGAACTGTCGCGCGCCAGGCGGATGGCGGCGAGTTCGTGACGCTTCACCGGTGACGTCGTCACGACGATCCCGCCGTCGGCGATCTCGATCTTCCCTATTCCCGGCACCTGCGGCAGCTGACGCGCGATCTCACGCAGCCGGGCGTACCCGGCGGGGTCGGTGCTCATGGTCCGGAGCGTATCCGCGGTGGCCGTCAGGCGTTCGCGACCGCTCGGCGGGCGGTGTGGGCCTGCCGGGTGCCGTGGAGGGTGACGCCGGCGGCGAGGGTCATGGCGACGAGGCCGACGACGGCGGCGCCGGTCCAGCCGGTGGCGTGGTAGGCGTCGGCGCCGACGGTGCCGCCGAGGCTGTTCCCCAGGTAGTAGGCGATCAGGTAGAGCGCGGAGGCCTGGGCGCGGCCCCGGGTGGCGGTGCGGCCGACCGCCGAGGAGGCGGTGGCGTGGCCGGCGAAGAAGCCGGCGGTGATCAGCACCAGGCCCAGCAGCGCGCAGAGCAGGGACTCGGCGAGCGAGAGCAGCAGCCCGGCGGCCGTCACGCCGATCGAGACGTAGAGCGCGCCGCGGCGGCCGAGCCGGCCGGAGAGGCGGCCGGCGGCGGCGGAGGTGCCGGTGCCGACCAGGTAGACGACGAAGATCGAGGCGGCGACGGACTCCGGCAGGTGGAACGGCGCGCCGATCAGCCGGTAGCCGACGGTGTTGTAGACCGCGCCGAACACGGCCATGAAGAGCAGTCCGAGCAGGTACAGCCGGACCAGCAGCGGGTTGCGCAGGTGCCCGCCGACGGTGCGGGCGAGGGCGCGGGCGTCCACCGGGGCCGGGGTGAAGTGGCGGGCGGCGGGGATCAGCAGCCGGAAGGCGAGCACGGCGAGCAGGGCCAGTGCGGCGGAGGCGGCGAGGCCCCAGCGCCAGCCTAGGGCGGCGGCCGTCCAGCCGGAGAGCAGCCGGCCGCCCATGCCGCCGATGCTGTTGCCGGCCACGTACAGGCCCATCGCGGAGGCCAGGGCGCTGGGGTGGACCTCCTCGGCGAGGTAGGCCATCGCGGTGGCGGGCAGGCCGGCGAGGGCGGCGCCCTGGAGGACGCGCAGCACGACGAGGGTGGTGAGGTCGGGCGCGAACGGGAGGGCGAGGGCGAGGGCGGCGGCGGCGAGGGTGGAGGCCGTCATCACGGCGGTGCGGCCGTACCGGTCGGACAGGGCGCTGGCGGGGAGCAGGGCGAGGGCGAGTCCGAGGGTGGCGGCGGAGGCCGTCCAGCTGGCCTGTCCGGGGGTGAGGTCGAGGTCGGCCGAGAGGACCGGCAGCAGGCCCTGGGTGGAGTAGAGCAGGACGAAGGTCGCGATCCCGGCGGCGAACAGGGCGAGGTTGGCGCGGCGGAAGGAGCGCTGGCCGGGGCGGTGGCGGTCGTCGTGTGCGGGGGCGGTGCCGGGGGAGTCCGGGACGGCGGTGGGGGCGTCCGGCGCGGCGGTGGGGTCGGGGGCGGCGGTGGGGGCATCCGGGACGGCCACGGACGCCTTGGTATCGGCGGGCTGCATGTCGTCGACGTTAGGCGCGCGGCGCTGATGCGTCCAATGCATCAACAGGGGATTATTGATGCACTGTCGTATGAGTCGAGGTGGTGGCGGGATGGCCGGGGCGGAGCTGCCGGACGGCACGGAGGCGCGGTACCGGGCGGCGGAGCTGGGGCCTGACGAGCCGGCGGTGCTGCTGGCGCCCCGGCTGGCGCAGTTCGCCGCGGTGGCCCGGCTGGAGCACGTGACGCAGGCGGCTGCGCTGCTCGGGGTGCCGCAGCCGACGCTGTCGCGGGCGGTGGCCCGGCTGGAGGAGGAGCTGGGGGTCGGTCTGCTCGCCCGGCAGGGGCGGACGGTCCGGCTGACCAGGGCCGGCCGGCTGCTGCTGGCCTCGGTGGAGCGGGCGCTGGCGGAGGTGGAGCGCGGGGCGGAGGCCGCGCGGGCGGAGGCGGATCCGGAGGTCGGGCGGGTCGCGTTCGGGTTCCTGCACACGATGGGGGCGGACACGGTGCCGGCGCTGCTGGGCGGGTTCCGGGCGGCGCACCCGCAGGTCCGGTTCCAGCTGGTGCAGGACTACGGCGCGGCGATGCTGGAACGGCTGCGGGCCGGGGAGCTGGACCTCTGCCTGGTCGCGCCGCTCCCGGAGGACCCGGCTTTCACGGCCCGCGGGCTGGACGAGCAGCGGCTGCACCTGGTCGTCCCGGTGGACCACCGGCTGGCCGGGCGGCGGCGGATCCGGCTGGCGGAGGTGGCCGACGAGACCTTCGTCGGGCTGGAGCCGGGCTACGGGATGCGCGCGATCACGGACGGGTTCTGCGCCGAGGCCGGGTTCGTGCCGAGGCTGGCCTTCGAGGGCGAGGAGACCGAGACGCTGCGCGGGCTGGTGGCGGCCGGGCTGGGGGTGGCGCTGCTGCCGCCGGCGCTGGTGCCGCGGCCGGGGGTGGTGGAGCTGGAGGTGACGGCGCCGCGCACCCGGCGGGCGATCGGGCTGGCCTGGGCGACGGGGCGGCCGCTGACCCCGCCGGCGGCGGCGTTCCGGGACTTCGTGCTGTCGCGGCGGGGCCGCCTGCTGCAGCACGACTGACCGGCGGCCGACGGGTCGCCGGCGGGTCGCCGGCCGGGTCACAGGTCAGGGGGGGCTGGCCCGGAGGTGTCGGGCTGGCCCGTGCGGTGGAATTCCGGGTGGACTTTCGCCGAACCGGCCGTGTTGGCGGTGGTGGGTCTACGCGCGTAGGGGCTATATTTCCGCAATGGAGAAGCAGATCCCTGTCACCGCCGCGGGCACCGGCCCGCGCATCCCCACCCCCGACCAGATCCGCCGCGCGCCGAAGGTGCTGCTGCACGACCACCTCGACGGCGGGCTGCGCCCGGAGACGGTCGTCGAGCTGGCCGCCGCGGTCGGCTACGAAGGACTCCCCACCACCGACCCCAAGGAGCTCGGCGAGTGGTTCCGCGAGGCGGCCGACTCCGGCTCGCTGGTCCGCTACCTGGAGACCTTCGCGCACACCTGCGCCGTGATGCAGACCCGTGAGGCCCTGATCAAGGTCGCCGCCGACTGCGCCGAGGACCTGGCCGCCGACGGCGTCGTCTACGCCGAGGTCCGCTACGCCCCCGAGCAGCACCTGGAGGCCGGCCTCTCCCTGGACGAGGTCGTCGAGGCCGTCAACGAGGGCTTCCGGCTCGGCGAGGCCAACGCCCGCGCAGCCGGCCACCGGATCCGCGTCGGCACCCTGCTGACCGCGATGCGGCACGCCGCCCGCTCCACCGAGATCGCCGAGCTGGCCAACCGCCACCGCGACCAGGGCGTCGTCGGCTTCGACATCGCCGGCGCCGAGGCGGGCCACCCGCCGACCCGCCACCAGGCCGCCTTCGACTACCTCAAGGGCGAGAACAACCACTTCACCATCCACGCGGGCGAGGCCTTCGGCCTGCCGTCGATCTGGGAGGCCCTGCAGTGCTGCGGCGCCGACCGGCTCGGCCACGGCGTGCGGATCGTCGACGACATCACGGTGGGCGAGGACGGCAGCGTCCAGCTCGGTCGGCTGGCCGCGTACGTGCGCGACAAGCGCATCCCGCTGGAGATGTGCCCCACCTCCAACCTGCAGACCGCGGCCGCGACCTCGTACGCCGAGCACCCGATCGGTCTGCTCAGCCGGCTGAAGTTCCGGGTCACCGTGAACACCGACAACCGCCTGATGAGCGGCACCAGCATGAGCCGGGAGTTCGGCCACCTGGTCGAGGCCTTCGGCTACACGCTGGGGGACATGGAGTGGTTCACGGTGAACGCGATGAAGTCGGCGTTCCTGCCGTTCGACGAGCGCCTGGCGATGATCAACGACGTGATCAAGCCGGGGTACGCCGAGCTCAAGGCCGAGTGGCTGTTCAGCGCCGGCGTCGCCGGCTGAACGGTCCGGACGGACCCGGTCGTCGGGTGAACACCAGTGCTTCGAACGGGAGTTGGTGTTCATCCGACGACTCACTCGGCTGAGTGAACGCCCTTTGGTCCTGACGCGACCCGCTCACTACGGTGTGCCAGTCATTGCTGACGAGCCGTGGTGGCGGTCGCCCTCCGGCGATCGTGCGCGCCGTCGGCCACCGACGAGGACCCAAGGGGTAGAACCATGAAGCAGGCTCTGAAGGCCGCCGGCACCGCGGCGCTCGGCATCGCGATCGCGGCGGTGGGCGCCGGCACCGCGTCCGCCGACGCACCCGCGCCCGGCGGTGTCGGGCTGCCCACCAGCACCCTGACGAACCCCGCGGTGACCGGCGCGGTCGCCGACACGGCGTCCAAGCTGCCCGGCGGCGACAAGGTCACCGGCACGCTCGGCACCCTCGCCCCGACCGCGGGCCAGGCCGCCCCGGCCGCCGAGGCGCCCGTCGCGGGCGTGACCAACCGCGGCGCGGTCCCGACCATCCCGGGCGTCGACAAGACCCCCATCGGCGGGCTGACCAACACCCTGCCGCTGCCGGGCCTGACCGGCTGACCGAACCGCCGGTACGGCGACGGGCCGCCCGCCCCGGTGATCCCGGGGCGGGCGGCCCGTCGCCGTCCGGGGCCGCCGGCGCGGCTCCCGGGGGTCACGGTCCCGGTTTCACGGGTTCCGTGCGTTGCGGCCCCGGTGTCACGGCTCCTGGGGGAGCAGGATCCAGAGGGCCAGGTAGACCAGGCACTGCAGCCCCGGCAGGATGATCGAGATCAGGAAGATCAGCCGGACGGTCCACGGCGTCACGCCGAAGCGCTCGGCGATCCCGGCGCAGACGCCGGCGATGACGCGGTTGTGGCGGGGGCGGGCGAGGCGGGCGCTCATGGTGTGCTCCGTGAGGTGGCGTCCGGTCCGGGCGGTCCGGCGGGCGTACTCCAACTCTCCTTGCCCGCAGGCCCGATCGCGTCCACCTGGCAGTCGATTCGGTACCCCGCCGGATCACCGGGGAGGCGTAGCCGGACATCGGGGTTCAGCTCAGGGTCCACCCGGAGGGGGGTGGCCTGGTCGGGTGACGGTGGGCGTGGGACGTCGGTCCGGCCGACTTCCCGTGCGCCGGGAGGGCGGGGTCGGCGCCCGCCGGGGTCGGGTGACAAGGGTGCAATCGGAGAGCGGGTGGAGCAGGACGTCGGACGGGCCGACTTTCCGCGCTGAGCTCGCACCCGCCCTGCGGGGGTCACGGGGTGGGCGGTCCGGGGGCCGGTCCGGGGGCGGGGTTGAGGCGGGTGGCGGGCCAGGCGGTGTTGCGGCCGGCGGCCTCGCGGTAGGCGATCCGCTGGACGGCCGTGAGCAGGCGGTAGAGGTCGAGGGCGACGACGGAGTGGTCCGCCTCGAATCCGAGGCGGTGCACGAAGGCTTCGAGCCGCGGCCAGTCGAAGTCGTCCGGCACGGCGGGGACGCCGGCGGTCGGGGCGTAGTCGCGGAAGGCGGCGGCGACCGCGTAGTGCGTCGCGGCGAGGGCGTTGCGGAGCGGGCACGGCTGGGGTTCGGGCATGACGGGGCCCTTCGGGGAGGGGGAGAGGCGGCCGGGGCGGAGGCCGCCCGGGGAGAGGGCAGGGGATGGGGCGGTCAGGCGGACTCGTCCTCGTCGCCGGGCCTGGCGACGTTGAGGGCCGTGACGACGCCGAGGGCGACCGTGGCGATCGCGAGGGCGAGGAGGACGGCGAAGGCCGTGGCGATCAGGAAGCGCACGGGTCGTCGCCGGTGCGCTCGGCGTCGAGCAGGAGGGTCAGGAGGTTGAGCAGCGTGGTCACGGGCGCGGTGCCGAAGCGGACGAGCACACGGCCGTCGAGGGTGCGGTCGGTGGTGGCGGACGGCCAGACCAGGCCGAACCGGCGGCCGCGCTCGTCGAGTTCGGCGATGAGGGCCCTCGCGTGGGCCTCGGTGTAGAAGCGGACGCGCGGATCGGTCGGCTTCATCGGGCGGCGGTGGACGGGCATCAGGCGGCCTCCAGCTCGAACCAGATGGACTTGCCCCGGGTGCGGACGTCGGCGCCGAAGCGGTGGGTCAGGGAGCGGACCAACTGGAGCCCCCGGCCGGAGAGTTCGTACGGGTCGGCGGAGTCGCGCTGCTCGGGGAGGTCCGGGCTGCCGTCGCAGACCGAGACGCGAAGGCGCTTGTCGAGCAGGGCGAGGACGACCAGGGGAGCCGGGCTGCCGCCGTGCTTCCAGGCGTTCACGAAGAGCTCGTGGAGGGCGAGTTCGGCGTCGAAGATGACGTCCGGCGGCCAGCCGGAGGAGGAGAGCAGGTCGCGCAGCTCCTCGCGGGCGGCGGACCAGTCGGGGGGTTCGGGCGAGGTGAAGGCACGCACGGAGAACCTCCGGGAGAGGAGAGTGAGTTCAGGCGAAGCGTGACCGTGAGCCAGGCCGGGCGAGGCTGCTCTGCGGCGCCTGGAACGGCATTACTGACGCTCCGTCATGTGATCGGTGCAACACTGAGAGTAGGGGTGAGGTTGGCAATGTTGCAAGCCGATCCGCGAGACCTCCTAGACTGCCGTCACTCGTTGGTGTGTGGCGTCGCACAGGTGGACAGGAAAGGACAGTCGTGGGGTACAAGGGCCCGATCAGCCAGCGACAGCGCCGCTTTGGTGAAGAGCTGCAACGCTTGCGTGCGGCGGCGGGATTGTCCGCGCCGGAGGCCGGCGCGCTGGTCGGCATGAAGGGACCGGCGGTGAGCCACACCGAAGCCGGTCGGATCACGCTCAATCCCGAGCGTCTCGAGAGCTGGCTCGATGCGTACGGCTGCACCGATCCCGCCTATCGCGCGACGCTTGCGGAGATGGGCCGCAGCACCGGCAAGGGTTGGTGGACGGAGTTCGAGGGGCAGGTGCCGGACCTTGCCCTCGATCTGGCGGAGCTGGAGGATCGGACTGTCCATCTGGACAGCTACGACACGCTGTACATTCCGGGGCTCCTCCAGTTGCCGGCCTATACGGAGGCCATCTACCAGGATTCCTATCGAAACGCCCGCTGGGACGTGGATACCGCAGTCCGGTTCCGCATGGAACGGCAGCAGATTCTTACTGACGGCAAGCGGCGAACGTTCCGCTTCGTGATTCACGAGGCCGCGCTGCGGATGCGGTTCTCCGGTGATGCCGTTCTGAGGGCCCAGCTACTGCACCTGGTCGAGATGGCGCAGCTCCCCAACGTCACCATCCAGGTGCTGCCGTTCACAGCCCCAAGGCATGCGCCGCTCTCATCCTCGTTCCTGTTCTGTGACCCGGGCTGCATGGATCTGGCCACGATCGTGATCTCTGGGCCCAGGCGCGCTGAACACTTTGGTGATCCGTCCGACATCGCGGCCTACCATGAGAAGTTCCAGCAGTTGCGCGACCTTGCGCTCCCCGCCGTGGATGGCGGTGCGTCCTTGCGTAAGCTCCACTCCCGTGACTCGTGGGGAATCATCCAGCATCTTCTCTACATGCTCCAGACCTGAAAGGGATCCGATGTCCCACCTCTCTTGGCAGAAGTCGTCATTCAGTGACGCGGACGGTGCCGACAATTGCCTCGAAGTCGCGTCTGGCACCGGAGACCTGCGCCATCTGCGGGAGTCGGATGACCGGGGCGTCATCGTCACGACCGATGCCGCCAAGCTCCGGGCCTTCATCCTCGGGGTCAAGGCCGGGGAGTTCGACCACCTGATCTAACTCGCTTGCGGGGCCCGCCTCCCCGACCTAGCCTCCTCTCCAACGCTTCGAGGGAGCCGAGTACCTCCGGGAACCGTGAGCCGAGAGAGCCGCCGATCGCTGTGAAGGCGGCCTCACGCCCCGGAGGGAAGACACTCCTGAGCGCGGGGAGGAAATGCCCCGCCGGCCGGCCCCCGTCACCGGGCCACGACGAGGCCGCCGCCCCTGCGGCGGCGGCGAAAGTGCGGTGGCACCGCGAGTCCCCTTCTCGCCCGCACTCCCAAGGGATCACCACGACGCCCCGTGGAGGGCCGCGATGATCCACCCGACGACCGCCCGTGTCCTGGCCGCCGAACTACCCGGCCACGTCGGCGAGACCGTTGAACTCTCCGGCTGGCTGCACCGCCGCCGGGCCCTGAAGTCCGTCACCTTCCTCGTCCTCCGGGACCGCTCCGGCCTGGCCCAGGTGGTCGCCCCGGCCGCCGCCGCGAACCTGCCGGAGGAGACCGTGCTGCGGATCCGCGGCACGGTCACGGCCAACCCCCAGGCGCCGAACGGCGTCGAGCTGACCTCCCCGGCGGTCGAGGTGCTCTCCAGCCTCGCCGAGGCGCCGCCGTTCAGCCTCTTCCGGCCCACCGTGGAGGCCGCGCTGCCGGTCGTCCTGGACGGTGCGCCGGTCACCCTGCGCCACCCCCGGCTGTCCGCGCCGCACCGGATCTCGGCGGCGTCCGTCGCCGGGTTCCGCGCCGCCCTCGACGGCCTGGGCTTCACCGAGATCCACACGCCCAAGGTGGTGTCCTCGGCCACCGAGTCCGGCGCGGAGGTCTTCGCACTCGACTGGTTCGGCCGCCCGCCTACCTGGCGCAGTCGCCGCAGTTCTTCAAGCAGGCGATGGTCGGGGTGTTCGAGCGGGTCTACGAGACCGGGCCGGTGTTCCGGGCCGAACCGCACGACACCGCCCGCCACTTGGCGCAGTACACCAGCCTCGACGCGGAGCTCGGCTTCATCGCCGACCACCGGGAGGTGATGGCGGTGCTGCGCGAGGTGCTGGCCGGGATGGTCGCCTCCGTCGCCGCCCGGGCCGCCTCCTCCGTCGAGCTGCTGGAGGTGCGCCTGCCCGAGGTGCCGGCGGAGATCCCGCAGCTGCACTTCGCCGAGGCGATGCGGATGCTGGGCGTCGACGAGCCGGACCTCTCCCCGGCGCACGAGCGGTGGCTGAGCGCGTGGGCGCTGCGCGAGCACGGCAGCGAGTTCCTGTTCGTGGTCGGCTACCCGATGCGCAAGCGGCCGTTCTACACCCACCCCGAGCCGGGCCGCCCGGAGTACTCCAACAGCTTCGACCTGCTCTTCCGGGGGCTCGAACTGGTCACCGGCGGGCAGCGGCTGCACCGGCACGAGGACTACCTGGCGGCGCTGGCGGCGCGGGGCGAGCCGGTCGGACCGTACGCGGGCTACCTGCGGTCCTTCGCGCACGGCATGCCGCCGCACGGCGGGTTCGCGCTCGGCCTGGAGCGCTGGACGGCCCGGCTCACCGGGGCGGACAACGTCCGCCGCACCGCGCTCTTCCCGCGCGACGTGCACCGCCTGACACCCTGACGCCCGCGCGCCCCGACACCCCGACACCCTGACGGCACCGGTCGGGCCACCGGCTCGACCGGTGCCCCACACCGGGCCGAGCGCGGGCGGAAACACTGTTCCCCCACCCGACACCGGCCGGCCGAAACCCTGTGGCGGAGTGGTCGGACCACCCCGATATGATTCCGCCGACGCTGGTGGTTGGGGGGCAGGACCGGCGGCGCCTTCACGGCGTGGAAACGGCCCCTCCCTTCCTGTGATTTCACACGCTTGTCGGGATCAGCCCGAATTCCTCCGTGAGGTTCCATTGCGCAACCAGCCCCGCAGACTCCTCGCCGCCGCCGCCGCTGCCACCCTGGTCTCCGGTCTGGCGCTGGCCTCCGCACCCGCCGCGTCCGCGGCGCCCGTCGCCACCGCGACCCCCACGGCCGACCCGGGCCCGCACGGCAAGGCCTCCCCGGTCCAGGTCACGGTGAACGGCTTCCCCGAGACCGTCCGGACCGGGACCGCCGTCGAGTTCACCGCCACTCTCAGGAACACCGCCGACCACGCGGTCGACGCCGAGACCGCCGTCAGCTTCTCCGGCGTCGACGGCGGCCTCCAGCAGTCCCAGCTCAAGCTGGAGTTCCAGCGCCCCGGCGGATCGTCGTGGCAGGACGCCCGGCCGACCGGCGGCCAGGCCCCCGGCGCCTCGTGGGAGCTGGACGGCACCGCTGCGCCGCTGCACCTGGCGGCCGGCGCCTCGGCCGACTACCGGCTGCGGCTCACCCTCGGCGCCGACGCCCACCCGGGCCGTGCCGCGGGCGGCCTCGGCGCGAAGGTGACCGACCCGACCCTGCCGGTGGACCAGCGCACCACGTTCGCCAACGGCGGCACCCCCAACTTCACCGTGGTGGACGCCAACCCGACCACGCGGCCGACCCCGGCCGGGCTGGCCGACCTCGCCGTCGAGGGCGTGCCGGCCACCTTCACCGCGGGCGGCCCGGCCAAGCCGTTCCGGCTGGTCCTCGCCAACCGCACCGGCAAGGACCTGCGGGTGCTCCCGTGGATCGTGCTGCAGGGGCAGAACGTCGTCCGGGCCTCCTCGGTCCGGCTGGAGTTCCAGACCCAGGACGGCCGGTGGCTGCCCGGCACACCCGAGGAGTGGGAGATCCCCGGCACCCAGCTGGCCGTGTGGCTGCGGACCGGGAACCAGGACGCCGACGCCGTCACCGTCCCCAAGGGCGAGACCCGGACGGTCAACGTCCGGCTGGCCTTCACCCGGGACACCCCGGCCGGCGCCGAGTCGGTCACGGTCAACGGCGGCAGCCTGCCCGGCCCCGGCGAGACCCAGAACGGGACCACCAGCCCCCGGATCGACTTCGCGATCGAGGCTCCGGCGGGCGGCACCGGGACTCCGGCCCCCGCCACCAGCCCCGCCGGCGCGGCGCCCGCCCCGACCCTGCCGGCCGTACCGCCGAGCGTCCCGGCCGCCCAGGCCGCCGTGCCGGTCCTCCCGGTCGTGCAGGCCACCACCGCGGTGCCCAGCCCGGTCGCCGACGACGCCCCGCGGGTCGTCGCCGCGGCCCCGGCCGCGCCCGCCCCGATCGTGGCGACGGACGACCGGCTGGCCTCCACCGGTGGCGGCCCCTCCTCCGCCCCGATGGCCATCACCGGTGCCACCGCGATCGTCCTCGGCCTGGGCACCCTGGTGGCGCACCGCCGCAAGGGTGCGCACCGCGCGGGGAAGTGACCCGGAACGGCCGAAGGCCCGTCGGCCACCGCTGATCAGCGGTGACCGACGGGCCTTCGGCGTCCGGGCGGCGGATCAGCCGGCCGGGTGCGGCGGCTGCGCCGGGGGCGCGGGCTGCGCGTACGGGTTGTCCGCCACCGGCTGGGCCGACGGGGCGTACGCCGCGGCCTGCGGAGCCGGTGCGCCCGGCTGCGGGGCGTACGGCGCGGCGGCCTGCGGCGGGACCCCCTGGCCGGGCTGCGGGGCGTACGCCGGCTGCGGGGCGTTCGGGTTGTACGGCGCCTGCGCGGGCGCGTTCGGGTCGAAGCCGGCCGGCGGGCCGTACGGCGCGCCCGGCGGGACGGGCTGCTGGGCCTTGGCGTTGCCGCGCTCGACGATGGCCTTCACCGAGTGGACGATCAGGGCGATCGGCAGGATGAACGCCTTGAAGAAGATCTCGTACCGGCCGCCCTCGAAGACGAACGCGAGGTAGTAGGCGTACCCCAGGAATCCGAGACCGACGAGGACGTTGAGGATCCGCCAGCCGATTTTCAGGCCGCCGCCGAGGTTGAGCGCTCCGAGGACCAGCATGGCGACGCCGCTGAAGGCCAGCGCGACGACGTACCAGGAGAAAAGCGGCTCGGCGCTGAAGTCGAGGTTGTTCAAGAAGGATTCCCGGGGAAGCGGAGAAAACGGCGGAGCCGTTGGGGACGACAGCGCACAGTACTGGAGGCGGCCGACATCCGTCGCCGTGTTTTCGTCACGGAGTAGTTGCGCTGCTCCGGAACGGCAATTGACGAGGTGGGAAATGACTGCGTATGAGGTGCTGCGGGTCTTTTGCGGTCCCGACGGCGGGTACGGCAACGAGCTCGGCGTGGTGCGGGACGGCGCCGCGCTGCCGGGCCGGGCGGAGCGGCAGGCGTTCGCGCGGCAGCTCGGCTTCAGCGAGACGGTGTTCGTCGACGACCCGGAGCGCGGGGAGGTCGACATCTACACCCCGACCCTGCGCCTGCCGTTCGCCGGCCACCCCTGCGTGGGCGCCGCCTGGCTGCTCGGCGCGGACCGGCTGGTCACCCCGGCCGGGGAGGTCGCGGCCCGGCACGACGGCGGGCTGACCAGGATCGCGGCGCGCCCCGAGTGGGCCCCGCCGCGGACCCTGCGCCGGTACCGCTCGGCGGCCGAGGTGGAGGCGCTGGAGGTGCCGCCGCCGGGGGAGTGGATCTACGCCTGGGCCTGGCAGGACGAGGCGGCCGGCACCGTCCGTGCGAGGGCCTTCCCCGGGCGGGACGACGGGATCGACGAGGACGAGGCGACCGGCGCCGCGGCCCTGCTGCTGACCGCGCGCCTCGGGCGGGCGCTGACCGTCACCCAGGGCCGGGGTTCGCAGCTGCTGACCGGCCCGCGTCCGGACGGCCTGGTCGAGGTCGGCGGTCGGGTCTGCCGGGTGGCGGCGGGCGGGGCTCAGCGGGCCGGCGGGGTCGGCTCGGCGTAGGCGCGGGGCCGGGCCCGCACCGGGGCGACGGGGGCGGTGACGGCGGGCACCGGCGGGCCGACCAGGGTGGTCACCTGGGGTGCGCGCACCCGCGGCCGCCGCTCGCGCAGCAGCCGCCGCAGACCGGGGGCGAGCGCCAGGTGGGTGGCGGCCACGCCGATCACGGCGAACAGTATGTGGTCGACGTTGAGGACGTGCCCGGGCGTCCAGGAGGAGAGGAACTCCAGGCCGGTCGCCAGCAGGGCGGAGACGCCGGTGGTGCGCAGGAAGGACGGCAGCCAGGGGGCCCGCAGCCGGCCGCCGGCCAGCGGCAGCAGCACGCCGAGCGGGGCCAGCAGGACGAACTCGCCGGCCACCTGCCAGGCGGTGGAGGAGCGCAACGAGGCCAGCGGCGTCAGGTTGGCGTCGTACACCCAGGCCACCGGGAGCGGCCGCAGCACCACCAGCCAGAGCACCAGCGCCAGGTGGCAGGCCAGGCCCGCCAGACCCGCCGAGCGGAGGGATCGGTGGACGGCCGCCGCCGGCCGGGTCTCGGTCCGCGCGCCGGAACGCTGGTCGCGTGTCCTGGTGCCATCTCGCTGCACGGGGGGAAGGACGTGGACCGGTGGCGCGGTGGTTCCACCCCGGGCGTGAACATTCCAGGACGCGCCCCCGGCGCCCGGAACAGCTCCCGGAACCGAGCCCGGACCGCTCCCGGAACCGAGCCCGGACCGCTCCCGGAACCGAGCCGGGACCGCGCCCGGCGCGGTCCCCGGACCCGCCCTAACGGCAGGGCGCAGCCGTCGGGACGGCGCTGAACACGTTGTCCGGCGGCGGGCTTCCCGGGGTCACCACCACCGGCGACGGGCTCGGGGAGGCACCGGACTTGGCCGCGCCGCGCGCCGCGGTCGGGGTGGGCGAGGCGGGGGACGGCGTGGCCAGGGCGGTGGGTACGTGCGGGGTCGCGGTCGGGCAGGCCGTCCGGCTGGCCGGGGCGCCCGCGTCCACCGGGACGGCGGTCGGCCGGATGCCGCAGCCGGTGGCCAATGCGAGCAGGAGGAGGGCGCCGCAGGCGCGGCGCAGCGTGCTGCCGGTCGGGGTGCTGCCGGTCGGGGAGGTGGGGGAGGTCACGAGGCGTCCTTGTTCTGGGCTGCGTCGCCGACGGCGCCGTCGACGGCGCCGTCCGCGGACGGCGGAGGCGGCGGAGCCAGCGGCAGCGTCAGCGTGAACACCGCCCCGACCTCCCCGTTCGCCGCGGTGATCGTCCCCCCGTGTATCTGCGCGTTGGCCATCGCGATCGACAGCCCCAGGCCACTGCCCTCCGAGCGGGCCCGTCCCCGGTCCGCCTTGTAGAACCGGTCGAAGACGTGCGGCAGCACGTCCTCCGGGATGCCCGGGCCGCTGTCGGAGACCTCGACCCGGACGGAGCCGCCGCTCTCGCGGACCTTGACCCGCACCGGCGAGCCGCCGTGCTTGAGGGCGTTGCCGATCAGGTTGGCGAAGACCACGTCGAGCCGGCGCGGGTCGACCACGGCCAGGATGCCGCGCGGGGCGTCCAGTTCGACGGCGTCGTACCAGGCCCGGCCGTCGATGCAGGACATGATGAGGTCGGCGATGTCCACCTCGTCGGCGACCAGCCTGGCGGTGCCCGCGTCGAAGCGGGTCACCTCCATCAGGTTCTCGACCAGGTCGGACAGCCGGCGGGTCTCGCTCACCACGAGCCGGACGGCCGGCTCGATCATCGGGTCCAGCGACTCGGCCTCGTCCTCCAGGATGTCGGTGACGGCGGTCATCGCGGTGAGCGGGGTGCGCAGCTCGTGCGACATGTCGGCGACGAACCGCCGGCTCTGCGCCTCGCGCGCGCTCAGCTCCTCGACCTGCTCGTGCAGCGACTCCGCGGCCCGGTTGAACGTCCGCGCCAGGTCGGCGAGTTCGTCGGAGCCCTCGACCTCCAGCCGGGTGTCCAGGTGGCCCTCGCCGAGCCGCCGGGCGGCGTCCCCGAGCCGCTTGACCGGCCGCAGCACGGTGGACGAGGCGGCCTGGGCGAGCAGCGCCGAGCCGATCAGCGCCAGCAGGGTGGCGATGGCCAGCGACCAGCCCAGCGTGTTGAGGTCGGCCCGCTCGTTCTCCAACGACTTGAACATGTACGCCGTCGGGCCGGTCGGCACCACCTTGGTGCCGCCGATCACGAACGGCCGGCCGTCCAGGTTCTGCCGCTGCCAGTACAGGTGGTACGGGTACGGGTTGGTGTCGGTGATCTCGCGGGGCTTGGCGACGGTGGACTGCAGCGGGGTCGGGACGTCGGCCAGCGTGAAGCGCCCCGGGTCGGAGGAGGCGCTGCACTCCGGGTGCGCCGGATCGACCACCACGACGTCGTAACTCAGCCCGGAGCTGGCGACGCTGGTCGCGAGCGAGACGAGGTCCGGGCAGCTCGCGTTCAGCGGCAGCTCGGAGACGTTGCGGCTGAGCGAGACGCGGAAGTCGTTGAGTGCGGTGTCCTGGGCGCGCTTGAGCACCGCGTCGCGGTTCAGCCAGTAGGCGATGCCGGAGGCCGACACGGCGGCGAGCAGCGCGACCGCGGCGAACACCGCGATCAGCCGCACCCGCAGGGAGCGCAGCCGGCGCCACCGGCCGGTGGCGAAGCGCCGGGTCGTCGTCTGTTGGTCAGTCACGGGAGCCTGTCGTCGTACGGGAGTTCATGCCGGGGTGGTGCGGGGGAGGGCGCGGGAGGCCGCACCGGGCGCTCAGGCCGGCGGGTCGAGCCGGTAGCCCACCCCGCGCACGGTGCGGATCAACGTCGGCGCGGACGGCACGTCCTCGACCTTCGCCCGGAGCCGCTGGACGCAGGCGTCCACCAGCCGGGAGTCGCCCAGGTAGTCGTGCTCCCAGACCAGCCGCA
Source organism: Kitasatospora sp. NPDC051705 (assembly GCF_044453265.1). Lineage (NCBI taxonomy): Bacteria > Bacillati > Actinomycetota > Actinomycetes > Kitasatosporales > Streptomycetaceae > Kitasatospora > Kitasatospora sp. NPDC051705. Next base: position 56,066 of record NZ_JBITCO010000005.1, on the reverse strand, counting down.
GCAGCTGCTGGCGGGAGAGCGCCTGGCCGGGCCGGCGGCTGAGTTCCAGCAGCAGGCGCAGTTCGGTCGGGGTGAGCTGGAGGTCCTGGCCGTCCTTGGTGACGGTCATCGCCGCGCGGTCGATCACCACGGTGCCGTACGCGGAGGAGTCGGAACTCTCCCGCTCACCGCGGCGCAGCACCGCCCGGATCCGGGCGTCCAGCACCCGCGGCTGCACCGGCTTGACCACGTAGTCGTCCGCGCCGGACTCCAGGCCGACCACCACGTCGATGTCGTCCGAGCGTGCGGTCAGCAGGATGATCGGCAGCTGGTCGGTGCGCCGGATCCGGCGGCAGACCTCGAAGCCGTCGATCCCGGGCAGCATCACGTCCAGCACGATCAGGTCGGGCCGCTGCTCCTTGAAGAGCCTCAGACCGTCCTCGCCGGAGGCGGCGGTGGCCACGCGGTGGCCCTGGCGGGTGAGGGCGAGTTCGAGGCCGGTCCGGATGGCGTCGTCGTCCTCGATCAGTAGGAGGAAAGGCACGGCCCCATTTTGGCCCACCGGAAGCGTCGAATCACCCCCCGGATGGGCCCCCGGGCACCCGGGAACCGGAACCACCGCCACCGGCGTCCGGTACGGAGGGAGGCGGACCGGGACGAAAGGCCCGCCCCTGTGACACCCCTGTGACAGTCGGCGGACAGCGCCATCACAACCGCCGGGCAGGATTTTCCATGTCGCCGCAGGACAGCGGGCCAACCCGGCCGGCTGGAAGGCGGCAACAGGAACCGCTCGTACCGACCCAGGGGGCGCACCATGAACGCCATGCTTCAGACCCGGACCAACCCGGCTGTCCGCACCGCGCGTTCGTCAGTGTCCACCCACCGGACCCGGTACGAGGTCAGGACCGACGAGAACTCCGGTGCCGTGACCGTACGGGGGTGCGCGCACAGCACCGGTGGAAACCCTGTCGCCCGCCGGGTGAGCGGCGGCGGCAGGACGGGGGAGCTGTACGGGATCGGCCGGGTGGGGAACGCGGCCGACTCCGCCAACACCCTCACGCTGCGGGGGATCCTCCCCGTCCGCGTCGAGGGCAAGGACGCCCTGGGGGGTACCGGGGGGAACCGGGGTACCGGGGGGAACCGGGGTACCGGAGGGAACGGCCTGCGGACGGTCGGCTCGGGGGAGTCGGCCGGACGCGCGGCCGCCGGTGCGACGCTGCTGCGGCTGAACCCCGCACCGGCCCGCGCCGACGAGGCGGGACAGGGAGACGCGCAGGGGGAGCACCCGGCCGTCGCGGAGGACCACATCACGGAGTTCACCGCGTACGTGCGCGAGCGCCGCGCCTCCCTGTACGCCACGGCGTACCACCTGACCGGTGACCGCTACGAGGCCGAGGACCTGCTGCAGAGCGCGCTCTTCAGCACCTACCGGGCCTGGGGCCGGATCACCGACAAGGCCGCGGTCGGGGGCTACCTCCGCCGCACCATGACCAACCTGCACATCTCCGCCTGGCGGCGCCGCAAGGTCAACGAGTACCCGACCGAGGAGCTGCCGGAGACGGCCGGCGACACCGACGCGATGGGCGGCACCGAGCTGCGCACCGTGCTCTGGCAGGCGCTGGCGAAGCTGCCGGAGAACCAGCGGACCATGCTGGTGCTGCGGTACTACGAGGGCAAGACCGACCCGGAGATCGCCGACGTGCTGGCGATCAGCGTCGGCACGGTCAAGAGCAGCATCTGGCGCGCGCTGCGCCGCCTGCGCGAGGACGAGCACCTGAACAAGTCGGGCGACACCGTCCGGGCGTTCGGCGAGCTGGTCGCCTGACGCGGGGCGCGCGAGGAGAGGGACTCCCGTCGGGGGACGGGTAGCGGACGGTCGAGGTGCGTGAACGCCGGCTCGGGGGAGCGGTGACCACGCGGCCCGGGCCGTCCGGGGAAGGCGACGGGCCCGGTGCGGGGGAGACGCACCGGGCCCGTCGTTCTGCTGTTCGCGTTGCCGGGCCGCCGGCCCGTTCCGCTGCCCGGGCCGCCGGGCGGCGGGCCCGCCCGGGTGTTCAGACGGCGGACAGCTCCCGCCGCCCCGCGGCCGCGCGGATCCGGCGTTCGGCCTCCGGGCCCGCGCACGGGTAGGAGCCGAGGGTGACCTGCCGTCCGACGATGGACCGCTCGGCGCGCATCAGCCGCCAGCCGCGGCGCACCAGCACCGGCAGCGACTTGCGGCCCTCCCGGACGTCCCGGCGAAGCCGGCGCCAGGCCGTGGTGAGCGCGCCGTTGCGCAGGCACAGGGCGTCCCCGAGGAGCCCCTCGGCGGCGCACTCTGCGGTGATCTCGGCGGCGAAGATGCCCTCGGCGATGAACGCGGGGGCACCGGCGAGGTCCAGGGGGCGGGTGCCGATCCGGCCGTTGTCCGGGATCGAGTACACCGGGACGTCGACCCGGCCGGTCTCGTGGAGGCTGCGGATCGCGGCGACGGCCTGGTCGCGGTGCCAGGCGAGCGGGGAGTCCCAGTCGACCGCGCCGTCCGGCAGCAGCGGCAGGGTGGGGTCGTCCCCGTCCTTGTAGAAGTCGTCAAGCTGGAGCACCGGCAGTCCGCTGCGCTCGGCGAGCGAGGACTTCCCGGAACCGGAGGGACCGGACAACAGGACGACCCGGGCGCGGGTCATCGGCACAGGGTTCAGCGGGGCGTCACTCACGGGACACCAGTCTGACGCATCGGGGCCCGATGCCGAAACCGGTCGGGTCACACCTTCTGTTGCGGCTGCTGCGAGTTCGGGTCGGCGAGGGCGGCGTGGACCACCGGCAGGTAGCGGCTGTCGACCTGGAGGAAGACCGGGGCGCCGTCGCCGGGCGGCCGGTAGGCGGTGGCGGCCCAGTCCTGGTCGTGCCACACGTCGGGCTCGGGGTCGTGGAAGGTGCCGCCGGCGGGGAGCTCGATCCGGCCCGGGCGGGTGTCGAAGGTCACGGTGGCGGCCCCGGGCGTGATGCGCAGCCGGCCGTTGACGTAGGCGGGCCGCCAGCCGGGGCGGTCGGACCGCGCCGAGCAGGGCACCCGTACCGTCCGGCCGGCGGCCAGCCGGCGCCGGGTGCGGGCCACGTGCAGGCGGCGGACGAAACCGTCCGCGAACAGCGCCATCAGCTCGCCGACGAACTCTCCCACGGCGTCCCTCCTCGATCGTCTTCCTCCGCCACGATCCTCGCCCGGCGGCGGGCTCCCGGGGGAGCGCCGAAAGGCGGACGTCGCGGCGACGAAAGTCGACGGACCCGCGCCAGGGGGGGAGAGGCGCGGGTCCGTCCAATGACCGTCCGGGCCCTGGGGGGGGAGAGGGCACGGGGGACGGCCAGCTTGTGGAGTTGTTCACCCGGTGGAGACGGGGAGGGTCAGATCCCCATCGGGTGCCAGACCGTCTTCGTCTCCAGGAAGGAGAGTAGCCGGTCCGTACCGGGCGCATTGGTCCAGTCCTGGGCGAACGGGTCCAGCTCCGGACGGACCACCCGCTTCAGGGTATCCGCGGCGGCCTCCTCCAGGGCCTTCGCCGCGCCGGGCCCGTCGGCGGCGATCGCGCCGGTGAGGTCCACCGCGTTGACGTCCTGGTGCGAGGCCAGGGTGGGCGCGATGTCCGCCGTCCGGCCCGAGATGATGTTGACCACGCCGCCCGGGACGTCCGAGGTGGCGAGCACCTCGCCCAGCGACAGGGCCGGCAGCGGGGCGTCCGCGGCGGCCGCGACCACGACCGTGTTGCCGGTGGCGACCGCCGGGGCGACCACCGACACCAGGCCGAGCAGCGAGTGCCCGTAGCCGGCCTGCGGGGCGACGATCCCGACCACGCCGGTCGGCTCCGGGGTCGACAGGTTGAAGAACGGCCCGGCGACGGGGTTGGCGCCGCCCGCGATCTGGGCGACCTTGTCCGTCCAGCCCGCGTACCAGACCCAGCGGTCGATCGCGGCGTCCACCAGGGCGGCGGCCTTCTTCGGGCCGACGCCCTCGGCGAGCGCCACCTCGGCGGCGAACTGCTCGCGCCGGCCCTGCAGCATCTCGGCGACCCGGTACAGCACCTGGCCGCGGTTGTACGCGGTGGTGCCGGCCCAGCCCTTGACCGCCGCGCGGGCGGCCAGGACGGCGTCCCGGGTGTCCTTGCGGGTGCCCAGCGGGGCGTTGGCGAGCCACTCGCCCTTCGAGTCCGTCACCTCGTACACCCGCCCGCTCTCGGAGCGCGGGAACTTCCCGCCGACGTACAGCTTGTAGGTCTTGAAGACGTCAAGACGCGTCGCGACATCAGACATCGAGGTAGGCCTCCAGACCGTGGCGGCCACCCTCGCGGCCGTAGCCCGACTCCTTGTAGCCGCCGAACGGCGAGGTCGGGTCGAACTTGTTGAAGGTGTTGGCCCAGACCACGCCGGCCTTGAGCTTGTTCGCCATCCAGAGGATGCGCGAGCCCTTCTCCGTCCAGATGCCGGCGGAGAGGCCGTACGGGGTGTTGTTGGCCTTCGCGACCGCCTCCTCGGGGGTGCGGAAGGTCAGCACCGACAGGACCGGGCCGAAGATCTCCTCCTGGGCGATCCGGTGGGCCTGGCTGACGCCGGTGAACAGGGTCGGCTTGAACCAGAAGCCGGTGCCCGGCAGCTCGCAGGCCGGCGACCAGCGCTCGGCGCCCTCGGCCTCGCCGGCGTCGGTCAGCGCGGTGATCCGGGCCAGCTGCTCGGCCGAGTTGATGGCGCCGATGTCGGTGTTCTTGTCCAGCGGGTCGCCGACCCGCAGGGTCGCCATCCGGCGCTTCAGGGCGTCCAGCAGCTCGTCCTGGACCGACTCCTGGACCAGCAGGCGCGAGCCCGCGCAGCAGACGTGGCCCTGGTTGAAGAAGATGCCGTTGACGATGCCCTCGACCGCCTGGTCGAGCGGCGCGTCGTCGAAGACGATGTTGGCGGCCTTGCCGCCCAGCTCCAGCGACAGCTTCTTGCGGGTGCCGGCCAGCTGCTTGGCGATCGCCCGGCCGACCGGGGTGGAGCCGGTGAACGCGACCTTGTTGACGTCCGGGTGCGAGGTGAGCGCGGCACCGGTGCGGCCGTCGCCGGTCACGATGTTGACGACGCCCTTGGGCAGACCGGCCTGGCGGCAGATCTCGGCGAAGCGCAGGGCCGTCAGCGGCGTGGTCTCGGCCGGCTTCAGGACGACGGTGTTGCCGGTCGCCAGGGCGGGCGCGATCTTCCACGCCAGCATCAGCAGCGGGAAGTTCCACGGGATGACCTGGCCGGCCACGCCGAGCGGCTTCGGGGCCGCGCCGAAGCCGGCGAAGTCCAGCTTGTCGGCCCAGCCCGCGTAGTAGAAGAAGTGCGCGGCGACCAGCGGCAGGTCGACGTCGCGGGTCTCGCGGATCGGCTTGCCGTTGTCGATCGACTCGAGCACGGCCAGTTCGCGGCTGCGCTCCTGGATGATCCGGGCGATCCGGAACAGGTACTTGGCGCGCTCGCTGCCCGGCAGCGCCGACCAGTCGGCGAAGGCCGCGCGGGCGGCGGCGACGGCGCGGTCGACGTCCTCGTCGGTGCCCTGGGCGAACTCGGCGAGCACCTGCTCCGTCGCCGGGTTGACCGTCTTCAGGGCCTCGCTGCCGGAGGAGTCGACGAACTCGCCGCCGATGAAGTGGCCGTACGAGGTGGCGATGTCACCCGCGGCGGCGGGGGACTCGGGCGCCGGGGCGTAGGCGAAGAGGCCGCCGGCGGGCTTGGCCGCGGGCTCCTCGATGATCTTCTTCTTGGCCATGGTGATCAGTCCACCGTCACGTAGTCGGGGCCGGAGTAGCGTCCGGTGGTGAGCTTCTGGCGCTGCATCAGCAGGTCGTTGAGCAGGCTGGAGGCGCCGAAGCGGAACCAGTGCGGGGAGAGCCAGTCGTCGCCGAGGGTCTCGTTGACCATCACCAGGTACTTCATGGCGTCCTTGGTGGTCTTGATCCCACCGGCGGGCTTCACACCGACCTGGACGCCGGTCTGCGCGCGGAAGTCGCGGACCGCCTCCAGCATCAGCAGGGTGACCGGCGGGGTCGCGTTGACGGCGACCTTGCCGGTGGAGGTCTTGATGAAGTCGGCGCCGGCCAGCATCGCCAGCCAGGAGACGCGCCGCACGTTGTCGTAGGTCTGCAGCTCGCCGGTCTCGAAGATCACCTTGAGGTGGGCGTAGCTGCCGTCGGCGCGCTTGCACGCCTCCTTGACGGCGACGATCTCGTTGAAGACGTCGAGGTAGCGGCCGGAGAGGAAGGCGCCGCGGTCGATCACCATGTCGATCTCGTCGGCGCCCGCGGCGACCGCGTCGGCGGTGTCGGCGAGCTTCACCGGGAGGGCGGCGCGGCCGGCGGGGAAGGCGGTGGCCACCGAGGCGACCTGGATGTCGGTGCCCCGGAGGGCGTCCTTGGCGGTGGCGACCATGTCCGGGTAGACGCAGATGGCGGCCACGCGGGGGGTGGTCGGGTCGGTCGGGTCGGGGGTCCTGCCCTTGGCGCACAGAGCGCGCACCTTGCCGACCGTGTCCGCGCCTTCCAGCGTGGTCAGGTCGATCATCGAGATCGCGAGGTCGATGGCGTACGCCTTCGCCGTGGTCTTGATCGAGCGGGTACCGAGGGTGGCGGCACGCGCCTCCAGGCCGACCTGGTCGACGCCGGGCAGGCCGTGCAGGAAGCGGCGGAGCGAGGCCTCGGACGCCGCAACGTCCTGAAGGCCGCTGCCCGCAACGCCGGGGGCATTGGCTGCAACAGTGGACATAGTCACCAGACCAGCATATCTACGCGCGTAGCCGACCGCTAGGGGGCACACCTTTCGTGGCCGGACCGAGACCTCACCGTGGGGGGCATGGGGCAGAATCGACGGCATGACCGATTCCGACGGCAAGCCCCACCAGGGCTCGGCCGCCCCCGACGGGGAGACCGTGTACGCGGACCGCGTGTACCGCTCAGTCCCCGGTGTGATCTCCGGCGTGCTGCTGCTGGGCGTGGCCGCCTGGCTGATCGGCGACGCGGCGCTGAACGGGACCGGGAAGACGCCGTACGTCTCGCTCGCCGCGGCGCTGGTCTTCGCGTTCCCGGTGGCCGCCTACACGCTGCGCCCGGCCGTGCTCGCCAACGACCGGCGACTGGTCGTGCGCAACCCGTGGCGGACGATCACCGCGCCGTGGGCCTCGGTCGACGCACTGCGCGCCGGGTACTCGGTCGAGCTGCTGGCCGAGGGCCGGAAGTTCCAGATCTGGGCGGTGCCGGTGTCGCTGCGCCAGCGCAAGCGCGCCAACCGGGCCCGGGAGAACGGCGGCGCCGAGCACGTCTCCCGGATGGGCCTGGCCTTCGGCCGCCCGGCCACCACCGGCCCCGGCGTGCAGGGCGCCCCGGACCCGACCCGGGCCTGGTCCGACCAGGTCACCAACGTCCTCCAGGAGATGGCCGAGCGCAACGCCGCCCGCCCGGAGGCCGCCGGCGGGATCAGCGTCCGCTGGTGCTGGTGGATCATCGCCCCCACCGTGGTCGGCCTGGTCGCGCTGATCGCGGTGATCGCCGCCTGACGACGACGCGCCACGAGGGGCCCGCCGACCGCTCGGCGGGCCCCTCGCGCGTTCCGGGCCGGGTGTCCCGGGAGGGCCGGGTGCGGGAGTGCCTCCCGGCCCGGGTGGGGCGGGAGGCACTCGTGCGGGGCGGGGCCGGGCGTCAGGCGGTGATGCCGGCGGCCTCGGCCAGGTCGCGCTTGATCGCGTCGAGGAGCTCGGCGGCGCGGGCGCGGGCGGTGGCGAGGTCGGCCGCGGTGGCGACCGGGAGGACGACCTCCAGGTAGCACTTGAGCTTGGGCTCGGTGCCCGAGGGGCGGACCACGATGCGCGCGGAGCGGACGCCCTCGCCGGCCAGGTAGTAGCGCAGGCCGTCGGTGGGCGGCAGCTCGGCGGAGCCCGCGCTGAGGTCGTCGGCGCGGGTGACGGCCAGCCCGGCCAGGACGGTCGGGGGCTGCTCGCGCAGGCGGCCCATGGCGTCGGCGATCAGGGAGAGGTCCTGGACGCGGACGGACAGCTGGTCGGTGGCGTGCAGGCCGTGCTCCAGCGCCAGGTCGTCCAGCAGGTCGCTCAGGGTGCGGCCGGACTGCTTGAGGGTGGCGGCGAGCTCGGCGACGAGCAGGGCGGCGGTGATGCCGTCCTTGTCCCGGACGCCCTGCGGGTCGACGCAGTAGCCGAGGGCCTCCTCGTAGCCGTAGCGCAGGCCTTCGGCGCGGGAGATCCACTTGAAGCCGGTGAGGGTCTCCGCGTAGCCCAGGCCCGCGGCCTCGGCGATCCGGCCGAGCAGGGTGGCCGAGACGATGGTGGTGGCGAAGGTGCCCTCGGCCTTCTTGGCGACCAGGGCCGCGCCGAGCAGGGCGCCGACCTCGTCGCCGCGCAGCATCCGCCAGCCGGAGGTGCCGTTGCCGCTGCCGGCCGCGTTGGCGTTGACCGGTACGGCCACCGCGCAGCGGTCGGCGTCCGGGTCGTTGGCGATCACGATGTCGGGGCCGACCGACGCGGCGGTGCGGAAGGCGAGGTCCATCGCCCCCGGCTCCTCCGGGTTGGGGAAGGCCACGGTCGGGAAGTCCGGGTCGGGCTCGGCCTGCTCGGCGACCACGGTGGGCGCCGGGAAGCCGGCCCGGCGGAAGGCGGCCACCAGGGTGTCGCGGCCGACGCCGTGCATCGGGGTGTAGACGACGTCGAGGTCGCGCGGGCTGTGCCGGTCGACGATGGTGACGGCCCGGTCCAGGTAGGCGTCGACGATCTCGTCGCCGAGCACCTCCCAGCCGTCCTCGGCCAGCGGGACCTCGGCGAGCGAGCCGATGGCGTCGATCTCGGCGGCGATCCCGGCGTCGGCCGGCGGGACGATCTGGGAGCCGTCGCCCAGGTAGACCTTGTAGCCGTTGTCCTGCGGCGGGTTGTGGCTGGCGGTGACGGTGACGCCGGCGGCCGCGCCCAGGTGGCGGATGGCGAAGGCGAGCACCGGGGTGGGCAGCGGGTGGGGCAGCAGGGCGGCGCGCAGGCCGGCGCCGACCACGACGGCGGCGGTGTCGCGGGCGAAGTCGTAGGACTTGTGGCGGGCGTCGTAGCCGATGACGACGAGGTCGCCGAGCTCCTGCTTGCGGACGTGGGCGACCAGGCCGGCGGCGGCCCGGATCACCACGGCGCGGTTCATCCGCATGGGGCCGGCGCCGAGTTCACCGCGCAGGCCGGCGGTGCCGAACTGGAGCCGGTCGGAGAAGCGCTCGGCGAGCTCGGCCCAGGCGGTCTTGCTGTCCGACTCCGCGTCCGGGCCCTCGGCCCGGGCCAGCAGGGCGGTCAGTTCCTCGCGGGTCTGCGGGTCGGGGTCCTCGGCCAGCCAGGTCCGGGCCCGGGCGAGGAGGTCGGTGGTGGGTGCCTGCGTCATCGCTGCGTTCTCCATCGGGGAGTTCGTCGGTTGTCTGCCGGAGGGTTCCGCAATCAGGGGGTGCGCATGCGGACGGGGCCCGCGGGCGGGTGTGATCGGCGGATCACGCCCGCCCACGGGCCCCGTCGCTCGTGCGTCGTGCGCCCGGTGGGCGTCAGATCCGCTCGAGGACCTTCGCCAGCAGCTCACCCATGCGCTCGGCGGAGGCCTTGCCGGCCTCGAGCACCTCTTCGTGGTTGAGCGGCTCGCCGGTGATGCCGGCGGCCAGGTTGGTGACCAGGGAGATGCCGAGCACCTCGGAGCCGGCCTCGCGGGCGGCGATGGCCTCCAGGGTGGTGGACATGCCGACGAGCTCGCCGCCGATCACCCGGGCCATGTTGACCTCGGCCGGGGTCTCGTAGTGCGGGCCGCGGAACTGCACGTACACGGCCTCGTCGAGGGTCGGGTCGACCTCGTGGCACAGCTCGCGCAGGCGCTTGGAGTAGAGGTCGGTGAGGTCGACGAAGTTGGCGCCGACGATCGGGGAGTCCGCCGTCAGGTTGATGTGGTCGCTGATCAGGACCGGCTGGCCGGGCACCCAGCCCTGGCGCAGGCCGCCGCAGCCGTTGGTCAGCACGATGATGCCGCAGCCGGCCGCGGCGGCGGTGCGCACGCCGTGGACGACGGTGGCCACGCCGTGGCCCTCGTAGTAGTGGTTGCGGCCGAGGAAGATCAGGGCGCGCTTGTCGCCGATCTTCACCGAGCGGATCTTGCCGGCGTGGCCGGCGACGGCGGGGGCGGGGAAGCCCGGGAGCTCGGTGACCGGGAACTCGGCCACGGTCTCGCCCAGGGCGTCGGCGGCCGGCACCCAGCCGGAGCCCATCACCAGGGCGACGTCGTGCCGCTCGGCACCGGTCAGCTCGCGGAGGCGCTCGGCGGCGGCCTGGGCGGCGGCGTAGGGGTCGGCGGAGACGACCGACTGAGGGGTTGCGTTCACGGGTCCGAGGATAGACGGGAATCGGCTACGCGCGTAGAAAATCGGGCGCGGCGTGCCGGATCGTTACCCGGTTGACCCGAAAGCACAGCTGGATGAGGCCTTTCGGGTGATGTCACTCGTCGGTACCTCCAGGGGGCCGGGCCGCTCGTCAGAGCCGTTTCGCGCTGCGCAGTCCCTTCGCGTACAGGCCGTTGTCGTCCAGCCGCGCCGTGCCGCCCTTGTCGCCGAAGGTCGGGCCGTCCGCCTCCTCCCGGCTGGAGACGTACCGGGGGTGGCCGTCGGTGTCCAGGCCCAGGTAGATGCCGGTGTGGTCGAGCCGGGCGCCGGTGCGGGTGTCGATCTCGAAGAAGACCAGGTCACCGGGCTGGAGCGGGTCGATCGAGGCCGGCCGCACGGTGGTGTCGGAGCCCGGCGCGGTGGTCAGCGGCAGCACCGGGACGCCGGGGCCGAGCCGGGCCAGGCCGTTGGCGGTGCGGGGCAGGCCGGGGCCGGCCGCGTCCTTGGAGAGCAGCGGATAACCCGACCGGTAGCCGTAGACCATCCGGACGTACCCGGAGCAGTCGAAGGCGCCGTAACGGGCTCGGTCGGGCTGCTTGGCGACCTTGTCCGCGAACGTGTACGGAACACCCAGGTAGTCGAGGAAGTCGGTCTGTTCCAGGCGCAGGTCGTTGCCGACCGAACCGTTGGGGTTGAGCGGGCCGAAGGAGGCGTCGCCCTTGAACCGCACGCCCTTGCCGTCCTTCTCGGGCGCCGCGCCGGCCAGGTACTGGACGGCCACCGCCAGCACGTCGTCCGCGGTGGAGCCGAGCGACTGCCGGAACCAGGTGCGGAACCAGGCCTCCTGCTCCGCGCCCGGCCGCCACGGCTGCGGCATCAGCCGCACCCAGTTGTCGGAGAGCACGGTTGCCGCGGTGGTGCCCGGTTCGGCGAAGGTCCGGCTGGGGCCGGCCAGGACGGCGGTGCGGGCGTTGTCGGTCAGGGTGGCGACCACGCCGCCGCGGGCGTCCCGGACGACGGTCCGGTCGGGCCCCGTCAGGCGCTCGTAGCGGTACCCGGCGGCCGCCGCGGCGGTGTCCCCGACCGGGCCCGGGGTGGCGGTGGTGGTGATCAGCGGCGCGGTGCCGCCCGCGGCCGGCTGCCGGTCGCGGTCGCGCAGCTGGACGGTGAGGTAGCCGCTGGCGGCGAGCAGGGTGACGGCGAGGCCGCCGCTGAGCAGGGACTTGCGGGTGACGGGCATCGGGAGCTCGCTCGCTTCCTTCCTGGGGTCCTGGGGTCCGGGTGGTCCGGGGGCCGGGCTTCCGGGTGGTTCCGGCGCGTCCGGCGCGTGCGGGATCAGGTGCCGGGCAGGGCGCCGAGCAGGACGCCGGCGGTGAGCACCACGTAGTTGGCCAGGGTCACCGTGCTGGTGGCCATCAGGGTGGCGGCCCGGGGCTGGCGGACCAGCTGGTAGGCGATCAGGCCGGGGACGATGAAGCCGAGCGTCTGGTTGGCGTACAGGGTCGGCAGCTCGCGCTGGAGCACCAGCATCACCGTCGCCTGCAGCAGCACGCCGATCAGCACCACGGCGGCGAACAGCCGCTTGCCGTAGAGGATCACCAGCTTCTGGACCAGCCGGGTGGCGAGGTAGGTCAGCACCGTCACGCCGATCACGATGGCCACCCGCTGGAGGTCCTCGACCAGCGTGAGGGCCAGCCAGCCGGGGGTGATCATGCCGCCGGGGGACAGGTTGGTGGTCAGGTAGCAGACGAGCGAGAAGACCAGGCCGAGCGCGATGCCGATGGCGGCGATCTCGGGGGTGAGCTCGGTGGGGATCACTGCTGGTCTCCGTGGTCGGTGGTGCGGGGGAGGGGGTCGTACCAGGAGTCGGGGATCGGCTCGGGGACGTGGACGGGCACCGCGGGGCCGGGCTCGTACGGGTGCGGGCGGTACGCCTGCGGCCCGGACCGGTACGCGCCCGCCTCGTACGGCTGGGCCTCGTAGGGCCGGGGCTCGTACGCGACCGGCTCGTACGCGCCGGCCTCGTACGCGCCGGCCTCGTACGGCCAGGGCCGGTGGTAGCCCGGGTCGCCGTAGTCCGGCTCGGGGTAGAGCGGCTCGGGCTCCCGGTAGGCGGACTCGGGTGCGTCCGGGGCGTCCGGGTCCTCGTCGGGGGCGAGCCGGGCCAGCTCCTCCAGGAACAGTTCGCCCTGGCCGTGGATGTTGCCGACGGCCACCAGCGAGGAGTCCTGGCCGAGTTCGGCCAGCAGCTCGGCGGTGAGCTGCGCCGGGTCGCGCCGGTCGCCGCCGAGGTCGACCACCCGGCCGGACCAGCCGGCCGGGATGCCGTCGCGGGCGCTCTTGGTGGGGTGGCCGATCAGGAACACCGTGTCCGGGTCGAGGTCGGGCACGATCTGGCCCATCTGCCCGTTGCGCTCGACCCGGTCCGGGCGGCAGTTCACCACCACGTTCAGCGGGCGGTGGATCGCGCCCAGGTCCTCCAGCTGGCGGACGTTCATCAGCGTCGACTCGGGGTCGTTCGCGGCGAAGACGTTGGCGAACCGCAGCCGCTTGCCGTCCTCGGTGCGGTAGCGCTCGACGGAGAGCACGCCCGGGTCCGGCGGGGCCGCCCACATGCCCTGCAGCGCGGTCCGCCGCTCCACGCCGAGGAGTTCGGCGACGGCCAGGGCGATCGCGACGTTCTCCTTGAAGGTGAACCAGCTGAAGCCGCGCAGCTCCTCGTCGGTGACCGACTCCGGGTCCACCACGATCAGCCGGCAGTCCCGGCGGGCCGCCTCCTCGCGAAGGATGTGCGCGCGCTCCTGCTCGGCGGTCACGCAGACGCCGCCGACCGGCATCGAGCGGGACAACGAGCGGGCGACGTCGTCCAGGGTCGGGCCCATCTCGGCGAGGTGGTCCTCGCGGACGTTGCACAGCACGCCGATGGTGGAGCGGATCAGCTTGGTCTGGTTGACCTCCTGGAGCGCCGGCATGACGGCCATGCACTCGATGACCAGGGCGTCCGGCCGGTAGGTGGCGGCGCGGCGGACGATGCCGATCTGCTCCACCACGTTGGCGATGCCGAACTTGCGGTAGACCGGCTCCTCGGTGGCGTCCGGGTGGATGAACCGGGCGGCGGTGCCGGTGGTCTTGGCGACCGTCACCAGCCCGCCGCCGCGCAGCGCACCCGCGCAGAGCCGGGTGATCGAGCTCTTGCCGCGGATGCCGTTGACCAGCACCCGGGTGGGGATCTGCTCCAGCGCGGCGAAGTGCCGGCGCTGCTCGACGATGCCGGCTACCAGCAGCACGGCGCAGCAGACCAGCAGCACGACGTAGAGGAAGAGCACGGGAGGTCCTTCGGGCGGGGCTCAGCGGGCGGGCGCGGGCGCGGGGGCGGGAGCGGTGGCGGTACGGCGGGGGCGGGCCAGCTCCTGGCGGATCAGCTCCAGGCTCCGGGCGACGGCACCCACCTCGTCGTGGTGGACGGGGTAGAGCACCGTCCGTCGGTCACCGGCGGCCAGCGCCTCGGCGCTCGCCGCCAGCCGGCGCAGCGGCAGGCCGACGGCGATGAACAGCCAGCCGAGGCAGAGCGCGGCCGCGGCCAGGCCGAGCATGCCGGCCAGTACGGCCCGCCGGTCGGCCCGGTTCTGGTCCAGGTGCAGCCAGGCCACCGGGTGGGCGGTGACCACCGACCAGCCGAGCTTGGCCACGCTGCCGTTGCCGCCGAGCGGGGCGGCGGCGAGCAGGGCCGGGTCGCCGCCGCCGCGCAGCACGTCGGCGGCGGCCGACTTCCCGGCGCCCGCCAGCAGGGCCTTGGCGCGGCCCTCGGGCAGGTCGCCGAAGGAGCTGTAGCCCGCGTTGGCGGCCAGCACCCGCTGCCGGTCGTCGACCAGCCAGACCCGGCCCAGTCCCGGGCGGACCAGCAGCGCGCTGAGGAAGTCCGTCTTGAACTCGCCGACCAGCACCGGCCCCGCCGGCTCGGCGGCGCCCTCCGCCTCGGCGTCCGCGGGCGCCGCGGCGAGTGCGGCGCGGGCGGCGATCCGCGGCTCCTTCCCGGAGCTGTTGAGCAGCAGCACGCCGCTCGCGCCGAGCGCCTCCGGGCCGGTGCGGTGCGGCGGCTCGCCGACGTGGGCCAGGAGCTCGCCGCCCGCGCCGAGGACGTACAGCGCGCGGTAGCGGTCGTGCTCGGCCAGGGTCGCGCGCAGCAGGGCGTCGGCCTGGCCGACGGAAACGCCGGCGAGTTCCGGGGCGAGCGAGCGCAGGTCCGCGTAGCCCTCGTTGAGCGCCTGGCGGACCCGGTCGGCGGCGGTGTCGGTGCGGTCGCGCTGGCCGGCCACCACCTGGGTGGGGACCCGGACGGTCGGGTCGTTGCCGCCGAGCAGCAGCAGCGGGCCGGACCAGCCGAGCACCAGGACGGCGCACAGCGCCAGCGGCAGCGCGGTGCCCGGTCGGCGGCGGGCGGGCCGGACGGGGGCCGGCGGGCGGGCCGGGTCGAGCAGCTGCAGGCGCAGCTCCTCCAGGGCGCGGGTGATCCGGCCGGCCTCGCCGCGGGCGGGGCCGTGGACGGGCTGGTCGAGGCGGTCCCCGCGGGTGAGCCGGCGGGACTCCAGGAACAGCCGCAGCAGCGGGCGCTGGAGGCTGCGGACGAGGTACCAGGCGAGCAGCAGGGCCAGGGCGGTCAGGGCGCCGGCGGCGGCCAGGCCGAGCAGGGGGTGCCGCAGGCTGCCGGGCCTGCCGTCGACGGTGCTGGTGGAGACCACGGTCAGGCCGAGCGGGGTGGCGAGGTCGTGCCCGCCCGCGGTGCCGACGGCGGCGTAGCCGGCCACCCGGCGCACGCCCTTGGCGTCCGGGCTGCCGGCCAGGCTGCCGGAGGCCGTCCCGCCGGGGAGGGGGCGTTCGCGGGCGGCGCGCTCCCGGGCGCCGGAGACGAGCTTGCGGTCGGCCTCGGCGCCGAGCTCGGCGCCGGTGGTGTCCAGGACGGCGCCGGCGGCGTCCAGGACCTGGATGGTCTGCTCCTTGCGGGTCGCGATGCCGGGCAGCCGAAGGTTGTCGGAGGCGACCAGCAGGGCCCGGCCGTCGGCCTTGGTGGTGACGAGCGCGAAGGTGAGCAGCCGGGTGCCGGTCGTCGAGGGCACCAGCACGGGGGCGGGCGCGGTGTCGGTGACCCTGCCGAGGTCCAGGCTGGCCAGCGGAACGGTCTCGCCGCGGGCGGCGAGCAGCCGGCCGGTGTCGGGGCGGACCACGACGGTGCCGCGCCACTTGTGGTACGCCTGGCCGAGCGCGGTCAGCACGGCGGAGGGCTCGGCGGGCGCGGCGTCGTACCGGGCCGCGGCGCGGCGCAGGTCGGTGGCGCTCTCGTGGAGTCCGGCGCGCAGCGAGGCCGCGGTGTCCTCGGCGGCGTACTGGTGGGACTCCCGGACGGCCTGCGGGGTGTCGTCGACGCGCAGTCCGCCGACGGCGAGCGCGGTGATCGCGGCGACCGCGAGCAGCAGCACCAGGAGCAGCACGATGGGCGGCCGGATGCCTCCGAGCAGCGGCATGTCGGCCCGGCGGCGATAGCGGTGCTGTCGCGGCGGGTTGGGTGCCGTGCTCACGGGGGCCTCGTTCTCCTCCGAAGGCCCGGCGCGGCCCGCCCCCCCCGGGAAGCTCCGCCGGCCTCCTCGGTCAAGCGCTGATCAAGAATGGGTCAAGCCGAATCAGCGTACGAAGAGGAATCGCAAAAGTTGTCACGTCTCGGTTGCGGTCGGATGTCGCTTCGGGATCTCTTTTCGTCCACCCGGTGTGGATCATGGACACGGTGGCCGGCAGGGTAGGTTCGACGGCCATGGAGACTCGGGGTTCGCGACGCACACCACTGCTGCCGGTGGCGGTGCTGCTGGTGCTCGCGGCGCTCGCGGTCGTGCTGACCCTCGCCGCGCGCGGGACGGCCGGCCCGCCCGCGGCGGTGCGGGACGCCCCCGCGGGCCCGACCGGCCCGACCGGGCCCGGCCCGGTGGACCTGGCGGCCCTGGTGGACGCGTACACCGAGGGCTTCGGCCCGTCCGGCCCGTACGCCGTGCCGGACGCCGGGCAGCGCCGGGCGATCGCCGACGGCGTGCTCGGCGCGCTGGACGGCCACCCCGACCAGGCGGGCCGGGCTCTGGCGCGGGTGGGCTACCGGCTGACCGAGTTCACCGAGGCGGCGACCGGCCGGCGGGTGGCCGAGATCGCCGACGCCACCGCGGCGGACGGCCGTGGCTGGGGCCGGGTCTACCTGGACCTCTCGGTCCGGGCCGGCTGGTCGGTGCAGGTGCCGCACCCGGTGTCGGACGCGCGCACCGAGGCGCTCGGGGTGGACCTCTTCCGGGCCGCGCCCGGCGGGGTGCTGGTGCTGGCCGGGGCGCACCGCAGGGCCGGGCCGGACGGCGCCTCGGACGTCGCCCACCGGGCCGACACCGTCTTCGCGGCGGTGGTGGAGGCGCTCACCGGGCGCGGACTGCCCGGCATCCAGGTGCACGGCTTCGACGAGGGCAGCCTGCCCGGGCAGGACGCGGTGGTCTCCAGCGGCGCCGGGCAGCCGGGGCCGGCCGCCGACACGACGGCGGCCGGGCTTGACCGGGCGGGCTTCGCGGTCTGCCGGGCCTGGCGGGAGAAGTGCGGGCAGCTCGGGGGCACCACCAACGTGGAGGGCCGGTTCGCCGCCGGGCTGGCGGTGCCGTGGCTGCACGTCGAGCTGGGCAACGCGCTGCGCACCGAGCCGGCCCGCCGCGCGGAGGTGGCCGGGGTGCTGGCGCGGACGGCGCGCGGCTGGGCGGCGGGCTAGCGGTGGCGGGCCCGAAGGAGTGGACCTAGCAGGGGCGGCGGCGCAGGTCCATGACGTAGTCGTGCGGGGCGCCGGCGCTCTCCGCGGCGTCGGCGATCAGGCCGAGGTAGCGGGCCGCGGGCAGGCCGCCCTCGTAGTCGTTGAGCACGTACGTCCAGACCTGGATGTCGCCGTCCAGGGTCTGGGCGCGCAGCTTGGTCTTGCGGTAGATGCCGAGCTGGACGCCCTCCCAGCGGTCCAGGCCCTCCTCGTCCATCGGCGAGACGTCGTACAGCGAGACGAAGACCCGCTCCTTCTCGTCCTCGACGACGGTGGCCAGCGAGCCCTCCCAGCCGAGGTGTTCACCGCCGAAGGTGAGCCGCCAGCCGTCCAGCCACCCGGTGCCGCGCAGCGGGGAGTGCGGGGCGCGGCGGGTCATCTGCCGGGCATCGAGGTTGGTGGCATACGCGGCGTAAAGGGGCATGGGGGGAAGAGTAGCCCGGTCGGCGGACGCTCCGGGGCTCCTGGACGATCGCACCGGAGCCCCGACCCCGGCGTGGCGGCGCTCCCGGCGTGCGGGACAATGGTGAGCGTGACTCGGATCGTGATCATCGGTGGCGGACCCGGCGGCTACGAGGCGGCCCTGGTGGCCGCTCAGCTCGGCGCGGAGGTGACCGTCGTCGACCGCGACGGTCTTGGCGGATCGGCGGTGCTCACCGACTGCGTGCCGTCGAAGACCCTGATCGCGACCGCGGAGGTGATGACCACCTTCGACAGCTCGTTCGAGGAGCTGGGCATCATCGTCGCGGACGACACCCCGCCGGCCGAGCAGGCGGCGCGGGTCATCGGCGTGGACCTGGGCAAGGTCAACCGCCGTGTGAAGCGCCTGGCGATCGCGCAGTCCCACGACATCACCCAGTCGGTCACCCGCGCGGGCGTCACCGTGCTGCGCGGCCGCGGCCGGCTCGGCTCCGGCGGGCAGGCCGTGGACGGCTCCCGCGAGGTGCTGGTGGACGCTCCCGACGGCACCGTGCAGTCGCTGCGCGCCGACGCGGTGCTGATCGCCACCGGCGCCCACCCGCGCGAGCTGCCGGACGCCCAGCCGGACGGCGAGCGGATCCTGACCTGGACCCAGGTGTACGACCTGGAGGAGCTGCCGCGCGAGCTGATCGTCGTCGGCTCCGGTGTCACCGGTGCCGAGTTCGCCGGCGCCTACCAGGCGCTCGGCTCGAAGGTCACCCTGGTCTCCTCGCGCGACCGGGTGCTGCCCGGCGAGGACCCGGACGCCGCCGAGGTGCTGGAGGACGTCTTCCGCCGCCGCGGCATGAACGTGATGAGCCGCTCCCGCGCCGAGAGCGCCAAGCGGATCGGCGACAAGGTCGAGGTGACCCTCTCCGACGGCACGGTGATCGAGGGCACGCACTGCCTGATGGCGGTCGGCTCGATCCCCAACACGGCCGAGATGGGCCTGGAGGAGGCCGGGGTCAAGCTCAACGACTGGGGCCAGATCCAGGTCGACCGGGTCTCCCGCACCAGCGCCCCGGGCGTGTACGCGGCCGGCGACTGCACCGGCGTCTTCATGCTCGCCTCGGTGGCGGCCATGCAGGGCCGGATCGCGATGTACCACGCGCTGGGCGACGCGGTGCAGCCGCTGAACCTGAAGACCGTCGCCTCCAACGTCTTCACCGACCCGGAGATCGCCACCGTCGGCTACACCGCGGCGGACGTGCAGTGCGGCAAGATGGACGCGGTCGTGGTCAAGCTGCCGCTGCGCGGCAACCCGCGGGCCAAGATGCAAGGCATCCGGGACGGCTTCGTGAAGCTGTTCTGCCGCCCGGGCACCGGCATCGTGGTCGGCGGCGTGGTCGTCGCCCCGCGCGCCAGCGAACTGATCCACCCGATCTCGCTCGCGGTGGACGCCAATCTGACGGTCGAACAGGTGGCCAGCGCCTTCACGGTCTACCCGTCCGTCTCCGGCTCGACCGCCGAGGCCGCCCGGCAGCTGCACATCCGCAAGCGGGCCGGCGGCGAATCCTGAGCCTCCGGCGCACAGTTGAGGGCGGCTGCCGACCGGCGGCCGCCCTTCGCGCAGGAGTGATCGTCACCCGGACGGCGGGCGCAGTGCCGGGTTGCTGACGGCGCGTATTGTACGGTCACGCGCCGCTCGGACGCGAGCAATTCCCGCTACTAGCTGCAAACGCCTGAAAGCAGACGGTCACGCAGGTTACCGTCGGTTCTGTGTTTGCAGCAGAACGTCGCCAGTTGATCCTCGAAATGGTGCGCGCCAACGGAGCGGTCTCGCTCCGGGAGTTGGCCCGCGTCGTCCAGACGTCCGAAGTGACCGTGCGCCGCGACGTACGGGCACTGGAGGCAGAAGGGCTCCTCGACCGCCGGCACGGCGGCGCGGTGCTCCCCGGCGGCTTCAGCCGCGAACCCGGCTACCCGCAGAAGACCCACCTCTCCGCCGCCGAGAAGAGCGCCATCGCGGACCTCGCCGCCGGCCTGGTGGAGGAGGGCGACGCGGTGGTGGTCGGCGCCGGCACCACCACCCAGGAGCTGGCCCGCCGGCTCGCGCGGGTGCCCGGCCTCACCGTCGTCACCAACTCGCTGCTGGTCGCCCAGGCGCTGGCGCACGCCAACCGGGTGGAGGTGGTGATGACCGGCGGCACCCTGCGGGGCTCCAACTACGCACTGGTCGGCAGCGGTGCCGAGCAGTCCCTGCACGGCCTGCGGGTGTCCAAGGCCTTCATCTCCGGCAGCGGGCTGACGGCCGAGCGGGGCCTGTCCACCACCAACATGCTGTCCGCGAGCGTGGACCGGGCGCTGGTGCAGTCGGCCTCCGAGGTCATCGTCCTCGCCGACCACACCAAGCTCGGCGCGGACACCATGTTCCAGACCGTGCCCACCGAGACCATCACCCGGCTGGTCACCGACGAGCACGCCACCGCGGACGACGCAACCGCCCGCGAACTGGACGCGCTCGCCGACTGCGGGGTGCAGATCGACCTGGCGCCGCTCGGCGCCGCCCCCACCGGCGACGCCCCGGTGCACGGCACCGGCAGCGGCCCCGTCCACCAGACCCAGCCCGGGCCGCTGCCCCGGCGGGCCGGCCCGCCCCCCGGCGGGGCCCCGCTGCCCGGCCAGCGGCGGCCCGGAGCGCACGGGGGCCCGGCCGGCCCGGGCGGCGGCATGCCCGTCCGGCTGGCCGAGATGGGCCTGCCGCGCGGGCGCTGAGCCACGGCCGGACGGGCCCGGGAGGCAGCTCGGACGGGCCCGCGACCCGGCCGGACGGGCCCGGGAACGCGGCCGGTCCGCACACCCCGAGG
Source organism: Kitasatospora sp. NPDC051705 (assembly GCF_044453265.1). NCBI lineage: Bacteria > Bacillati > Actinomycetota > Actinomycetes > Kitasatosporales > Streptomycetaceae > Kitasatospora > Kitasatospora sp. NPDC051705. The sequence goes on along the minus strand of NZ_JBITCO010000005.1, from coordinate 35,627 downwards.
GGCGTACGGACCGGCCGGGTGAAGCCCCTGCGGGCGTCAGTCCTTGATCTCGCAGAGCGCGGCACCGCTGCTGACGCTGGCACCCACCTCGGCCTTGAGGCCGACGATCGTGCCCGCCTTGTGCGCGTTCAGCGGCTGCTCCATCTTCATCGCCTCCAGGACCACGATCAGCTCGCCCTCGGCGACGACCTGGCCCTCCTCCACGGCGACCTTGACGATGGTGCCCTGCATCGGCGAGGCCAGGGTGTCACCACTGACCGCCGAACCGGCCTTCTTGGCACCCACCCGGCGCTTGGCCTTCGCGGCACCCGTGGCACCGGCCGCCGGCGCCGCCGCGACGCCCAGCGAGGACGGCAGCGAGACCTCGATCCGCTTGCCGCCGACCTCGACCACGACGGTCTCGCGGCCCTCGGCCTCCTCGCCGTCGCCGGCCGCACCCGCGAACGGCGGGATGGTGTTGTCGAACTCGGTCTCGATCCACCGGGTGAAGACCTTGAACGGGCCCTCGTCGCCGTGCACCTCGGGCGCGAACGCCGGGTCGGTGACGACCGCCTGGTGGAACGGGATGGCGGTGGCCATGCCCTCGACCTTGAACTCGTTCAGCGCGCGGCGGGCCCGCTCCAGGGCCTGCTTGCGGTCGCGGCCGGAGACGATCAGCTTGGCCAGCAGGGAGTCCCAGGCCGGGCCGATGACCGAGCCGCTCTCCACGCCGGAGTCCAGCCGGACGCCCGGGCCGGACGGCGGGGCGAACAGCGTCACGGTGCCGGGCGCGGGGAGGAAGTTGCGGCCCGGGTCCTCGCCGTTGATGCGGAACTCGAAGGAGTGACCCCGCACCTCCGGGTCGCCGTAGCCGAGCTCCTCGCCGTCGGCGATCCGGAACATCTCGCGGACCAGGTCGATCCCGGTGACCTCCTCGGTGACCGGGTGCTCGACCTGCAGACGGGTGTTGACCTCCAGGAAGGAGATCGTGCCGTCCAGCGCCACCAGGAACTCGCAGGTCCCGGCGCCCTCGTAGCCGGCCTCCTTGAGGATGGCCTTGGACGCCCGGTAGAGCTCGGCGTTCTGCTCGGCGGTCAGGAACGGCGCGGGCGCCTCCTCGACGAGCTTCTGGTGCCGGCGCTGCAGCGAGCAGTCACGGGTGGACACGACCACCACGTTGCCGTGCTTGTCCGCGAGGCACTGGGTCTCCACGTGCCGCGGGTTGTCCAGGTAGCGCTCGACGAAGCACTCGCCGCGCCCGAAGGCGGCGACCGCCTCGCGCACCGCGGACTCGTACAGCTCCGGGATCTCCTCGAGCGTGCGGGCGACCTTGAGGCCGCGGCCGCCGCCGCCGAAGGCCGCCTTGATGGCGACCGGGAGGCCGTGCTCGCGGGCGAACACGACGACCTCGTCGGCACCCGAGACCGGGTCCGGCGTGCCGGCGACGAGCGGCGCGCCGGCGCGCTGCGCCACGTGCCGGGCCGTCACCTTGTCGCCGAGGTCGCGGATGGCCTGCGGGGGCGGGCCGATCCAGGTGAGACCGGCGTCGAGCACGGCCTGGGCGAACTCGGCGTTCTCCGACAGGAACCCGTAGCCGGGGTGGACCGCGTCGGCACCGGAGTCCTCGGCGGCCTTCAGGACCTTGCTGATGTCCAGGTAACTGGTAGCGGGGGTGTCGCCTCCCAGCGCATAAGCCTCGTCGGCCGCGCGGACGTGCAGCGCGTCCCGGTCCGGCTCGGCGTAGACGGCGACGCTGGCGATACCGGCGTCCGAGCAGGCCCGGGCGACGCGGACGGCGATTTCCCCGCGGTTGGCGATGAGCACCTTGCGCACTGTGGCTCCCTTCTTGAACCTGGTCGAGTTTATGGATTCCTGGGCGGTACCGGCGAGTAGCCCCAGGTTGTGAACTATCCCACACGGACGGTGATGGATTTCGCGGCCTCCGCGGCCGTCCTCCGAGTGACGTCGCAGGTCGCGGCCGGTGCCGCCGGGGAGGCCCGGTTCGCTGCGGGTGACGGTGCGGCGGCGTGGCGCCCCGGTGGCATCGGACACACTCTCGCCCGGCGGGCTCAAGCGGCGGTCGTGCGGGCGGCCGGGCGCTGCAGGGCCTCGGCCGTGACGTCCGCGGCGACCTCCACCATGTCCGGCCCGTACGCCTCCGGGTTGAGCGCCCGCAGGACGATCGCGAAGCTTCCGTTGCGGCCGTACTTCCGGGCGAGTTCGCGGTGGTGGGCGACGAGGTACCGGACGCCCGCCTGGTTGGCGGTGCCGGTCTGGCCGGAGATCAGGAACACCGGGCGCCCGCCCTCCGGGGTGGCGATCCGGGCCAGCAGGGTGTGCACCTGGTCGCGGTCGGCGGCGAACTCGCGCTCGCCCACCACGATGACGTTGCTCCCCGGACCGGGACCGGAGGTCACCAGCACCCCCGGCAGGCCCCAGGCGAGGTGCGCGGCCATCCGGTCGTTGCTGACCGGGCCGCCCAGGCACAGCTCGGTCTTGACGCCCAGCCCCCGGTGCGCCGCGTCGTGCGCGACCAGCTCCGGGCGCGCCCCGCACTCCTCGACCAGCCCGGCCAGCCACATCAGCGCGTAGGCGTCCCGGCGGGTCACGGTGTTGGCGTGCGAGCCCGTCCCGACACTGCGCGGCACCACGATCAGGCACTCGCCGCCCGCCGGCAGCCCGAGGAACTCCCGGACCCGTTCGACCCGGCGGCGGCGTCGCAGCGCCTGCCCCAGCCAGCCGAGCGCGGCACTGATGGCACTGGCCACCAGCCCCAGCAGCACGTTGAGCACGCCGTCGGTCATCGCCGCGTCCCCTCCCCGTTCGAACGGCCATCACCCTAGCGGCGCCCGCCCCGCACGACCATTGACCGTGCGTGACGGTCTCCCTAGCGTTCGTCACATGACCTACACAACGGGGAAGTCGGCGAAGGCGGTGGCACTGCTGGCACTGCTCGCCCTGGCGGGGTGCGGCGGTCCCGGGCCGGGAGGGGACGCGGCGGCGACCGCGTCGGCCCGGGGCGGCACGACGGCGGCCGGGGCGGTGCAGGGCGGGGCGACCCCGCGGCCGGACCGGACGGACGGCTGCCTCGGCGAGGACCGGGCCAGGGCCGGCAGCATCGACCTGCAGGGCGCCTCGGGCGTCCGGCCGGCGTACTTCCAGCAGGCGGACGGCGGGGCGGCGAAGGTCGCCGTGGTGTTCTCGCACCAGGCGGAGGGCTCGCTCTGCGACTGGCTGCCCTACCTGCCCGCGTTCACCCGGGCGGGCTACGCGGTGCTGGCCGCCACCGTCGGGGGCAGCCCGTCCAGGGACATCCCGGCCGCGCTGAGCTGGCTGGGCACCAAGGGCGTCACCGCGGTGGTGCTGCTGGGGGCCTCCAAGGGGGCCACCGGCTCGCTGGTCGCGGCGGGCGCGCCGACCCCGCTGCCGGTGGCGGCGGTGGTCTCGCTCAGCGGCCCGTGGTCCTGGGACGGTGAGGACGCGCACGAGGCCCTGAAGGCCCTCCGGGCCCCGGAGTTCTTCGCGGCCGAGGAGGACGACTCCCCGTTCGCCGGGAACGCCCGGCAGATGCACGACTTCGGGAGGTCCCCCGTGAACGAGCTCAAGATCTACCCGGGCGGCGACCACGGCGCCGACCTGCTCGCGGACGGCGCCCTGCCGGACGTGCTGGCCTTCCTGGCGAGGAACGCCCCCGCCGGGTGAGCCGCCGGCCCGGGCGGGTCACCGGCCCGGGCGGGCCGCCGGGCGGGCTACCGGCTCCAGAGGTCGGTGATCCGGACGCCGAGGTCGGCGAGCAGGGTGCGCAGCAGCGGCAGCGAGAGACCGATGACGTTGCCCGGGTCGCCGTCGATGCCCTCGACGAAGGGCGCGGAGCGCCCGTCCAGGGTGAACGCCCCGGCGACGTGCAGCGGCTCGCCGGAGGCCACGTAGGCGGCGATCTCGGCGTCGTCCGGGGTCCCGAAGCGGACGGTGGTGGAGGCGGTGGCCGAGGACTGCCGGCCGGTCGCGGTGTCGATCACGCAGTGGCCGGTGCGCAGCACCCCGGACCGGCCGCGCATCGACTGCCAGCGGGCCAGCGCCTCGGTGGCGTCGGCGGGCTTGCCGAGCGCCAGGCCGTCCAGCTCCAGGACGGAGTCGCAGCCGATCACCAGCTCGGCGCCGGTCAGTGCGGCGGCGACCGCCTTGGCCTTGGCCTCGGCCAGGACCAGCGCGAGTTCGGCCGGGGTGGGGGCGCTGATCGCGTCCTCGTCGACGCCGCTGACCACCACGCGCGGGTCGAGGCCCGCCTGGCGCAGCAGCCCGAGGCGGGCGGGGGAGGCGGAGGCGAGGACGAGGGGGCGCTGGTCGGTCATGCCCACCAGGGTAGGGGGTGCGGGTGTCCGCCGGTCAGGTGAACGAGGGGAAGATCATGAGCAGCACGGCGCCCACCAGCAACAGGGCGGCGAGCACCCGGCCGGCCCGGTGCAGCCGCTCCAGCATCCGGCGGGCCTCCGGGGAGGGCTCGTCGCGAGGGTCTGACCAGAGCACCCGTCCAGAGTGCGCCGCGCCGGGGCCCGGGCGCCTGAGTATCCGTACTCAGTTTCCGGCGGTCAGGGCGGCGGGGACGGCGGTGGAACGCGTACGGAGTGGGAAGTCGACCGGGTCGACTTCCCACTCCGCACACCTCGGCTCGGCTCGGATCAGCCCGCCCACCCGGACGTCCGCCAGGCGTTGACGCCCGGGTGGACGGCGGGTCGGAGCAGGCGGGAGCGGTCGTTCCAGGGGGAGGCCGGGCCGACACCGGCCAGGCGCGCCGCCTCCGCGGCGGCCTGCGCGGCGGCGGCCCGGGCCTGGACCACCGCCAGGACGGTGGCCAGCTCCTCGGGGGTCGGCTGCCCGTGCAGCACGTGGATCGGGGCCATGGCTAGATTCTCTCCCGACGGGGCCTAGAGGGGGATGTTGCCGTGCTTCTTCGGCGGCAGCACCTCGCGCTTGCCGCGCAGCGCCCGCAGGCCCCGGACGATGTGCCGGCGGGTCTCGCTCGGTGCGATCACCGCGTCCACGTAGCCGCGCTCGGCCGCCAGGTACGGGTTGAGCAGGGTGTCCTCGTACGAGGCGAGCAGCTCGGCCTGGCGCTCCTCGGCGTTCCCGGCGGCCTCGGCCTCGGCGATCTCGCGCCGGTGCAGGATGTTCACCGCGCCCTGCGCGCCCATCACCGCGATCTGCGCGGTCGGCCAGGCCAGGTTGAGGTCGGCGCCCAGGTGCTTGGACCCCATGACGTCGTACGCGCCGCCGAAGGCCTTGCGGGTGATCACGGTGATCAGCGGGACGGTCGCCTCGGCGTAGGCGTAGATGAGCTTGGCGCCGCGGCGGATGATGCCGTCCCACTCCTGGCCGGTGCCGGGCAGGAAGCCGGGCACGTCGACGAAGGTCAGCACCGGGATGTTGAAGCTGTCGCAGGTCCGCACGAAGCGGGCGGCCTTCTCGCTGGCGGCGATGTCCAGGCAGCCGGCCAGATCCATCGGCTGGTTGCCGACGACGCCGACGGGGTGGCCCTCGACCCGGCCGAAGCCGGTGATGATGTTGCCCGCGTACAGCGGCTGGGTCTCCAGGAACTCGCCGTCGTCGACGACGTGCTCGATCACCTTGCGCATGTCGTACGGCTGGTTCGCCGAGTCCGGGACGATGGTGTCGAGTTCGAGGTCCTCGTCGGTGACCGTGAGGTCCGCCTGCTCGGGGTAGGACGGCGGGTCCGAGAGGTTGTTGGAGGGCAGGTACGAGAGCAGGCTCTTGACGTACTCGACGGCCTCCTTCTCGTCGGTGGCGAGGTAGTGCGCGTTGCCCGACTTGGTGTTGTGGGTGCGCGCGCCGCCCAGCTCCTCCATGCCGACGTCCTCGCCGGTGACGGTCTTGATGACGTCCGGGCCGGTGATGAACATGTGCGAGGTCTGGTCGGCCATCACCACGAAGTCGGTGATCGCGGGGGAGTACACCGCGCCGCCGGCGCAGGGGCCCATGATCAGCGAGATCTGCGGGATCACGCCCGAGGCGTGCACGTTGCGGCGGAAGATCTCGCCGTACAGGCCGAGCGAGACCACGCCCTCCTGGATCCGGGCGCCGCCGGAGTCGTTGATGCCGATGACCGGGCAGCCGGTCTTCAGCGCGAAGTCCATCACCTTGACGATCTTCTCGCCGAACACCTCGCCGAGGGAGCCGCCGAAGACGGTGAAGTCCTGCGCGAACACGGCGACCTGGCGGCCGTCCACGGTGCCGTAGCCGGTCACCACGCCGTCGCCGTACGGGCGGGTCCGGTCCAGCCCGAAGTTGGTCGAGCGGTGCCGGGCGAACTCGTCGAACTCGACGAAGGAGTCCTCGTCCAGCAGCTCGACCACCCGCTCGCGGGCCGTCAGCTTGCCCTTGGCGTGCTGCTTCTCCACGGCCTTGGCGGAGCCGGAGTGCACCGCCTCGTCGAGCCTGCGCCGCAGGTCGGCGAGCTTGCCGGCGGTGGTGTGGGGGTCGTACGGCGCCTCGGTCATCCGGTGGCTCTCCCTGATCCATGGGCCGCGACCTGTTCGAGTGCGCGCGGGCCGGAGTGGGTCCCGGGCATGAGGGCAGGGCGGCGCTGCGAACTACCGTTGAGTAGCGTAGCCAGCACGCGGGGCGGTAGGGCACGTCCTGGCGTTATGGCCATCGACACAGTGTGTCAACGGCCGTTCTGAGGGACGATGGGGCGGCCTACGCCCCCTGCCCGCGGCCAGGTCCTAGGGTGGCCCCCATGACCGCACCCGACACCCCCCGCCGCAGTGGACTGCGCGGTTTCGGCCGCACCGGGCCGTCGCCCTGGGCCGACCTGGACCGCCCGCCGCTGGACGAGGCGGCGCTGCGCCGCGACCTGCTGCTGCCGGGCGGGCTCTGGACCTCGCTGGACGTCGTCCCCGAGACCGGCTCCACCAACAGCGACCTCGCCGCCCGCGCCCGGGCCGGGGCCCCGCAGGGCGCGGTGCTGGTCGCCGAGGAGCAGCTCGCCGGGCGCGGCCGGCTGGAGCGGCAGTGGACCGCCCCGGCCCGCTCCGGGCTGTTCCTGTCGGTGCTGCTGCGCCCCGAGGAGGTGCCGGTCGAGCGGTACGGCTGGCTGCCGATCCTGGTCGGGGTGGCCGCGGCCAGCACGCTGAGCCGGGTGGCCGGGGTCGAGGTCGGGCTGAAGTGGCCCAACGACCTCCAGGTGGAGATCGACGGCCGGGAGCGCAAGCTCGGCGGCATCCTCACCGAGCTGGGCGGCGGCGCCGTGGTCGCCGGCCTCGGCCTCAACGTCTCGCTGCGCGAGGCGGAGCTGCCCGTCCCCGCGGCGGCCTCGCTGGCGCTGGCCGGCGCCGCGGTCACCGACCGGTCCGTCCTGCTGCGGGCGCTGCTGCGCGAGTTCGCCGAGCTGTACCGCGACTGGACGGCGGCCGCCGGGGACCCGCACGCCAGCGAACTGCTCCGGGCCTACGCGGACCGCTGCACCACGCTCGGCCGGCAGGTGAGGGTGCACCTGCCGGGGGACCGCGAGCTGACCGGCGAGGCGGTGGCGATCGACGGCGACGGACGGCTGGTGGTCCGCACCCCCGACGGCGCACGGCAGGCGGTCGGCGCGGGGGACGTCGTCCACGTGCGCCCCGAGCCCCGCTGAACGGCACTCTTCACCTCCCCTTGACCCGGGCTGATGCCCCGGATCACGTGATTCCGTGCGAACATTCCACCTGGCAGCGGTGTGAGGCGCGCCACTGCCCGCCGGGTGGCGGGCGCGCCCGGACAGGCAGGACACGAGGCGAGTGCGGCGACCGCACGGGGACGGACCGGTGGCAGAGGACGGCAGCAGCGGCGGAACGGCGGGCACCCACGACCCCACGGTCGCGCTCGAACTGGAACGTCTGATCCTGGACGCGCCACGCCGCTACACCCCGTACCAGGCCGCGCGCGCCGCCGACGTCCCGATGGAGCTGGCCACCCGGTTCTGGCGGGCGATGGGCTTCCCCGACATCGGGCAGTCCCGGGCGCTGACCGACGGCGACGTGATCGCGCTGCGCCGCCTGGCCGGCCTGGTCGAGTCCGGTCTGCTCAGCGAGTCGATGGCGATCCAGGTGGCCCGGTCCACCGGGCAGACCACCGCGCGGCTGGCCGGCTGGCAGATGGACACCTTCCTGGAGAACCTCACCCAGTCCGTCGAACCCGGGCTGACCCGGGCCGACGTGGCGTACCCGCTGGTCGAGCTGCTGCTTCCGGAGCTGGAGCAGTTCCTGGTCTACGTCTGGCGCCGGCAGCTCGCCGCCGTCACCGGCCGGGTCGTCCAGGCCGCCGAGGACCACGAGATCACCAGCGGCCGGCTGGCGGTCGGCTTCGCCGACCTGGTCGGCTTCACCCGGCTGTCGCGCCGGCTGGAGGAGGAGGAGCTCGGCGAGCTCGTCGAGACCTTCGAGAACACCTGCTCCGACCTGATCGCCGGTCAGGGCGGCCGGGTCATCAAGACGCTCGGCGACGAGATCCTCTACGTCTCCGAGGACCCGGTGACCGCCGCCGAGATCGCGCTCAGCCTGATCGAGGCGCTCGCCGAGGACGACACCATCCCCGCGCTGCGGGTCGGCATGGCCTTCGGCACCGTCACCTCCCGGATGGGCGACGTCTTCGGCACCACCGTCAACCTGGCGAGCCGGCTCACCTCGATCGCGCCCAAGGACGCGGTGCTGATCGACGGCGAGTTCGCCGCCGCGCTGGAGCAGAACGGCAGCGTCGCCCCGGCCGACGTGGACGGGCCCGGCCTGGCGGAGGCGCTGTCCGCGGCGGCCGGGATGCCCGCCTCCGGCCTGCCGGTGCCGGGCCCGGACGCCGGGCACCGCTTCCACCTCCAGCCGATGTGGCGCCGGCCGGTGCGCGGGCTCGGGCTGGTCGAGCCGTGGCTGCTGTCGCGGCGGCTCAAGCCGGAGTAGGTCCGGGGGTTGCGTGCTCCCGGTGCCGAATGGTTGAAACCCGTACGGCCTGGTGCGGGTTCGTCCCCGCAAACGGGGCATAACCGAACGAAACCGCCATAGTCTTGGTTGCAAGCGGCCGGACGGGTGCGGTCGTGACGGGGGTCTGGCAGGACCGGACACAGGGAGCGAGGCGAACCGGTGGGCGGCGAGGCGATCATGACGGACCGCGGCTGCGACTGCGGTGGCTCGCGGCACCCCGACCCGCTGCCCGACCTGCGGCTGCAGTCCGTGGTCGAGCTCGCCCAGGACATGGCCGGAGCGCTCACCCCGCTGGAGGCCGTCCGGGCCGCCGCCGTCCGGGCCACCGAGGCGCTCGGCGCCACCATGACGGCGGTCTCCGTCTGGGACCGCGAATCGGGCCGGCTGAGGGTCCTCGTCAACCACGGGGAGCTCGCGCCGGGCGAGGAGGAACTGCCCGAGGACGAGTCCTACCCGGTCGCCGACTTCCCCGAGATCGTCACCTACCTGGAGGAGCGCTGGACCACCGGGCGCCTTCCGCGCGCCTGGTTGCAGACCGCCGAGAACACCGAACCGCACACCGGGCACGCGCACCCCACCGCCGGCGCGTACTGCCAGGAGCGCGCCGCGGCGCTGCGCCGGCGCGGTCGGGCCTGCTGCGTGGTCGCGCCGATCGTCCTGCACGGGCAGGCCTGGGGCGAGCTCTACCTCGCCCGCAGCGTCGGGATGCCCGAGTTCACCGAGGCCGACGCCGACTACGCCACCCTGCTGGCCGCCCAGGTGTCGGCCGGTCTGGCCCAGACCGAACGCCTCGCCGACCTGCGCAAGCTCGCCTTCTCCGACCCGCTCACCGGCCTCGCCAACCGGCGCGCCGTCGACGCCCGGCTGGAGAGCGCCCTCGCCGCCCACAACCGCGACAACACCGTGGTCTCGCTCGTGGTCTGCGACGTCAACGGGCTCAAGCGGGTCAACGACCAGCTCGGCCACGAGATGGGCGACCGGCTGCTGGAACGGTTCGCCCACCAGCTGTCGCTGGCCGCCGCCAAGCTGCCCGGCAGCCTCGCCGCCCGGCTCGGCGGCGACGAGTTCTGCCTGCTGGCGGAGGGGCAGAAGGCCGACGAGGTGGTCGTCGTCGCCGAGGAGCTGTGCGCCCGCGCCCTCGCCCTGTCCGAGGGGGAGGGGGTCGCCTGCGGCGTCGCCTCCACCGGCGACTCCATCGGCCCCGTCACCACCCCCGACCGGCTCTTCCGGCTCGCCGACGCCGCCCAGTACCGGGCCAAGGCCGCCCGCGCCGCCCACCCCGTCGTCGCCGGGCGCAGCCACGGCCCCGGCTTCGCCCCGGACCCGACCGTGCTGCTGGCCGACGCCGCCGACCCGCACCACCGGGCCGACGGGCGGCCCCGCGGCGGCGGCCGGGCGGGCGCGGGCGACCGGCGGCGGTTCCGCGGCGCCGCCCACAGCGCCGACCCCGGCCAGCTGCTCACCGCCGTCCTCGCCGGCCTGGACCGGGCCGCCGGCGCCAGGGCCGTCCACCCCGCCGACACCCTCGCCAAGCTCGTGGTCGTCGCCGAGTCCTCCGCCCGGCTGCTCGACGCCGTCGGCTGGTGGATCTCCTACGTCCCGCCCGGCTCCCAGCTCATGCGCACCGCCCAGCACGCCGTCTACCGGATGACCAGCGGCCCCAGCAGCGTCCGGGCCGAGACCCAGCGCGCCCAGATCGAGGCCCCCGACGCCGTCTTCGACCTGCGTCACTACCCGATGACCCGGCGGGCCGTCCGCGGCGGCGCCTTCGCCCTGCGGGCGGGCGCGGCCGGCAACGACCCGGCCGAGGAGGCCATGCTCGTCGTCTCCGGCTACCGCGGGATGGTCGCGGCGGGCGGCCAGAACCCGGCGGGCGGCTGGCTGGTCGAGCTCTTCGCCGACGACGCCACCCTCCCGCTCGGTCAGGCCGCCTGCGCCATGCGGGCCCTCGTGGCCGTGGCGCTGTCCGGGCCGACCTCGCCGCCGGCGGGCTGACGGCGGGCCGCGGGAGCCGGCCCCCGGCGGTTCTGTGCCGGTTCGGTGACCGCCGTGTTGCGGGTGGGTCGCGGTCCGCGCCCGGGGGGTGGTGGGGGCCGCCCGGTGGTGGGACGGTGTCCGCTGGATCGGCGCGGCGGGCGCGCCGGGGACGGGGTGCGGGCCGTGGGCAGACGACTGGTGGGCGTGGCGGTGGCCGGGGCGCTGGTGCTCGGTGGCGGGGTGGCGTTGGCCGCGCCCGCCTCGGCGGCGCCGGTGGTGCGGACGGCGGACGCGCTGACAGCGGGTGCGGGTGCGGGCAGCGCGGCGGGTACGCCGGCGGAGGGCGCCCGACAGGTGCGGGTGGTGGCCGGGGCGCACCGGATCTCGGACCTGGCCGGCTCCAAGTCCAAGTCGAAGAGCAAGAAGAAGAAGGGCTTCTTCGCCGGGGTGATCGGCAAGGTCATCGGCTTCCTCGTGGTGCTCCTGCTGGTCGCCGTGCTGGTGGTCCTGGTGGTGCGGCTCAGGCGCCGGGACGGCCGGTCCTAGGGCCTCCCCGGGCCGGCGCCCCCCGGGGCCCGTCCGGGCTCAGGCCGGGACGGGCGGGGCGGCGGCGGGCTCGCTGATCCGGTCCGGCCGGGTGTACACGTTCGCGCTCTCCCCGCGCAGGAAGCCGACCAGCGTGAGGCCCAGCTCCTCGGCCAGGTCCACCGCGAGCGAGGACGGGGCCGAGACGGCCGCCAGCAGCGGCACGCCCGCCAGCGCGGCCTTCTGGGTCAGTTCGAACGAGGCCCGGCCGCTGACCAGCAGGACGTGCCCGGTCAGCGGCAGCCGGCCCTCGCGCAGGGCCCAGCCGACCACCTTGTCCACCGCGTTGTGCCGTCCGACGTCCTCGCGGGCGCAGAGCAGCTCCCCGGTGGCGGCGTCGAACAGGCCGGCCGCGTGCAGGCCGCCGGTGGACTCGAAGGTGCGCTGGGCGGCCCGCAGCCGGTCCGGCAGGCCGTACAGCAGGGACGGCGGGACGGTCAGCGGGTCCTCGCCGACGGGGTGGCGGACGTGGGTGCGCACCGCGTCCACGGTGTCCCGGCCGCAGAGGCCGCAGGCGCTGGTGGTGAGCAGGTTGCGGTGCGCGGAGAGCGGCAGGGGGCGGGCCGCGCCGCGCAGGGTGGCGTCGACGACGTTGTACGTGTTGGCGCCGGCCTCGTCCGTCCCGGCGCAGTAGCGCAGCGCGGCGAGCTCCTCCGCGGTGTGCACCAGCCCCTCGCCGACCAGGAACCCGGCCACCAGGTCGAAGTCCTGCCCGGGGGTGCGCATGGTGACGGTCAGCGGTTCGCCGCCGAGCCTGATCTCCAGCGGTTCCTCCGCCGCCAGGGCGTCCGGCCGCACTCCGCGCCCGTCCCCCCGCAGCCGCACCACGCGCCGCCTCGCCGTCGCCCGCGTCATCGCCCCGCCACCTCCGTACGTGTCCCGTGACCACCAGCCTGCGGCATGGCGGCGGCCGCCGGCCAACGGCCCCGTCCCGGCCCGGCGTGCGGCGCGGGACGGGGCGGCGGAAAATCCGAATGGCGAGCAGCTGTTGTCATATTCCCATTCACCTGATGTGATGGTGTATATGGATATGCACAGTGCTGTGGCCCCCGACGCTCCGCTGGTCCAGGTCGGCAAGGCCGACGTCAGTGCGGAGGACGTGCTGGCCGTCGCCCGGGGCAACGCCCGGGTCGAGATCGGCCCCGACGCCCTGGCCGAGATGGCGACCGCCCGGGCCCGGATCGACGCCCTCGCGGCCGAGCCGCGCCCCGTCTACGGCGTGTCGACCGGATTCGGCGCGCTCGCCGTCCGGCACATCAGCCCCGAACTGCGTGCGCAGCTGCAGCGCTCGCTGGTGCGCTCGCACGCCGCCGGCATGGGCCCCGCGGTCGAGCGCGAGGTCGTCCGGGCGCTGATGTTCCTGCGGATGAAGACGCTGGCCTCCGGCCGCACCGGGGTCCGCCCGCTGGTCGCGCAGACCATGGCCGCCCTGCTCAACGCGGGCATCACCCCGGTGGTCCGGGAGTTCGGCTCGCTCGGCTGCTCCGGTGACCTCGCGCCGCTGTCGCACTGCGCGCTGGCCCTGATGGGCGAGGGCGTGGCCACCGGCCCGGACGGCGTGGAGAAGCCCGCCGGCGAGCTGCTCGCCGCCGCCGGCATCGAGCCGGTCGAGCTGCTGGAGAAGGAGGGCCTGGCCCTCATCAACGGCACCGACGGCATGCTCGGCATGCTCGTGATGGCGATCGCCGACCTCCAGCGCCTGTTCACCACCGCCGACATCACCGCCGCGATGACCCTGGAGGCGCTGCTCGGCTCCGACAAGGTGCTCGCCCCCGAGCTGCACGCGCCGATCCGCCCGCACCCGGGCCAGGCGCTGAGCGCCGCCAACATGCTGGCCGTCCTCAAGGACTCCGGCCTCACCGGCCACCACCAGGACGACGCGCCGCGCGTCCAGGACGCCTACTCGATCCGCTGCGCCCCGCAGGTGGCCGGCGCCGGCCGCGACACCCTGGCGCACGCCCAGCTCGTCGCCTCCCGCGAACTGGCCGCCTCGGTCGACAACCCGGTGGTGCTGCCGGACGGCCGGGTCGAGTCCAACGGCAACTTCCACGGCGCCCCGGTGGCGTACGTGCTGGACTTCCTGGCCATCGCCGCCGCCGACCTCGGGTCGATCTCCGAGCGCCGCACCGACCGACTGCTCGACAAGGCCCGCTCGCACGGCCTGCCGGCCTTCCTGGCCGACGACCCGGGCGTGGACTCCGGCCTGATGATCGCGCAGTACACCCAGGCGGCACTGGTCAGCGAGAACAAGCGGCTCGCCGTCCCGGCCTCGGTCGACTCGATCCCGTCCTCCGCGATGCAGGAGGACCACGTGTCGATGGGCTGGTCGGCCGCCCGCAAGCTGCGCCAGGCCGTCGACAACCTCGGCCGGATCCTCGCCGTGGAACTCACCGCGGCCGCCCGGGCGCTGGAGATCCGTCAGCAGGCCGACGAGTCGGGCCGCGTCGCCCCGGCCACCGCGGCCGCCATGGCCGCCGCCCGGGAGGCGGGCGTCGGCGGCGCCGGCCGCGACCGCTTCCTCTCGCCGGACCTGGAGGCCGCCGCCGCGCTGGTCGCCTCCGGCGGGCTGGTCCGGGCGGTGGAGGGGGTCACCGGGCCGCTGGCCTGACCACCCGCCGGGGCGCTGAACAGGCCGACCGGCCCCGCCCCGTCAGTCCCAGTCGCTCCGCGGGGAGCGCCGCGCCTCGTCGCGGTGCTCCCGGCGGTCGGCGAAGGCAGCGGCGAAGTTGACCCCGACGATGCCCGCCCAGCTGACCAGGATCCCGACGAAGCCGCCGCCCGACGGGCTGCTCGCGATCCCGGTCAGCGGGATGCCGAGGACCAGCGAGATCACCGCGAGCCTGGTCCCCGGGCGGCCGGGCACCCGGCCCTGTCGGCGGGGGTGGTGGCGGTGGGCGGGCCCGTACTCGTCCATCCGCTCGTCCACCCGGCGGTCCAGACGGGCGTCCATCCGGGACTCCATCCGGCTCAGGAACGAGTCGACCAGCTCCGACTCGTACTCCTTGCCGAGTTCCTTGCGGGCCTGCAGGGTGGCGTCGAGGTCGCGGCGCAGTTCGTCCTGGCGAGTGTTCATACGGGCAAGCCTGCAATCCGCGGCGGAGCCGGGTCCATCCGTTCGCCGGGGAATCCGGGCGGGCTCAGGGGGAAATCAGGGTTACCCCGAGCCGCCGTTCACCCCTCGGGACGTCCCACGCGACGTTCCGCCGTACGAGACGTCTTTGCCAGGCGCGACGCGCTGCTGCACAGTCGTCGTCCGAACCGCTCGCACCCGGAGGTACCGCTGATGACCGCCATCGACGAGGCCGGCTCGGTCGGCCCCTCCTCCCGGCTGCTCCAGCTGTTCGAGGGCCACCGGCTCACCCCGACCCAGCGGCGCATCGCGCACTCCCTGGTCCGGCACGCCACCGAGGCGCCGTTCCTCTCCAGCGTCGAGGTCGCCGAGCTGGCCGGGGTCAGCCAGCCCTCCGTCACCCGCTTCGCGGTCGCCCTCGGCTACGACGGCTACCCGGCGCTGCGCCGGCAGCTGCGCGAACTCGGCGCGGGCGAGGCCGTCGCCCCGGAGACCCCGGACGACGCGGTGCGCAACGAGCACCAGCAGGCGGTGCTCGCCGAGATCGCCCACCTGCGCCACCTCGCCGAACTGCTCGCCGACCCCGAGCCGATCATCCGGGCCGCCCGGCTGCTCGCCGCCTCGCGCCCGCTGCCGGTGCTCGGACTGCGGGCGGCCTCCGCGCAGGCGCGCGGCTTCGCCTACTTCGCCGCCAAGGTGCACCCCGACATCCGGCTGCTCGACGAGGGCGGCAGCATGCTCGCCGACCGGCTGGAGCAGGCGAGCGCCGCCGGCGCCACCGCGCTGCTCTGCTTCGCCCTGCCGCGCTACCCGCGGGAGCTGATGGACGCGCTGGCGGTGGCCCGCGAGTGCGGTCTGACGGTGCTGACCGTCGCGGACAGCGCCTTCGCGCCGGTCGCCAAGCTCTCCGACCTGATGCTGCCGGCCGCCGTCGGCACCGGGCTGGTCTTCGACACGGCGTGCGCGCCGATGATGCTCGGCCGGGTGCTGCTGCAGAGCATGTGCGACGAGATCCCGGGCGCGGAGGCCAGGCTGGAGGCCATCGAGCAGTCGGCGGCGGCGCGCGGCCTGTTCCTGGAGTAGGCGCGACCCCGCCCGGGCGCCGGCTCCGCCCGGTGGGCGCGCCCGCAGTGGGCCGGATCGTGAGTAGTCGTCACGAACCCGGGCATCCCCTACTGCAGGGGGTGCCGCCCATGCGCGTGATCCACGAGATGAAGTTCGTCGCCCGCCTGGCCTCGGGGGCCGACGAATGGTCCTGCCCCACCTGCGGACGCCGCGTCACCCTGCGGCGCCTGCCCGATCCCGAACTGACCGTCCTCGATCCGGGAGACGACTCCGCCGTCCACGTCGGCGTCATCGAGCCGGACGCCCGGGCCGCCGCGGAGGCGGTCGAGAAGTACGGCCTGGGCCCGGTGCAGAACATCCCCCGCCCGCCGTCCCCGCCCGCGCCCGACGCCGACGACCGCCGCTGGCTCGCCGAGATCGGCATCGACTGGGACGGCGGCGCGGCCGCCTGAGGCCCGCCCGGCAGGCCCGTTCCGACGTGTCGGGACGGGCGCTTCGGCGTGCCTGGGGGCCGGTGCGGGCCGGGGCTGATCGGATTGCCCAGGGGTCTGGTCGAGGACTGAATGTTTGGATATATTCAGTCGAACCAAGTCTGAATGAAATCATCCGCAGGGAGGCCAGGACATGGTGCAGCAGCAGGTGAGCGGTCCGCGCGAGGTGCGTGCGGCACGCGGTACGGGGCTGACGGCGCAGGGGTGGCAGCAGGAGGCTGCCCTGCGGATGCTGATGAACAACCTCGACCCCGAGGTCGCCGAGCACCCCTCCAAGCTGGTGGTGTACGGCGGCACCGGCAAGGCGGCCCGGGACTGGCGCTCCTTCGACGCCATGGTCCGGACCCTGGAGACCCTCAAGCAGGACGAGACCATGCTGGTCCAGTCCGGCCGCCCGGTCGGCGTCATGCAGACCCACGAGTGGGCGCCGCGGGTGCTCATCGCCAACTCCAACCTGGTCGGCGACTGGGCCAACTGGGAGGAGTTCCGCCGCCTGGAGAGCCTCGGGCTCACCATGTACGGCCAGATGACCGCCGGCTCCTGGATCTACATCGGCACCCAGGGCATCCTGCAGGGCACCTACGAGACCTTCGCGGCCGTCGCCAACAAGCGCTTCGACGGCACCCTCGAGGGCACCATCACCCTCACCGCCGGCCTCGGCGGCATGGGCGGCGCCCAGCCGCTGGCCGTCACCATGAACGGCGGCGTGGCGATCTGCATCGACTGCGACCCGTCCCGGATCTCCCGCCGGATCGAGCACCGCTACCTGGACGTCGAGGCCAAGAACCTCTCCCACGCCCTGGAGCTCGCCACCGCCGCCCGCGACAAGCGCCAGCCGCTCTCCATCGGCCTGCTGGGCAACGCCGCCGAGCTGTTCCCGCAGCTGCTCGCGATGGACGCGCCGATCGACATCGTCACCGACCAGACCAGCGCGCACGACCCGCTGAGCTACCTGCCGGTGGGCGTCGACTTCGACGACATGGCGACCTACGCGGCCGAGAAGCCCGCCGAGTTCACCACCCGCTCGCGCGAGTCGATGGCCAGGCACGTCGAGGCCATGGTCGGCTTCCAGGATCGCGGCGCCGAGGTCTTCGACTACGGCAACTCGATCCGCGGCGAGGCCCAGCTGGCCGGCTACGACCGGGCGTTCGCCTTCCCCGGCTTCGTCCCCGCGTACATCCGCCCGCTGTTCTGCGAGGGCAAGGGCCCGTTCCGCTGGGCGGCGCTGTCCGGCGACCCGCAGGACATCCACAAGACCGACAAGGCCGTCCTCGACCTCTTCCCGGAGAACGAGTCGCTCGCCCGCTGGATCAAGATGGCCCAGGAGAAGGTGCACTTCCAGGGCCTGCCGGCGCGCATCTGCTGGCTCGGCTACGGCGAGCGCGACAAGGCCGGCGAGCGCTTCAACGACATGGTCGCCTCCGGCGAGCTGTCCGCACCGCTCGTGATCGGCCGCGACCACCTGGACTGCGGCTCGGTCGCCTCCCCGTACCGCGAGACCGAGGCGATGCTGGACGGCTCCGACGCCATCGCCGACTGGCCGCTGCTCAACGCCATGGTCAACGTGGCCTCCGGCGCGTCCTGGGTCTCCATCCACCACGGCGGCGGCGTCGGCATCGGCCGCTCGATCCACGCCGGTCAGGTCACCGTCGCCGACGGCACCGCGCTGGCCGGCGAGAAGATCCGCCGGGTGCTCACCAACGACCCGGGCATGGGCGTCATCCGGCACGTCGACGCCGGCTACGACCGGGCCGTCGAGGTCGCCGACGAGCGCGGCGTGCGCGTCCCGATGGGCGAGCTGTGAGCGAGCGGAGCCTGAAGAGCCGCGCGGTGCGCGACACGGGTGCCGGGCGCGGCGAGGCGGTCGCGTGACGTCCTCCTTCGAAGAGATGTGGGCGGAGCTGCTCCCCGTGGGCCGCTCCGCCGCCTCCGGCGGCTACCGCCGCTTCGCCTGGAACTCCGCCGACGCCGAGTGCCGCGCCTGGTTCGAACAGCAGGCCCGTGACCGCGGCCTGACCTACGAGCTGGACCGCAACGGCAACCAGTGGGCCTGGCTGGGCGATCCGGCCGCGGGCGGGGCGGTCGTCACCGGCTCGCACCTGGACTCCGTCCCGGACGGCGGCGCCTTCGACGGCCCGCTCGGCGTGGTCTCCTCCTTCGCCGCGCTGGACGAGCTGCGCGGCCGGGGAGCGGAGCTCGACCGGCCGCTGGCGATCGTCAACTTCGGTGACGAGGAGGGCGCCCGGTTCGGCGTGGCCTGCATCGGCTCCCGGCTCTCCGCCGGCGTGCTCTCCCGCGAGCAGGCGTACGAGCTGCGCGACGCCGACGGCGTCCGGCTGCCCGACGCGATGGAGCGGGCCGGCTACGACCCGACCGCGCTCGGCGCGGACGACGACCGGCTGGCCCGGATCGGCGCCTTCGTCGAACTCCACGTCGAGCAGGGCCGCCTCCTCACCGAGGAGCAGCCGGTCGGCGTGGCCAGCGCGATCTGGCCGCACGGCCGCTGGCGGTTCGACTTCCACGGCGAGGCCAACCACGCCGGCACCACCCGGATCGAGGACCGCCGCGACCCGATGCTGACGTACGCCAACACCGTGCTCTCCGCCCGCAAGAAGGCGCGGCTGGCGGGTGCCCTGGCCACCTTCGGCAAGGTCGCGGTCGAGCCCAACGGCACCAACGCGATCGCCTCGCTGGTGCGCGGCTGGCTGGACTCCCGGGCCGCCGACGAGCGCACCCTGGCCGCGCTGGTCGACGAGATCGAGCAGGCCGCCGCCGAGCGCGGCGAGCGCGACGGTGTCCGGGTCGAGCTGACCCGGGAGTCCTACACCCCGGTGGTGGACTTCGACGGCCCGCTGCGCGACAGGCTCGCCAAGCTGCTGGACGCCCCGGTGCTGCCCACCGGGGCGGGACACGACGCCGGGATCCTGGCGTCGGCGATCCCGACCGCCATGCTGTTCGTGCGCAACCCCACCGGGGTGTCGCACTCCCCGGCCGAGCACGCCGAGGAGGCGGACTGCCTGGCCGGCGTCACCGCCCTCGCCGACGTACTGGAGGACCTGGCGTGTCAGTGACCTACTGGGCGCAGTACGCCTGGCTGCCCCACCCGAACGGTCCGGTGGTCGAGCGGGACGTGCTGATCGCCGTCGGCCCCGACGGCCGGACCACCGCGGTGACGCCGGAGAGCGGGCCCTGCCCGCCCGGCGCCGTCCGCCTCGACGGGCTGCTGCTGCCCGGCCAGGCGAACGCCCACTCGCACGCCTTCCACCGGGCGCTGCGCGGCCACGTCCAGGTCGGCTCCGGCACGTTCTGGACCTGGCGCGACACCATGTACCGGTTCGCCGGGGCGCTCGACCCGGACCGCTACCTGGCGCTCGCCACCGCCGTCTACGCCGAGATGGCGCTGGCCGGGATCACCGCCGTCGGCGAGTTCCACTACCTGCACCACGCGCCCGGCGGCGCCCGGTACGACGACCCCAACGCGATGGGCGAGGCGCTGATCGAGGCCGCCGCGCGGGCCGGCATCCGGATCACCCTGCTCGACACCTGCTACCTGTCCGCGGGCTTCGGCGCCGAGCCGACCAAGCCCCAGCAGCGGTTCAGCGACGGCGACGCCGACGCCTGGGCCGAGCGGGCGGACGCGCTCAAGCCCCGCGAGCACGCCCGGATCGGCGCCGCCATCCACTCGGTGCGGGCCGTGCCGGCCGAGCAGCTGGGCACCGTCGCGCAGTGGGCGGCGGCGCGCAAGGCGCCGCTGCACGTCCACCTGTCCGAGCAGACCGCCGAGAACGAGGCCTGCCTCGCCGCGCACGGCGTCACCCCGACCCGGCTGCTGGCAGACCACGGCGCGCTCGGCCCGCGGACCTCGGCGGTGCACGCCACCCACCTCACCGACGAGGACGTCCGGCTCCTCACCGACACGTCCACCACCATCTGCATGTGCCCCACCACCGAGCGGGACCTCGCGGACGGCATCGGCCCGGCCCGCCGGCTGGCCTCGGCGGGCTGCCCGGTCACCCTGGGCAGTGACAGCCACGCCGTCATCGACCCGTTCGAGGAGGCCCGCGCCCTGGAGCTGGACGAGCGGCTGCGCACCCGCACCCGCGGGCACTGGACGGCCGCCGCCCTGCTGCGGGCCGGCACCGAGGACGGGCACGCCTCGCTCGGCTGGCCGGAGGCCGGCCGGGTCGAGGCCGGCGCCCTGGCCGACTTCACCGTGATCGCGCTGGACTCGGTGCGCACCGCAGGGCCGCCGCCCCGGCTGGGCGCCGAGACGGCCGTCTTCGCGGCCTCCGCCGCCGACGTGCGGCACGTGGTGGTCGGCGGCCGGCAGGTCGTCCGGGACGGCGTGCACCAGCTGGTCGCGGACGTGCCGGGCGCCCTGGGCGCCGCCATCGGCGCGCTGAGCTGCTGATCCGTGTCCCCAACCCCGTTCGGAAGGCGTTGTCTTGAGCACCTTGATCACCGGCATCGGCAGCCTGGTCACCAACGACCCCGGGTCCGGCACCGGGCCGCTCGGCCTGCTCACCGACGCGGCCGTGGTGCTGGACGGCGCCACCGTCGCCTGGGTCGGCCCGGCGGCCCAGGCACCGGCCGCCGACGAGCGGTTCGACGCGGCCGGGCGGGCGCTGCTGCCCGGCTTCGTCGACTCGCACGCGCACCTGGTGTTCGCGGGCGACCGCACCGCCGAGTTCAACGCCCGGATGTCCGGGCAGTCGTACAGCGCGGGCGGCATCCGCACCACGGTGGCGGCCACCCGGGCCGCGAGCGACGCCGAACTCGACGCCAACCTGGCCCGGTTCGTCCGGGAGGCGCTGCGGCAGGGCACCACGACCATCGAGTGCAAGTCCGGCTACGGGCTGACCGTCGAGGACGAGGCCCGGGCGCTGCGGATCGCCGCGCAGTACACCCCGGAGACCACCTACCTGGGCGCGCACGTGGTCGCGCCCGAGTACGCCGACGACCCGGCCGGGTACGTCGACCTGGTCACCGGCGAGATGCTGGACGCCTGTGCGCCGCACGCCCGCTGGGTGGACGTGTTCTGCGAGAAGGGCGCCTTCGACGGCGACCAGGCACGGGCCGTGCTGACCGCGGGCATCGAGCGCGGCCTCACCCCCCGGGTGCACGCCAACCAGCTCTCCCACGGCCCCGGCGTGCAGCTCGCCGTCGAGCTGGGTGCCGCCTCGGCGGACCACTGCACCCACCTGACGGACGAGGACGTGGCGGCCCTGGCCGGCTCGGGGACGGTGGCGACGCTGCTTCCGGGCGCCGAGTTCTCCACCCGCGCCGAGTACCCGAGCGGCCGGCGGCTGCTCGACGCGGGCGCCGTGGTGGCGCTCTCCACGGACTGCAACCCGGGCTCCAGCTTCACGAGTTCGATGGCGTTCTGCATCGCGGTCGCGGTGCGCGAGATGGGCATGACGCCGGACGAGGCGGTCTGGGCGGCCACGGCCGGCGGTGCGCACGCGCTGCGGCGCACCGACGTCGGGTCGGTCACCGTCGGTGCGCGCGCCGACCTGCTGCTGCTGGACGCCCCCTCGCACGTCCACCTGGCCTACCGGCCGGGCGTGCCGCTGACGGCGGCGGTCTGGCGGTCGGGCGTGCGGGAGGTCTGAGCACCGCACGGGGGAGCCCCCGCGCCGCCGGGGTGGCCGGCGCGGGGGCTCCGTCACGCCCGGGGCCGGTCAGCCGCGGGCGAGCCCCAGCGAGCGCTTCAGGAACTCCACCTGGTGGTGGTGGATGTTCTCCGCCACCGACTCGTCGCTCGGGGTGTGGGTGGTGCCGCAGAGCGGGAGGACCTCGTGCGGGCGGCCGGCGGCGAGCAGGGCGCCGGACAGCCGCAGGGCGTGGACGGGCAGGACGTTGTCGTCGGCGAGGCCCTGCACCAGCAGCAGCGGGCGGACCAGCCGCGGCGCGTCGGCGATCAGCGAGCAGGCGTCGTAGTGCTCGGGGTGCTCGGCGGGGTGGCCGAGGAAGCGCTCCTGCCAGTGGGTGTCGTACAGCCGCTGGTCGGTGGGCGGCGCGCCGGCGACGGCCGCGTGGAAGACGTCCGGGCGGCGCAGCACGGCGAGCGCCGCGAGGTAGCCGCCGTAGGACCAGCCGCGGATGCCGACCCGGTCGAGGTCGAGCAGGCCGGGCCGCAGCCGGGCGGCCTGCCGCAGGCCGTCGACCTGGTCCTCCAGGGCGGGGCCGGCCTTGTCGCCCCGGACGCTCTTCTCCCAGTGCGGGCCGCGCCCCGGGGTGCCGCGGCCGTCGACGACCAGCACCGCGAAGCCCTGGTCGGCGTACCACTGCGCGAGCAGGTCGTACCACTGGCCGCCGGTGTCGACGATCTGCTGGGCGGGCCCGCCGTACGGGGCGAGCAGGACGGGCAGCGGCCCCGCACCGGCCCGGTGGCCGGTGGGCAGGTACAGCGCGGCGCGCAGGTCGCGCGGGCCGAGGCGGAGCAGCTCGGGCCGGGCGGTGAGCACCGGCGGCTGCGCGTACGAGGTGAGCGGGAAGGCCCGGCCGTCGCGGTGGACGGTGCCGAGGCCGGCGGGGTGGCCCGCCCGGCGGGTGGTGAGCACCAGGGTGCCGGCGCGCCGGGTGCCGGTGTGCAGCCCCGGGCCCTCGCTGAGCCGCCGGACGCCCTCGGCCGGGTGGTGGCTCCAGAGGTGGGTCTCGACGGGATCGTCCTGGGCGGTGAAGAGCACCTGCTCGCCGTCCGTCCCGAGCACCCGGGCCAGCTGCAGCCCGGGCGGGGTGACGGGCACGCCGTCGACGGTGAGGTGCCGGGTGCCGTCGACGTCGGCGGCGTCGACGAGTGCTCCGGAGGCGGTGCGCACCGGCAGGCCGGGGACGAGTTCGACCCAGTGCTCGTCGCGCCGTTCGGCGAGCAGCCGGGTGGTGCCGTCCGGTTCGACGGCGAGGGTGCGCAGGGTGCGCTGGTCACGGCTCTGGACGGCGGCGTACGGGCCGTGCGCGTCCCAGCCGGCGGCGGTGAGGTACTCGTGTGCCTCGCGGTCCCAGCGGACCTCGGTGCGGCCGCCGTCGACGCCGAGCAGCCAGAGCGAGACCTCCGCGTTGGCGGTGCCGGCCAGCGGGTAGCGGATCGCGCGCGGCGGCCGCTGCGGCTCGGCCGGGTCGGCGAGGAAGAGCCGGCCGACCGGGCGCGGGTCGACGCGGGCGACCAGCAGCGCGGTGCCGTCCGGGGACCACCAGTGGCCGCGGTCGCGGTGCATCGACTCGGCGGCGACGTGCTCGGCGACGCCGTACGTCACCTCCTCGGCCTCCGGTTCGGCGAGCGCCCGATCGGGTCCGCCGTCGAGGTCGGCCACCCGCAGGGCGCCGTCGCAGGAGTAGGCGATCCGGCGGCCGGTCGGGTCGATCCGCGGGTCGTACACCCCGGGGGCGGTCGGCACGGCGCGGACGGTGCCCGCGGCGGTGTCGGCGAGCCAGAGGGAGCCGCCGAGGGTGAAGGCGGCGAGCCGGCCGGTGGCGTCGGTGCTGAAGGCGGTGATGCCGGAGCCCGCGACGCGGGCGCGTTCGCGGCGGATCCGTTCGGCCTCGGGGAGCCCGCCGCCGCCCTCGCCGAGCGCGGCCGGGTCGGCGACCAGGCGTTCCGCGCCGGTGGCGGTGTCGAGCGCCCAGAGCCGGGCGACCGGGTCGGTGCCGCCCCGGCTGCGCAGGAACAGGACGGTGGTGCCGTCGGCGGTGATCAGGGGCTGGGTGGGCGCGCCCAGGGTGAGGCGCCGGGTGCGGGCGAGCTGGCGGGGGAGGGAGTCGGTCGGCATGGCGGGCACCATAGGCAGACCGGGCCCGCCGCGGTCGAGTGGATTTCCGGACCCGCCGGTCGGGCCGTGCGGGCGGGCCGCGGGAGGTGGGGGAAAACGGCCGGGGCCGGCGCGGATCTCAGGAATCCGCACCGGCCCCGGAGCGTGTGCCCGGTCGTCAGGACGTCAGTGGACGTCGCCCATGAGCTTGACGACCCTCTTGCGGTACAGCCACAGCGCGACACCGGCGAGTATCGCCATGGCGCCCTGCACCGCGAAGTACGAGGTGCTGCCGACCACGTCGTCGCCCAGCACGAGCTGGAAGATGGCGGCGACGCAGTCACCCGCGGTGACGGCGAGGAACCAGACGCCCATCATCTGGCTGGCGTACTTGGTGGGCGCCAGCTTGGTGGTGACGGACAGGCCGACGGGGGAGAGCGTGAGCTCACCGACGGTCTGGACCAGGTAGACCATGGCCAGCCAGAGCGGGGTGACCTTGGTGCCGCCGGTGGCGGCGGCCATCGCCAGCATCATGACGATGAAGGAGGCGCCGATCATCAGCAGGCCGAAGGCGAACTTCGTGGTGGTGCTGGGGTTCTTCGACCGGCGGGCCAGGGCGACCCAGAACCAGGCGAAGACCGGGGCCAGCGCCATGATGTACAGCGGGTTGAGCGACTGGAACCAGCTGGACGGGAAGTCGAACCCGAACAGCGTGGACGCGGTGTGGTCGTCCGCGAAGATGCTCAGCGTCGAGCCGGACTGGTCGTAGATCATCCAGAACACGGCGGCGGCGACGAAGAACCAGATGTAGCCGCTCATCCGGGACTGCTCGGTGGCGTCGAGGTCCTTGTCGCGCTTCACCTTGGCGAAGACGAAGACCGGGATCGCGATGCCCGCGATGGACAGCGGCCAGAGCACCCAGTCGATGGTGAAGGAGCCGCTCGCGACGAGCGCGCCGTAGATGACCGCGGCGATGCCCAGCCAGATGCCGGCCTTCGTGAAGATCGCGCGCTTCTCGGCCGCGGAGATCGGCGAGGCGACGACGTCGCTCTTGGGGCTCAGGTGGCGGGTGCCGAGCAGGAACTGGCCGAGGCCGAGGGCCATGCCGACGCCGGCCAGGGCGAAGCCGAGGTGCCAGCTGACGTTCTGGCCGATGGTGCCGATGACCAGCGGGGCCGCGAAGGCGCCGAGGTTGATGCCCATGTAGAAGACGGTGAAGCCACCGTCACGGCGCGGGTCGTTCGGGCCGTCGTACAGGTGGCCGACCATCGTGGAGATGTTGGCCTTGAGCAGGCCGGAGCCGATCGCGATCAGGGCGAGGCCGGCGAAGAACGAGCCGCTGAACGGCACGGCCAGCAGGAAGTGGCCGATCATGATGATCGTGCCGCCGACCGCCACGGTCTTGCGGGCGCCGAGGAAGCGGTCCGCGATCCAGCCGCCGGGGAGGGCGAGCAGGTAGACCATCGCCGTGTAGACGCTGTAGATGGCGGTGGCGACGGCCATCTTCATGCCGAGGCCGCCGTCCGCGATGGAGGCGGTCATGTAGAGCACCAGCAGGGCGCGCATGCCGTAGTAGCTGAAGCGCTCCCACATCTCGCTCATGAAGAGAGTGGCGAGACCTCGGGGGTGGCCGAGGAAGGTCTTGCCGCTGGGAGAGGCCGACGCGAGGTCGGCGTCCAGGGTCGTAGACGCCATGTGTAGGGGTTCCTTGCCTGACAGCGTCCGCCAAGGGGGGTGGCGGCGGACGTGGACGGAACCACTCTACGTGGCCATATTTGGAGTTATCGGATGACAAAAGCCACGAATTAGGTATGGGAATGGTAAAGCCTGCAGAAGATCTGCCCGGTCTATCCATGGTAGACGGGCACCTCTTCCTTCGGTTTCAAGATCCAAAGGTGAATTCTTCGCCGAACGGGCGGTTGGCAACGGTCTGTTGAGTGCTAGGAAGTCCTTGTATAACGATCACACTCTGTGAACTACCTCACAAGGCGGTCGGGCATACCCCGGCGGACTACCATCACCACATGACCTGTGTGCTGCTCGCCGAGGACGATCCGGCGATCTCCGAACCGCTCGCCCGGGCCCTGCGACGTGAGGGCTACGAGGTGCTCGTCCGCGAGGACGGTCCGACCGCACTCGCCGCCGGCCTGACCGAGGAGGTCGACCTCGTCGTCCTCGACCTCGGGCTGCCCGAGATGGACGGCCTGGAGGTCTGCCGCCGCCTGCGCGCCGACGGCAAGAGCTGCCCCGTTCTGGTGCTCACCGCCCGTGCGGACGAGGTCGACACCGTGGTCGGCCTGGACGCCGGCGCCGACGACTACGTCACCAAGCCCTTCCGCCTGGCCGAACTGCTCGCCCGGGTCCGGGCCCTGCTCCGACGCGGCAACGTCGACCAGCTCACCACCGGCGCGCACGGCGTCAAGATCGACATCGAGTCCCACCGGGCCTGGCTCGGGGAGGAGGAGCTCACCCTCTCCGCCAAGGAGTTCGAGCTGCTGCGCGTGCTCGTCCGGGACGCCGGCCGGGTGGTCACCCGCGAGGAGATCATGCGGCAGGTCTGGGACACCACCTGGTGGACCTCCACCAAGACCCTCGACATGCACATCTCCTGGCTCCGCAAGAAGCTCGGCGACGACGCGGCGAACCCGCGCTACATCGCCACCGTGCGCGGGGTGGGCTTCCGGTTCGAGAAGAATTAGCCCCGTACGGAGATCGCGGCCGGGCACCGGCCGGTGGAGCAGCACACCTCGGGGAGCGGCAGCGTGAAACGCCGGATGATCAACTCGCTGCTGGGCGTCGTCCTGGTGGTGGTCGTGGTGTTCTGCGTC
Organism: Kitasatospora sp. NPDC051705; assembly: GCF_044453265.1. Classification (NCBI taxonomy): domain Bacteria; kingdom Bacillati; phylum Actinomycetota; class Actinomycetes; order Kitasatosporales; family Streptomycetaceae; genus Kitasatospora; species Kitasatospora sp. NPDC051705. The sequence goes on along the minus strand of NZ_JBITCO010000005.1, from coordinate 8,921 downwards.
CCGCTCGCCCTCGTCGAGAAGCGCACCATCGTCAACTCGGCCCAGGACCGGGTGGACGCGGCCGCCGTCCGGGTGCTCGCGCTCGTCGAGAACCGGCTGAACGCCGGCGAACCGGTCACCGGCCGGGCCTTCGACAACCAGGTCACCGAGGGCAGCTACGTCGAGGTGCAGATCCCCGGCCAGGAGGTCGTCTCCACCGGTGAGCGGCCGGCCGGGGACCACCTGCTGAAGGCCGTCGAGCGTGGCAACAGCGGCGAGGTCGTCACCGTCGAGCAGTCCCGCGAGGACGTCGACCACCAGATCGCCAACATGCTGCTGCTGCTCGGCGTGGTCGCCCTGCTGGCCGTCCAGGCCGCGGTGGCGCTCGCCGTCTGGCAGGCCAAGCGGCTCGCCCGCCCGCTCACCGACCTCGCCGAGACCGCCGAACGGCTCGGCTCGGGGGACCCGCGACCGCGCGACCGCCGCTACGGGGTGCCCGAGCTCGACCGGGTCGCCGAGGTGCTGGACACCAGCGCCGAACGGATCGCCCGGATGCTCACCGCCGAACGCCGGCTCGCCGCCGACGCCTCGCACCAGCTGCGCACCCCGCTCACCGCGCTCTCCATGCGGCTGGAGGAGATCACCGCCCTCGCCGAGGAGCCGGAGACCGTCAAGGAGGAGGCGACCATCGCCCTCCAGCAGGTCGAGCGGCTCACCGACGTCGTCCAGCGGCTGCTCACCACCCAGCGCGACCCGCGCAGCCCCACCGCCGTCGCCTTCGACCTGGACGAGGTGATCAAGCAGCAGGTGGAGGAGTGGGGCCCGTCGCTGCGCGAGACCGGCCGGGTGCTGTCCCTGGAGGGCCTGCACGGGGTCACCGCGGTCGGCACCCCGGGGACGGTCGCCCAGGTGCTGGCCACCCTGATCGAGAACTCGCTGATGCACGGCGCCGGGACGATCACCCTGCGGGTGCGGCCCTCCGGCACCTCGGTGGTGGTCGAGGTGCAGGACCAGGGCGCCGGCGTGCCGCCGGACCTCGGCAACCGGGTGTTCGAACGCGCGGTCAGCGGCCGCAACTCGACCGGCATCGGCCTCGCCGTCGCCCGCGACCTCGCGGAGGCGGACGGCGGCCGGCTCGAACTGCTCTCGCTGCGGCCGCCGGTGTTCGCGATCTTCCTCGGCCGCAGCCAGACGGACTGATCACCGGGGCGGGAGCCGCGGCCGTCAGCCGGGCATCATGCCGAGCTGGCGCATCAGGCCCATGACGTCCCACTGCCACCAGCCCTCGCAGATCATCCCCTGCTCGAAGCGGAAGGTCGTCGTGCCGCGGCCGGTGACGGACCGGCCGGTGTTCGTGGTGCCCATGAAGTCGGCCTTCTGGGTGGCGCGCCAGGTCCACCGGGTGGCGACCTCGTCGCCCTCGGCGATCTGGCTCTCCACGTCGAAGGTGAAGTCGAAGGCGGCGAGGTAGCCGCTGCAGCGCTCCTTGAAGGCCGCCCGGCCGACGGCGTCGCCCTCGCTGGCGTAGTCGTGGTCGCGGTAGCCGGCGGTCATGCACTCGTCGATCACGCCGAGGTCGCCCGCGGCCAGCCCGTCGAGCACCCGGCCCGCGGTGGCCTTGTTGAACGCCGCGTCACGGACCACGTCGAGGTCGGTGAAGGTCGGCGGTGCGTCGCAGAGCGCGACCATCTCGCGGAAGATCCGATCGGTCTCGGGCAGGCCCGAGTTCCTCATCGCCTCCTCGTACGAGGCGAACTCGACGATCTCCACGACGTGCTTGCTGTCGGCGCGGTCGGTGGCGACCACCGCGTGGCCGGCCGTCCGCCGGCCCCTGGTCTGCTCGGCCCAGCTGTCCATCAGCCGGTTGAGGTCGTCGAGCCTGTCGGTCCTGCAGTCGATGATCTGGACGAACGCCATGGCGATCCTCCCGGGGACCCCCCTCGGCCTCGATCGTCCGCCTGCCGCGCTCGCCCTCGGTCACCACTGTCCTCCGGCGGACGGCGGTCCGGCAAGCGGGGGGCCTACTCGGCCTTGGCGTACCGGATCTGCTCGGCGGCCAGCATCATCTCGGCCTGCTCGGCGAGCTCCTGCCCGCTGGCGGCGTCCGCCGGCTGCCCCGTCCCGGGCAGCTCCTTGAACACCCAGGTCCGGTAGGAGACGAAGCGGAAGACGGTGGCCACCGCGAGGCCGGCGACCTTGGCGCCCAGCTGCTCGTAGTGCGAGTCCAGGCCCAGCACGTACACCGAGAAGCCGAGCACGCCGGTCTCGATCAGCATGCCGATGCCGCTGTAGACCAGGAAGAGGGTGATCTCGCGCTTGCGCGAGGCGGCGTCGCGGTCGCGGTACAGCCAGTAGCGGTAGCCGAGGTAGTTGCTGGCGATGGCGACCAGGGTGGCCGCGATGTTGGACCGCAGCGAGGCCAGGTGCAGGCCGTTGATGCAGATCCAGAAGACGGCGAAGTTGACCACCACGCCACTCAGGCCGACCAGGCCGAACTTCACCACTTCGCCCGAGAGCCCGCGCAGTTTCTGCGCGAGCGAGGTGCTCGAAGCTGCGGTCGTCGCCATACCGGGCTGCCTCCATGTGCGTGCGGGTCGAGAGGGCGGATCGCGGCATCGCGGTCGTCCCTTGAGCCCTGCGTGCACGCACATGATCGGACCGCGTAGACCAGGACCTAGCCGTCCAGGCTACCCGCTTCCGCCGAACGGCTCAGCCGCGAGGGCGCCGGGTTGACATCTACGCGCGTCCGCTCCATGCCGCCCACCAGCGGCTCCACCACCCCCGACCGGCCCGGATATCCTGGCGGCGTGACTTCCCCGGGCAATGTGAATTTTCCAGTGGTGGGCATGATCGGCGGCGGGCAACTGGCCCGCATGGCACACCAGGCGGGCATCCCGCTCGGAGTCAGGTTCAAACTCCTCGCCGACACGCCCCAGGACTCCGCCGCGCAGGTGGTCTCCGACGTCGTCCTCGGTGACTACCGCGACCTCGACACGCTGCGCCGCTTCGCGGCCGGCTGCGACGTGGTGACCTTCGACCACGAGCACGTCCCCACCGAGCACCTGCGGGCCCTGGAGGCCGACGGCATCGCCGTCCGCCCCGGCCCGGACGCGCTCGTCAACGCCCAGGACAAGGGCGTCATGCGGGCCAGGCTCGACTCCATCGGCGTGCCCTGCCCCCGGCACCGGATCGTCGCCGACCCGGCCGACGTCACCGCGTTCGCCGCGGAGGGCGACGGCTACCCCGTCGTGCTGAAGACCGTCCGCGGCGGCTACGACGGCAAGGGCGTCTGGGTCGTCGACGGCGAGGAGGAGGCGGCCGCGCCGTTCCTCGCCGGCGTCGCCGTGCTGGCCGAGGAGAAGGTCGACTTCGTCCGCGAGCTCGCCGCCAACGTCGTGCGCTCGCCCAGCGGCCAGGCCGTCGCCTACCCGGTGGTGGAGAGCGTCCAGGAGGACGGCGTCTGCGCCGAGGTCACCGCCCCCGCGCCCGACCTCGACCCCGCCCTCTCCGACGAGGCCCAGCAGCTCGCCCTGCGGATCGCCGGCGAACTCGGCATCGTCGGCCACCTCGCCGTCGAGCTGTTCCAGACCCGGGACGGCCGGATCCTGGTCAACGAGCTCGCCATGCGCCCGCACAACTCCGGGCACTGGACCCAGGACGGCGCGGTCACCTCGCAGTTCGAGAACCACCTGCGGGCCGTCCTCGACCTCCCGCTCGGCGACCCGAGGCCGCGCGCCCGGTGGACCGTGATGGTCAACGTCCTGGGCGGCGACTACCCGGACATGTACCACGCCTTCCTGCACTGCATGGCCCGCGACCCCGGGCTGAAGATCCACATGTACGGGAAGGACGTGAAGCCCGGCCGCAAGGTCGGCCACGTCAACGTCTTCGGGGACGACCTCGACGACGTCCGCGAGCGAGCCCGCCACGCGGCCGCCTACCTGCGAGGAACGATCACCGAATGACATCCCCGGTTGTTGGCATCGTCATGGGCTCGGACTCCGACTGGCCCGTCATGGAGGCCGCCGCCCAGGCCCTCGACGAGTTCGAGATCCCCTACGAGGTCGACGTCGTCTCGGCGCACCGGATGCCGCGCGAGATGGTCGCCTACGGCGAGAACGCCCACCGGCGCGGCCTGAAGGCGATCATCGCGGGCGCCGGCGGCGCGGCCCACCTGCCCGGCATGCTCGCCTCCGTCACCCCGCTGCCGGTCATCGGCGTGCCGGTGCCGCTGCGCTACCTCGACGGCATGGACAGCCTGCTCTCCATCGTCCAGATGCCGGCCGGCGTGCCGGTCGCGACCGTCTCGGTGGCCGGCGCGCGCAACGCCGGCCTGCTCGCCGTGCGCATGCTCGCGGCCTTCGACCCCGAGCTGACCGAGCGGATGACCGAGTTCCAGGCCGAGCTGAACAACCAGGCCACCGAGAAGGGCAAGAAGCTCCGGGCCAAGGTGGCCGGATCCTCCTCCTTCGGCTTCGGCAAGTAGTCCGACCACCGGGGCGGGTGGGGTAGAACGGCTCACATGACTTCTGAGCCGGACTCCCCCGCCCCGCTGGACCGCGCCCGGGCCCTGCTGCGCACCGCCCCCGTGGTGGACGGCCACAACGACCTCCCGTGGGCCATGCGCGAACAGGCCGGGTACGACCTCGGCGCGCTCGACCTCGCCGCCGACCAGAGCGACCGCCTGCACACCGACCTCGCCCGCCTCGCGGAGGGCGGGGTCGGCGCCCAGTTCTGGTCCGTCTACGTGCCCACCCGGCTGGCCGGCGACCACGCGGTGAGCGCCACCCTGGAGCAGATCGACTTCGTCCACGCCCTGGTCGAGCGCTACCCCGACCGGCTCCGGCTCGCCCGCACCGCCGACGACATGGAGGCCGCCCGCGCCGAGGGCCGGATCGCCTCCCTGATGGGCGCCGAGGGCGGCCACTCCATCGACTGCTCGCTCGCCACCCTGCGGGCCCTGTACGAGCTCGGCGTGCGCTACCTGACGCTCACCCACAACGACAACACCCCGTGGGCGGACTCCGCGACCGACGAGCCGGCGGCCGGCGGCCTGACCCGCTTCGGCGAGGAGGTCGTCCGGGAGATGAACCGGCTCGGCATGCTCGTCGACCTCTCGCACGTCTCCGCCGACACCATGCGCGACGCCCTGCGGGTCACCGAGGCCCCGGTGGTGTTCTCGCACTCCTCCGCCCGCGCCGTCTGCGACCACCCGCGCAACGTCCCCGACGACGTGCTCGCCCAGCTGCCCGCCAACGGCGGCGTGGCGATGGCCACCTTCGTGCCCAAGTTCATCCTGCCCGCCGCCATCGAGTGGACCCTCGCCGCCGACGCCAACATGCGTGCCCACGGCTTCCACCCGCTCGACACCACGCCGGCCGCGATGGACCGCCAGCGCGCCTTCGAGGCCGACAACCCGCGGCCGGCCGCCACCCCGGCCACCGTCGCCGACCACCTCGACCACATGCGCGAGGTCGCCGGCATCGACCACATCGGCATCGGCGGGGACTTCGACGGCACCGCCTTCCTGCCCGAGGGCCTGGACTCGGTGGCCGGCTACCCCAACCTGGTCGCCGAGCTGCTGCGCCGCCGCTGGTCCGAGGGCGACCTCGCCAAGCTCACCTGGCACAACGCCGTCCGCGTGCTGCGCGACGCCGAGTCGGCCGCCGCCGGGCTGCGGGCGCGCCGCCGCCCGTCCATCGCCACCATCGCGCAGCTGGACGGCGCCGGGGACGGGGAGGCCTGACCCGACCGTCCGGGTCGACGGTGCCGACCCGCGCCGACCCGTGCTGACGGCGGCCGGGAATGGCCGGGGCCGCGGTGGCGCTGGCTCCGGTGAGTTCCCGGCTGCGAGGAGGCAGGACATGTACGGCGACCCGGAGACGGTCCGGAGGATCCTTACCGAGCTGGGTGACACCTGGGCCGTCGTGGGCCTCTCGTCCAACCGGCGGCGAGCGGCGTACGGCGTCGCCGAGGTGCTGCAGCGCTTCGGCAAGCGGATCGTGCCGGTGCACCCGAAGGCGGAGACGGTGCACGGCGAGCAGGGGTACGCCTCGCTCGCGGACGTCCCGTTCGAGGTCGACGTGGTGGACGTCTTCGTCCGCTCGGACCTCGCCGGCGGGGTCGCGGACGAGGCGGCCGCGATCGGCGCCGCGGCCGTCTGGTTCCAGCTCGGCGTGGTCGACGAGGCCGCGTACGAGCGGACGCGGGCGGCGGGGCTCGCGATGGTGATGGACAAGTGCCCCGCCATCGAGATCCCCCGCCTCGGCCTGGCCGGCCGGTTCGGCTAGCGCCCGTCCGGCGGACGCGGGCGGATCCCGGAGATCAGCGCGGCGGCCCGGGCGGCGGTGCGGACGGCGGCGGGGGAGGCGCCCGGTCGTGGTCTGCACCGCTCCCGTCCGGCGCCGGGCCGGCCCGCCGCGCGCGGTCCTCGTGACGGCTCCCGGGGACGGCGTTCCCGGGCGAGAGCTGAACGGCGAGCCGCCACAGGACGCCGAGCACCACGAGCCCGGCCACCAGGAAGAACGCGGCCAGCGCGACCCTGACGAGCCACTCGTCGGAGGTCACGAGGGAGGCCGAGGTGAACTCGACCGTGAGCCCCAGCGCGGCGTAGTACAGGAGTCGCACCATCGAGCCGGCGAAGGAGTGCAGGGGGTAGAGGAGGAGCACCAGCCTCGTCCTCGTCCGGAACGGGGTCGGTTCGCCCCGCGGCGCCTCGGCCTCCGGTGTCTGCAGGGCCCGGAGCTGGTCCTCCAGGTACCCGGCGGCCCAGGCCCGCGCCTGGGCGGCGTCCGCCCCCGGGGCGACGGCCGCGTAGGTGCTGAACCACTGGCCGAGGAAGCCGAGGTAGGCCTGCGCCTCGTCCAGCTGCTGCCGCCGCCTGGTCGCGGCGCTCCGCCGGGCGCGCCAGTCCCGCAACCAGAGCCCCGCGGCGCCGAGGAGCGCGGCCACGACGGCCGGGAGCGCCGACGTCACCACGTCGTGGACGACGCTCGACGCGTCCGCTGCGGCCATGCCCTCACCTCATCCGGCCCGCTCCGGTGACGGTGGAGCCGACGCCCGGTGCGACGAGCATCCGGCGCGCCGGGCGGCGGTGCCAACGAGGATGAGCCATCCGGCCGCCCCCGCGACCGGCGGTGGGGGCGCCGTCAGCTGGGGCGGCCGAGGGCGCGGTACGTCCAGCCCGCGGCGCGCCAGGCCTCGGCGTCCAGCACGTTGCGGCCGTCGAGCAGTCGCCGCTCGGCGACGACGGCGCCCAGCGCCGCCGGGTCCAGCTCGCGGAACTCGCTCCACTCGGTCAGGTGCAGGACGACGTGGGCGCCCTCGGCGGCCTCCAGGGCCGAGGAGGCGTAGGCGAGCGAGGGGAACATCTTGCGGGCGTTGTCCACGGCCTTGGGGTCGTAGACGGTGACCTGGGCGCCCTGGAGCTGGATCTGGGCGGCGACGTTGAGCGCGGGGGAGTCCCGGATGTCGTCCGAGTTGGGCTTGAACGCGGCGCCCAGGACGGCCACCCGGCGGCCCAGGAAGCCGCCGTCGCACTGCTCGCGGGCCAGTTCGACCATCCGGGAGCGGCGGCGCATGTTGATCGAGTCGACCTCGCGCAGGAAGGTCAGCGCCTGGTCGGCGCCGAGCTCGCCGGCCCGGGCCATGAAGGCGCGGATGTCCTTGGGCAGGCAGCCGCCGCCGAAGCCGAGGCCGGAGTTGAGGAACTTGCCGCCGATCCGCTCGTCGTGGGCGAGGGCCTTGCTGAGCTGGGTGACGTCCGCGCCGGCCGCCTCGCAGACCTCGGCCATCGCGTTGATGAAGGAGATCTTGGTGGCCAGGAAGGAGTTGGCGGCGGCCTTGACCAGTTCGGCGGTCGCGTAGTCGGTGACCATGAACGGCACCCCGGCCGCGATCGGCTCGGCGTACACCTCGCGCAGCAGCCGCTCGGCGTTCTCGCTGTGGGCGCCGACGACGATCCGGTCCGGCCGCAGGGTGTCCCGGACGGCGAAGCCCTCGCGCAGGAACTCCGGGTTCCAGGCGAGTTCGGCGCCCGCGCCGACCGGAGCCAGGGCGGCCAGCCGCTCGGCCAGCCGGCTCGCCGAGCCGACCGGCACGGTGGACTTGCCGACCACCAGGACCGGGCGGGTCAGGTACGGCGCGAGGTCGTCGATGGCGGTGTCCACGTAGGACATGTCGGCCGCGAACTCGCCCTTGCGCTGGGGGGTGTTGACGCAGATGAACTGCACGTCGCCGAACTCGGCGGCCTCCTGGACGGAGCTGGTGAAGCGCAGCCGGCCGGTCGAGCCCTCGTGTCCGGCCACGTGCTTGAGCAACAGCTCCGACAGGCCCGGCTCGTACATCGGCACCCGGCCGGCGGTCAGCGTGGCGATCTTGTCGGGGTCGATGTCCAGGCCCAGCACCTCGAAGCCGAACTCGGCCATCGCGGCGGCGTGCGTGGCGCCGAGGTAGCCGGTGCCGATCACGGAGATGCGGAGGGTCACGGGTTCCCCTTTGTGCGGACTCGACCTGTACGGGTGCACCTGATGCTATCCGCCCGCCGGAGTCGGCAGGGATCGCCCGGTCACGGGGAACGCTAGGCAGCCGCAGGTCGGAGCCCTAGGATCTCTACTGAACGGTAGTTAACCCGAATTGACTTCGACCACTGGCGAGGCGGGCAACATGGCGGGCGGCGCAGGCGCGGCTGACTTCGATCTCTTCCGTATCTCCGAGGAGCACGGGATGCTCCGTGAGGCGGTGCGTTCGCTGGCCGAGGCGAAGATCGCTCCGTTCGCGGCGGAGGTGGACGAGCTGGGCCGGTTCCCGCAGGAGGCGCTGGAGGCGTTGCAGGGCAGTGACCTGCACGCGGTGCACGTGCCGGAGGAGTACGGCGGTGCGGGTGCGGACGCGTTGGCGACGGTGATCGTGATCGAGGAGGTGGCGCGGGTGTGTGCGTCGTC